>NZ_CP159833.1:20000-395000 GCF_047730175.1 Candidatus Marifrigoribacter sp. Uisw_064
TATCTCCTGTTTAATTCTCATTAAACAAGCTCTAGAAAGGAGGTGTTCCAGCCGCACCTTCCGGTACGGCTACCTTGTTACGACTTAGCCCTAGTTACCAGTTTTACCCTAGGCAGCTCCTTGCGGTCACCGACTTCAGGTACTCCCAGCTTCCATGGCTTGACGGGCGGTGTGTACAAGGCCCGGGAACGTATTCACCGCATCATGGCTGATATGCGATTACTAGCGATTCCAGCTTCACGGAGTCGAGTTGCAGACTCCGATCCGAACTGAGACCGGCTTTCAAGATTCGCTCCTACTCGCGTAGTGGCTGCTCTCTGTACCGGCCATTGTAGCACGTGTGTGGCCCAGGACGTAAGGGCCGTGATGATTTGACGTCATCCCCACCTTCCTCACAGTTTGCACTGGCAGTCTTGTTAGAGTTCCCGACATGACTCGCTGGCAACTAACAACAGGGGTTGCGCTCGTTATAGGACTTAACCTGACACCTCACGGCACGAGCTGACGACAACCATGCAGCACCTTGTAAATTGCCCGAAGGAAAAGGTGTTTCCACCCCTGTCAATCTACATTTAAGCCCTGGTAAGGTTCCTCGCGTATCATCGAATTAAACCACATGCTCCACCGCTTGTGCGGGCCCCCGTCAATTCCTTTGAGTTTCATTCTTGCGAACGTACTCCCCAGGTGGGATACTTATCACTTTCGCTTAGCCACTCAGACCGAAGTCCGAACAGCTAGTATCCATCGTTTACGGCGTGGACTACCAGGGTATCTAATCCTGTTCGCTCCCCACGCTTTCGTCCCTCAGCGTCAATATAGTGTTAGTGACCTGCCTTCGCAATTGGTATTCTAAGTAATATCTATGCATTTCACCGCTACACTACTTATTCTAATCACTTCACACTAATTCAAGATCTACAGTATCAATGGCAATTTTACGGTTGAGCCGCAAACTTTCACCACTGACTTATAAACCCGCCTACGGACCCTTTAAACCCAATGATTCCGGATAACGCTTGGATCCTCCGTATTACCGCGGCTGCTGGCACGGAGTTAGCCGATCCTTATTCTTACAGTACCGTCAAGCCTCTACACGTAGAGGTGTTTCTTCCTGTATAAAAGCAGTTTACAACCCATAGGGCAGTCATCCTGCACGCGGCATGGCTGGATCAGGCTCTCACCCATTGTCCAATATTCCTCACTGCTGCCTCCCGTAGGAGTCTGGTCCGTGTCTCAGTACCAGTGTGGGGGGATCCCCCTCTCAGGGCCCCTACCTATCGTAGTCTTGGTGTGCCGTTACCACACCAACAAACTAATAGGACGCATACTCATCTTATACCGTAACCTTTACTATTTATATAATGCTATATTAATAGACTATAGAGGATTAATCCAAATTTCTCTGGGCTATACTCTAGTATAAGGTAGATTGTATACGCGTTACTCACCCGTGCGCCGGTCGTCATCAAGAGCAAGCTCTCATGTTACCCCTCGACTTGCATGTGTTAGGCCTGCCGCTAGCGTTCATCCTGAGCCAGGATCAAACTCTTCATCGTATAATCTTAAATAATATTAATACAACTACAAAGCCCTCAAAAAAATCTCAGGTATTTTACTTAGTTTAGTTTTTCAATATAAATAACTCTAATCCGAAGATTAAAACTATCTACGCTGTCAATTTCAATAAATCAATGAACTTTTCTTAGATCGCTCTAAGAAAAAAATCCTATCGCTAGAATCTCTTGTTAAGTGTAAAGGAATCGAACCTTAATACAACCATTCACTCTCTATTTCAAACTCGCTATATCTCTAAGCGGGTGCAAATATACAACACTTTTTAAACCCTGCAATCTTTTTTGAAAAAATAATAAAAACTTTTTCGATGCCAATCTTGCCTGTTACTCTGAGAGTTTTCGTAGCTCTCTAAGGGGATGCAAATATAGATTACTTTTTAAATTCCACAATGTTTTTTAAAAATAATTCTGTATTTTTTTTTGATGTCAATCTCACTTGTTATTCTGAGAGTTTTCGTATCTCTCTAAGCGGCTGCAAATATAGATTGCTTTTTAAAATTAGCAAGTTATTTCTGCCTTTTTTTACTCTTTTTAGCAAAGTTTTTTTCAATTCTTTGAATACCTATACTTTAGGTAAAACATGTTTTATACCTTATTATATATGCCTCAAAAATAAACTTCTTTAAAGCACTTTGTAAGTGAATCAAAAAAAATCTTTTTACCATAGACTAATGCCTTAAAACCAAAGTTGTCATTTCTTAATGCCAGAACCTATAACAAATAATGAGATCGAAGAACATCACTTACAAGATAAATTAAAATAAAAAGCAACTAATGCTTAGATATCTAAACAATTACTTAAACAATTCAATATTTACAAGATTACTTTTTTCTCCAATGCGCAGTTAGATCTAAGAAATCAATATCGAATGCTGGGGCTTGGCGTTCTAATATATTAGATTGAAAAGAGCGCTCTAAAACATCTTCAATTAAGTAATCTTCCTTCTCTTCAAAAGGACTATATTCTTCCTTTAAGGAAATATCAAACATTTTAGCTGTTGTATTATACCAAAAGGCTCGCCAACCCGAACGGAGCTCTTTTACTAAATTAAATGCTGTCCTTCCTGTTTGCCTATGAATGAGTTTTGCTAAAATCTGACCTTCAGTTCTTGTAAGTTTTTTTAATTTTTCGGAAAACTCTTCTTCAATATACTTTTGTATTCGTTTGGTATATTTCTTTTTTGCTCTGTTAGACTTTATCGCTTTTAAACGTTCGGTCATTGTAATAAGTCTTTCAGAAGCTAATTTGGCATAAGGATATACTTTTCGAGTTTTTCTTCGAAGGATTAAATACCTTCTGCGGTCTTGTTTACTATTAAATTCAAGTTTATTTAATAGTATTACTTCTTCTAAATCAATAAACTCTGTAGGGATGGTATCTCCTTGTATTATATAATAAAAGGTGTTTGTACTGTCATTTTTAACTTCTTTATAGTCTTGTCCTAAGCTCGTTTGGACTGAAATTAACGTGATATATATATATAAGTATTGTATGGATTTCATTTTTAATGTATCTCGAATTCATCTAATTGCGAAAATTATTCCAAAAATAAACAAATTGAGATGTGAATCTTATGATTATATTATTAATTTTGAAAGATCTAATAATCGATTTAACTAATTCACATTATGGCAAGTTCTATATTAACGAAGAAATCACTTACTTTTTTAGAAAAATATTTAAATAATGCCGCTCCGACCGGTTACGAATGGGATGGTCAAAAAATCTGGATGGACTATTTAAAACCCTATGTAGATGAATTTATTACAGATACTTACGGTACTGCCGTAGGTGTTATTAATCCTGAGGCAAAATATAAAGTCGTTATTGAAGGACATGCTGATGAAATTTCATGGTATGTGAATTATATTAGTGATGACGGTTTATTATATGTGGTAAGAAATGGTGGTAGCGATCATCAAATTGCCCCTTCAAAAATTGTAAACATTCATACTAAAAAAGGTATTGTAAAAGGAGTATTTGGTTGGCCAGCTATTCATACTAGAAACAAAGCAAAAGAAGAAGCTCCAAAACCTGATAATATTTTTATTGATGTAGGGTGCAAGACTAAAGAGGATGTTGAAAAAATAGGGATCCATGTGGGATGTGTTATAACGTATCCAGATGAGTTTCACATATTAAATAAGGACAAGTTTGTTTGTAGAGCATTAGACAATCGAATGGGTGGTTTTATGATTGCAGAAGTAGCGCGATTACTTCATGAAAATAAAAAGAAACTCCCTTTTGGGTTATATATAACGAATTCCGTTCAGGAAGAAATTGGTTTAAGAGGTGCCCAAATGATTGCAGAAAGAATACAACCAGATGCGGCTATTGTTACTGATGTTACTCATGACACTACTACCCCTATGATCAATAAAAAAACGCAAGGTCATGCAGAAATTGGAGCGGGCCCTGTTATTGCATATGCTCCTGCTGTACAGCAAAAACTAAGAGATTTAATTATTGACACTGCTGAAGAAAACACAATACCTTTTCAAAGAGCTGCTTTATCTAGAGCGACAGGTACTGACACCGACGCCTTTGCCTATAGCAACATGGGAGTGGCCAGTGCATTAATTTCTTTACCTCTTAGATATATGCATACTACGGTTGAGATGGTTCACCAAGACGATGTAGAAAACGTTATTAAATTAATTTATGAAACGTTATTGAAAATGAAAAATGGAGACAATTATAGTTACTTTGAATAAATTGTTAATAATTTAGACAACAGCATAATACTAGGAATACTATTTTTCAATAGTATTCCTAGTATTATTTACTTTAAATTATCAAAAAGCCTAAGTGTTTACACTTAGGCTTTTTCATTTTATCTACATAATATAATGCTTTATCGAAAAAATAAAAGTGTTCCGAAAAATCTATTTCCTGCAACAAGAATTTTGTTATATTTGAAACCTATAAACTAACAAACCTCATACCTAAATTGTTATTCAATTCGTTTTCATTTGGACTTTTCTTACCTATTGTTTTTATTGTCTATTGGATCATTGGTGCTAAAAAAATTAAGCTTCAAAATCTATTTTTACTTATTGCCAGTTATATCTTTTATGGCTTATGGGATTGGCGTTTTCTATTATTAATTGTTGCAAGTTCTCTAGTTGATTATTTTGCAGGTATTTATATTGAAAAGTCTGAAAATAAACATTATAAAAAGTTATTTTTATTTGTTAGTATTTTCTGGAATTTAGGAGTGCTTTTCATCTTTAAATATTTCAACTTTTTCATTCAAGAATTTTCAAATTTATTTCACTTGAATGATAGTCTTTCTACCTTTAGCACCTTAAATATTATTTTACCTGTTGGCTTAAGTTTTTATACTTTTCAAACTATGAGTTATAGTTTAGATGTGTATAAAAAAAATATTGCTCCCACAAAGAATATATTAAATTTTCTGTGTTTTGTTAGCTTTTTTCCTCAGTTAGTAGCAGGACCTATTGAAAGAGCACGGAACTTACTTCCACAGTTTACAATTGTCAGAAAATTTAATCTACCCTTAATTAAAGATGGCTTAAGACAAATAATATGGGGATTGTTTAAAAAAATTGTTATTGCTGATAATGTTGCAATTGCAGTAAATGATATTTTTAGTAATCCAGGTGAACAAGGCAGTTTATCCTTACTTTATGCCTCAGTATTATTCTTCTTTCAAATTTATTGTGATTTTTCTGGGTATTCAGATATTGCTATAGGAACCGCAAAAATGTTTGGTTTTAAATTAAGTAAAAACTTTAACATCCCCTATTTATCTAGAAGTGTTTCTGAATTTTGGCAAAGATGGCACATAACGCTTACTAAATGGTTTACAGACTATGTATATGGTCCTATCATAAAAAACACCAATAGAAATTATATATTTAAAACAATTGCCTTATTTATAACTATGTCTTTAATTGGTTTATGGCATGGAGCAAACTGGACGTTTTTATTTTTTGGAGTTTTTCAAGCAATCATGATTACTTTAGAAAGAGTACCCGTAAAAATTGGTAAAAGAAGTTTAACTATAAATTATTTTTTAACGAAACTGCCTTTGGCATTAACTATAATATATAGTTTCCCATTAATAATGGCATCATGTATTGTTTTCAGATCTGAAGATATGAACATGGCTTATACAATTATTAGTAGAATTGTTTCTTTTATTCCAAGCGAACCATTTAGGTTTATCATTGGAGGGAGATTTATATTAATCATTCTATTAGTTGTTTTAGAAATTATAACAAGAACTAAAAATCATCCATTTGAATTTTTAGAAAAGAAATTTAGCAAACCAGTAAGGTGGGCAATTTATTATATATTTATATTTATCATATTTAGATATGCAGGACCAAAAGAAGAATTCATCTATTTCCAATTTTAAGAGAGATTTTCTATATTTCGTAAAGATAGGCAGTTTATTTTTTCTACCCGTAGTCATTGCATATATTGCATTGGAGTACTCTGTTCTTCAAATACCAACTAGTTATAAAGTAACTGGAGAATATCTAGACAATAACACTGAAGATATTGAGGTTGTTTTTTTAGGATCCTCACAAATTAAAAACTCTATAAACCCAAAACATATAGATAAAAATTCTATAAATTTAAGTTCTACTTCTCAACATCATAATACAGACTTTAGGATTCTTAAACAGACTAGAGACCGTTTAAAAAACACTAAGGTTGTAATTTTAGAAGTTTCATATGGACATTTTGAATTGCCCCATAACACTAAATACTTTTGGAAAAATAATCTTTTTTTAAAGTATTATAGCGTAAATACATTTGATAGAGCTACTTATTTTAAAGATCGCTTAATTTATCTTTCACGGCCTGGATTCTTTTCTAGCCAAATAGTCAAATACTATATAAAAAAAGACTCTACATCCTTTAGCATTAATGAATTTGGCTTTGATGAAAACAATTTCAAAGGAAAGTTCATGAAGTTTAATTATGATGATACAAAATTATTAGAAACAAACGTAAAGATTGAAAGAAGAGCCTATTTAAATCTGTTTGATTATAATGTAAATTATTTTTACAGAATGTTAGACTATTGTAAAAAAGAAGGGTTAAATATTGTTATTTCTAGCCCTCCAACCTATAAAAGCTATAATGACTTAAGAAATCCAAATATCCTTAGAAGAAGAGATAGTATTTTAAATATTGTTTCTAAAAGATATGAGGGTATCTATTTTTTTAATTCTGAAGAAGACTCAGATTTTACTGCTAAAAGCTTTAGAAATGAAAATCACTTAAACCCGAATGGAGCTGAGTTATACAGTAAAAAAATGAATGACTTACTAAATTCAATAAATTAACTTTTATCTTTTAAAGTTTTAAAATACCTTTTAGACTCTTTAACTACTTTTGGAGCCAATAATATTGTAGCCAACATGGTAGGAATTGCCATAAATGCAAAAAATGTATCAATTAAATTAATCATCAAACTTAATGAAGTTGTTGCACCTAAAATGATACTCATTATATAAACATATAAGTAATACTGTTTATACTTAGTCCCAAATAAAAAAGACATACACTTACTACCATAGTATGAATAAGAAAATAAAGATGAAATACTAAAAACGAAAATACAAAGCAATAAAAGATACTTTCCAACCTCTTTAAACCCTTCTTCAAAAGCTTTAGCAGTTAAACTTACTCCATTAGCTTCACTAGTCTGCCAAACACCTGTTACTAATATCGCTAATGCCGTTAAAGTACAAATTACTAATGTATCAATAGCAGGTCCTAGCATAGCAACCAAACCTTCTCTAATAGGTTCATTTGTTTTTGTTGCGCCATGTGCCATAGGTGCAGTTCCTATTCCGGCTTCATTAGAAAAAGCACCCCTTCTAATACCTAGTAAAATAATACCGCCTATTACACCTCCAAGAAATGAATCTCCTTTATAAAAATCTGCTGAAAAGGCATCTGTAAAAATTAAAGATAGGTACTTAGGGACCTCTTCAAAATAAGTTATTAATATAGTTACAACTAAACCAAAATATAAAACCACCATTAAAGGCACTAACTTTGTAGCCATATTACTAACTCTAGAAAGCCCTCCTAAAACTACAATAGCTGTTATTGCTGCTATAATAACACCTATTATTAAATCACTTTTAAATCCATAGTAGAACCCTGATGGAATCAATAAAATATCATTTAGTGCTTGTTTTAATTGGTTTACATTAAATAAAGGCAAGGCCCCAATTAATCCAGAAACACTAAAAAACACGGCTAAAAACTTCCACCGACTTCCCAATCCTTCAGTTATAAAATACATTGGACCACCTTGTAATTTACCTAAATCATCTTTACCCCTATACATAACCGATAAAGTTGCAGTGAAAAACTTTGTAGACATACCTATGATTGCACTTACCCACATCCAAAAAACTGCTCCTGGACCTCCAATGGTTATGGCAACTGCTACTCCTGCAATATTCCCCATTCCTACTGTCGCAGAAAGAGCAGTAGTTAAAGCTTGAAAATGAGTTAATTCTCCTTGATCGTTTTCATCATCATATTTACCTCTTAATAAAGCAATAGCATGACCTAAATATAAAAAGGGTAAAAATTTAATTCTAACCAAAAGATATATACCGCCGCCTATTAATATAATTAAAAGTGGTAAACCCCAAGCTATTGAAGCTATTTTTGAAATAAAACTATCTAATACTTCCATTAAGAATAATCTGATACTAAATTAAACTTATATTTTTAAAATTAACAGATTAATTGTTTCTTGTGCTTTTTATGAGAATTTTACTTAACATATTACTATTATTCATTTCAATTCATCTTTTTTCACAAGAAGGTAATACCCTCAAGAACTCTAATGTTGTTATTACTCCAGAAATATTGGCAGGAATAACAGCCGAGGCAAATTCATTTTTCCCTGAACGTAATTTTCATAAGGCCTTTTTAGTAAATGTTGGATGGGAACAAGATAATAATCCACAAGAATGGGCTCAAAGGCTAAAGGGTCCAAGAACTGGGTTAAGTCTAGGGTATTCTAACTACGGAAATAAGGATAGCCTAGGATATAGTGTATCATTAATGCCGTTTATTGAATTTAAGGCTTTCAGAAAAGAAAATTTAAAAATACTAATAAGTTCAGGGGTTACATATTTTAATAAAATTTATCACCCAATAACTAACCCTAATAATCAAGCGGTATCTACAGATTTAACATGGTCTTTTCGAATTTTCATGAATTATCATTTGTTTAGTACAAACAAAATTGATTGGAGAGTTGGGGGCGGATATTTTCATCACTCTAACGGACATACTCGTTTACCCAATCAAGGATATAATTCTTTTCTGTTTGGTCTCTCTGCTGATATTAAATATTCACCTCATTCAATTAATGAAGAAATTCCATTTTCAACACCAATGTTTTCAAAAAGCAGATACGATTATGTTAGCTTTCGTTCTGGATTTGGAATTAATGTCCTTTCAAAGGTGCATACCGATAAAAAAGAAGTGTATACAATCGCTGGAGAATATGGTAGGGTTTTAAATAATACTTTTAAATTAGGTGTAGGATTTTATTATCGTTTTTATCAAACTTATTATGACTATATCGCTGATAATGAATCGTTAGTGCAAGATGGACGAGAGTTTGATTATTTTAAAGAAAACCCTTGGCATAACGCAACAAATTTTGGATTAACATTAAATAGTGAAGTATTATTAAACCATATAGGTATTAAATTATCAATAGGTTTTAATATTCATAAACCAGCTTACGCTATTGATTGGAGAATAAACCAAGGCTGGTCGGTTGTACCTAGAGAAATTCCTGAAGAAAGTAATATTGTATTAGGTGAGTTTAATTCGAAATATCAAATAAAACATTTAATTTCAGCTCGTATGGGGCTTAAATATTATTTAATAGGCACTAAAAAAGCACCAAGAAATAATGTTTTTATAGGGGTACATATTAACTCAAACCTTGGTCAAGCTGATTTTACTGAGTTTAGTTTAGGATACGTCTATAATTTTAAATTCAAGAATTAAAACGAATAGCTATACTGCAATCCCGCTCCATAATTATCACTAAAACCTTCTCCCATATCAATTCCTAAATGAACTGTAATTCTCCCTAACTTGTCTAGGTTGTATTCCGTTTGAAAATAGTTATATACAACTTTTTGTTTCTTCGGAAATGGTACTCCGTAACTTCCTAGATTCTCAATTAAACTTATTTTGGTTTTAAAGGACCAATTTTTATGTGAAGCGGAAACACCAATATGTAAAGCTCTAAGCCTATTATTTGCTATTACCAAACCAGTTTCATCTTGAAATATAAAAGGTAAGCCAATGATGTTATTTTCATAAGACCAACCAGATCTATACACCCCACTATTAAAATAACTATCTCTCCCAGAAAAACCTGAATTACTAGATTGATCTCTTGTGTCTACGTATTCAAGTAATAACCCATTTATAAAAGTGCTATAATTTTCGGTGTTAGGTTCAAAATAAAATCCCCATATTCCATCATAAAAATTTGCCAATCGAGTCCCTGATCCATCTTCAAAAGGGTGTTGGTGATAAAATATAAAGTTTCCTGAAGAGGGCGAATATGTATATTCAACATTATAAATCCCTAAATGATTTCCTAAGGCATTTTGTTGTTCACTAGAAGTACCATCCTTTGCTCTTTTTGCAAGAAAAATATCAAAGAAGTCACTACCCGAAGAAGCTAAGTCACCATCTTCTGGAGATGTTCCTCCCCATTGTGCATAATGAATTATCTCTCCTTTAAAACTGTTTTTTAAATTTGTATTCCAAATTAAACCTAGGAGTTTATAATGAATCTTAGCATCTTTTACATAGCGGTCATCGTTTAGCTCAAAATGTCCTATCCCCCAATCTATTGAAAAACTTTCAGAAATTTTTGTTGGAGTATTTGCTTCAATTGTAATGCCTGGAATTGCTCTTGAATTTCCAGACATCAAAAAGTTAGAATTAACAGTAGACAACCCTTTAGCAAATACATCTGCATTCTTACTACCTATTGTTGCCTGAAAAATTTTATTGCTGTATTGAACATATAACTCATTACGTTGAAATTCATCTTCAATCTCATTTCTTAAAAAGAAACTCCCTCCAACTTCAATGGAATGTTTATCATTAAAATCATAATTTAGTTTTGATTCAGCTTCAAAAAGTCCATTTGATTTAGCTGCGAGTGATCCATTTTGATTAGATAGCATCCAAAACGGTATAACTTCTTCACTTGAAACATAACCCGAAGCAGAAACAGAAGAGTTGATTTCTAACTTTTGCGAGAAGATTATTGATTGAGATGATATGACTAAAATGAAGAAAAGAAAAAAGTATTTTTTTTGAATCATTGATTTATTATTAAGCTATTTGTCTTAGGTGGCAAGTTTTTTAAGAATTGGTTCTTTTATAGTTATAGTTTCGTCTGAATCCAATATTTCAAATTCTGAGTTTTTACTGATATATTCTGGAACAAGTTTTTTTAATCTAGACACTACTTCACTAGATTTATATCGCAAAGCTGCTTCAATAATTTCATTTATCTTTTTATCGATTAAATTAAAGTCATTCGTAATATCTTTACTAATCATAATTTTTTCATGATGTGTAGGCATTGCTTTACTAGAATCACTAATAAGTTCTTCATATAACTTCTCGCCAGGTCTTAATCCTGTAATCTTTATTTTTATATCCTCATTCGGGATATATCCTGCCAGTTTTATCATTTTAACAGCTAAATCCATAATCTTAACGGGAGCTCCCATATCAAAAATATAAATTTCTCCACCTTTACCCATAGCTCCTGCTTCAAGCACCAATTGGCATGCCTCATGAATAGTCATGAAGTATCTAATTATATCAGGGTGTGTTATTGTAATTGGCCCTCCTTTTTCAATTTGCTTTTTAAATAATGGTACTACGCTACCATTAGAACCTAATACATTTCCAAATCGAGTTGTAATAAATTTAGTTTCTGGCAATCTATTATTCCCATTTTTATAAAAATTACGTGATTGAACATACATTTCAGCAGCTCTTTTAGATGCTCCCATTACATTACTAGGGTTTACCGCTTTATCTGTAGAAATCATAACAAATCTAGAAACCTTATTAATTACTGCTAGGTCGACTAGGTTTTTAGTTCCATAAATATTTGTAATGATAGCTTCTGGTGGATTATCCTCCATAAGAGGTACGTGTTTATAGGCTGCAGCATGATAAATAACATCAATGTTATATTTTCTAAAGAACACTCCTAACCTATTTCTATTGGCTACATCACAAATAATAGATTTAAATTTAAAATTAGGGTAATTTGAAGATAATTCTAAATGTAAATTATGTAAAGGTGTTTCAGCTTGATCTAATATTAAGACCAATTTCGGATTAAATGCCGCTAATTGCCTAACTATCTCACTTCCAATAGACCCTGCTCCTCCAGTTACTAATATCGTTTTATCAATTAACTGTTTTATTTTTTCTCCATCATTAACTATAATGGGTTCTCTCTCCAAAAGATCCTCAATTTGAAGGTTTTTAACTTGATTAGCTAATGAGGTATCTCCCCAATCAAGTATTATTGGTGAGCTATAAACCTTTATATTATGCTCTAAACAATCTTCAACAATATTATATCTTTCTTCAGCATTTAAATTGTTGCCAGAAATAATAATTGCAGTAGCATTTAATTTTATAAGCTCACAACTAAATTTATCTTCAATTTTAATTACTTGTTTCCCTAAAATTCGTAAACTTCTATTAAATGTTGTTTTTGAAGCAAATCCTTTAATATCAAATCTTTTTGGATAATCTAAATCTAAAGCAGCTGCAATTGATATTGCACTTTCATCTATACCAACAATGATCGCTTTTTCTAATAGTTCTTTTTTTTGTGATAGTTTAAAATATTCGTAAAACTGTTTTATAGCTAATCTAAATAAAAATAAAAATGAAAATGAAAAGAATAAATATAAGACTAAAGAGGTGGTTAAATAAATCCTCTCTTTCATAACATATAAAAAGGAATAATTAATAATTAGCAATACTACAAAAGTACATATTGAAGCTAATAATAGTTTTAAAGCATCCATATAGGATGAATGTCTAATTAATCCTGCATATGTTTTAAATAACAACATAAAAGTAAAATGAATACCTATTACTAATAATACTTGTTGGGTAACATTTAAAACTTTTAAATGTGAAATATGTAAATCAAGAAGAATAATTGCTGTTAATACAATTGAACACAGTAATAGAAAAGTGTCTAATAATAGCACACACCATCTTGGAAGGTATTTGATATTACGTATATCCAATGTGTTATCCTCATTAGATAATATTATTTTAATAGCGCTTTTTAATTTATTTCCCATAAAAGATGATTGGTTATAAAATAAGGGAAAATTAACTTAACCAGTTATCAATTGCTTTTTTAACTCTATCTAGCTGATTTTCAGTTAAATTTGACCCAGATGGCAAACAAAGACCTCTTTCGAAAAGAGAACTTGAATTGCTATCTCCATAATATTTTTCATCGTTATATATCGGTTGCAAATGCATAGGTTTCCACAAAGGTCTGCTTTCTATGTTAAAATTTTGCAAAAAAATACGTAAATTTTCTCTACTACGCACTTTATCCTCTTTTTCAAACAATATAACTGATAACCAGTGATTACTAGAATAGTCAATTGAAGGCTCTTTTAGGACTTCTATATATGAAATATTTGAAAATATTTCTGTATAAAAATCATTATTCTTCCTTCTTAAATTAACGTGTTTATTGAGGATTTCCATTTGCCCTCTTCCAATTCCTGCAACAATATTACTCATCCTATAATTATACCCAATTTCTGAATGTTGATAATGAGGTGCAGTATCTCTAGCTTGAGTTGCTAAGAAAATAGCTCTTTCTTTGGTTGCTTTATCTCTACAAACCAGTGCTCCTCCTCCAGAAGTTGTTATTATCTTGTTTCCGTTAAAGGAAAGAATTGAAATATCTCCAAAAGTACCACATGCCCTGCCTTTATAGGTTGAGCCTAATGCTTCAGCTGCGTCTTCAATTAAAAAAATACCATACTTTTTACATACACTAGTAATTTCATCAATTTTTGCAGGCATTCCATATAAGTGAACTATAATCACCGCCTTGGGTTTTTTACCTGCTTTTATTCTATCCTTAATGGCTTCTTCTAGATGATGTGGACACATATTCCAAGTATCTAGTTCACTATCCACAAATACTGGTCTTGCTCCAACATAGGCAATTGGATTTGAACTACCGCAAAAAGTAAACGTCTGGCAAATTACTTCATCATCTCTTTGAACTCCAGCTAAAACTAATGCTAAGTGTATTGCTCCTGTACCCGTTGATAAACAAGCTACATGCGAATCTTCTCCTAAGTAGTCTTCAAGATCTTTTTCAAAACCAAAAACATTTGGACCTAAAGGTGCTATCCAGTTTTCATCGAAAGCACTTTGTATGTAACTTAACTCATTTCCTCCCATATGAGGAGAAGAAAGCCATATTTTTTCTTCCATTATTCAATTTTATTATATTTTATTACTTTTCCAGGATTACCATAAATAACAGCGTAATCTGGTACATCTTTTAATATTACAGACCCAGCACCTATCGTACACCATTTTCCAATTTTTATATTTGGAATTACTGTTGCGCCAGCTCCTATATGTGTTCCTTCTCCAACAATCACATTACCACATAATGTAGCACTTGGCGAAATATGTACAAAATTTTCTAATTGACAATCATGTTCTATCACAGCATTTGTATTAATGATACAATGTTTCCCTATTGAAACGGATGAATTAATTACAACATTTGCCATCACTACGGTACCCTCTAAAATTTTTGAAGTTTTATCAATAACTAAAGAAGGATGTATCGCTTGTCCAAAATTATGCACCTTTAATTTTTCTGAAATTTCTTTCCTAATAATATTATTCCCGATAGATATAATCAGGCTTGCTTCACCTATACCAATATTATTATTTTGTACTGAATAATTGTTAAGGCTAACTATTTCATTATTATCATCTATAATATGTGAAATTTCGATATCTCTTTTTTCAAGAATATCGATTATAACTTTTGCATGTCCACTTGCTCCGTAAAGTACCATTATATATTTCCTTTAAATCTACCTATTGTTGCACTACCCTCTTCTGAAATATCTTCAGAAAAGATTACTTTTTTTATTGTTTTAAAAAAAATCTTAACGTCCAATATGAAACTAATGTTTAGAATATAATAAGCGTCCAATTCAAGTTTTTTATTCCAACTTATAGCATTTCTACCATTTACTTGAGCCCAACCTGTAATACCTGGCCGTACTTTGTGTCTTGTTTTCTGAATTGCATTATACAATGGAAGATATTCCATTAACAATGGGCGAGGCCCAATAATACTCATATCTCCTTTTATTACATTAATTAATTGAGGAATTTCATCTAGTGATGCCTTCCGTACAAATCTTCCAACTCTTGTAAGTCGTTTATCATCAGGTAATAATTTCCCTGAAGCATCTACCCTATCATTCATTGTTTTAAATTTAATAATAATAAATGGTTTTTCGTTTTTACCGGGTCTTTTTTGAAAAAAGAAAGGGTTTCCATTATTATTAATTAATAGAAAAATTAAGGTGATGATAAATAGTGGAGAAAACACAATAAATCCAATAATGGATATTATTAAATCTAATATTCTTTTTAAAAAAAACCTATACAACATTTTTAAATGAATTTATAATGGTTTTATAAGCTACATTAGGGTTAAGGTGAATTTTAAAATAATTATTTCCATTTTCTCCTATGACTTTTCTTTGATCAGGGTTATCTATTAAAAATTCTATTTTCTCTTTTAATAATGAAGGTGTTTTAGCTGAAGCCCAAAATCCTGCTTTAACTTCATCTTCAATCCAAGTTCCAAAATCTGTATTCTCATCTAATAATGCAATTACAGGAATCTTCATATTAAAATAAGATAATGCTTTTGAGGGCATATTAGGAATCGTAAAATTTTCATCTAAAGAAACTAATCCTACATCTGCAATTTGCATCATTTCAATATATTCATTTCTAGGTAAAAAATCTTTTATTATTACATTACTTAGCTTATTATCCTGTACTAATGTAATTAATTTATCTTTTTCTGTTCCTTTTCCTATAATGTAAAAAACGACAGAGCTATTCTGTTTAAATGAATCAGCTAGGGCAACTATGTTTTCAACTTTTTGAGGTTTACCAATATTACCTCCAAAGAAGATAACGAACTTGTTTTCTAGGTCAAATTTATTTTTAATCTCACTAGCTTCAACTCTTTTAAATTTCTGATTTTTCTGCCAATTTCTGAGCAAATGTAGTTTAGACGTATCCACTTCTTTATTATGCTCCTTTATATAATCAACATTCCCTTGGGACATACACCCTATTTTATCAGAAATTGCATATAACTTTTTCTCTAATCTTCTAAAGTACTTGTAAATGGCACCCTTTTTAGAAATCATCCCTAAATCAATTGCATTTTGAGGAAAAATATCTCGAAGAATTAAATAAACAGGTATTTTATGTTTCTTTTTTAAAGCAGATACCACTTTATATAATGTTATTGGAGGTGTTGGAAGTATGATTAAATCAAAATCTATATTTTTATAATGTTTCTTTATTGCTTTAAGGTATTGTTTAGGAAGTAATAGGTTTGCTATTCCTTTTTTAACAACATTCACATTCAATAAAGAACTTGTTTTTACCCTTAATACCTTCATGCCTGATTCATCACTTATAACTGTATCCTTTATTTCTGAAGAAGGTGCTACAACATAAACATCGTGATTATTATCACGAAATTCTTCCATTAAATCTGTATATAAGTTATTAGATTTTTCAATGTTTGGAAAATCTAATGCCAGATATAATATTTTTTTCTTCATATTACTGCTTTGACCACACAACACGATTTATATAATCGGTATATGAAAGTATAATACGTACCATTTTTTCAGAAACATTAGGCATTGAATAATCATGTACAGGTCTAAAATTTCTTTCTGGATTTCTTTTTTGAGCATTTAAGGCTACTAATGCCTGCATAATTCTATCAGGATTTAAGCCTGTCATCATTACTGATGCTTCTTCCATTGCTTCAGGACGTTCGTGTGCGTCACGGATATTTAATGCCCAGAAGTTGAGTATAGATGATTCCTCTGAAATAGTTCCACTGTCTGATAACACAGCATAAGAATTCATTTGAAGAGCATTATAGTCTGAAAAACCTAATGGTTTCAATAGTTGAATATTCTTGTGCATTTCAACATTCTTTTCTTCTAACATCTTACGAGTGCGAGGATGTGTAGAAACAATCACAGGAAAATTATATGTTTCAGCAATTTGATTTAAAGAAGTAATTAATCCTTCAAAATTTGTATCACTACTAATATTCTCTTCTCTATGCGCAGAAACAACAAAGTATTCTTGTTTTGTTAATTGAAGTGTATCTATAACTTTCGAAGCTTCAATTTTGTGTTTAAATTTTGAAAGCACCTCAAACATTGGGCTTCCTGTTTTAATCACACGATCTGGAGATAAACCTTCTCTCAATAGATATTCCCTAGCAATACTACTGTAGGTTAAATTAATGTCTGAAATATGATCAACGATCTTTCTATTGGTTTCTTCTGGAACTCTTTGATCAAAACAACGATTTCCTGCTTCCATATGAAATATTGGAATTTTTCGTTTTTTAGCAGGTATTGCACACAAACAAGAGTTAGTGTCTCCTAATACTAGAAATGCATCAGGGTTTTCTTTTTCAAGAATAGGATCTACTTTTATAAGGATGTTTCCTATGGTTTCAGTTGCATTTTTACCTGCAGCTTCTAGAAAGTAATCAGGTTTTCTTATTTCAAGATCTTCAAAAAAGATTTCATTAAGCTCATAATCGTAATTTTGACCGGTATGAACTAGTATATGTTCGATTGCTTCATTTGCATCTAAGGCTTGCATCACACATGCCAATCGGATAATCTCTGGACGTGTACCAACAACGGTAACAACTTTTAATTTATTCATTAATAAGTTTCATCAGGTTTCAACAAAAATACTGATAAAAAGTTAAATCTTCATATATAAGAATTCTCTTATTAAACTTCTTCAAAATAAGTATCTGAATCTTCTTGATCATAAGGTTCATTAATCCAAAAAAGAGTGATAAGTTCCTCATCGCCAATATTTGTGATATTATGAGTAAACCATATTGGCATATCGACATAAGCGGGTTCCTTACCGTCTAATATAAATTCGAATACTTCATCGGTATTTATCTTTCTCCATTTAATAGAAGCTTTACCGCTAATTACAGCAAATCGTTCTATTTTACGTGTATGGTAATGGTTTCCTCTTGTAATACCAGGGACTGTTGTAGAATAAGACGATTGCCCCGAGGTTAATGCTCTCATAATTTCTACAAAAGCGCCTCTGTCATCTTCATGTTTTATATATTTTTTTGGAAAATGTTTTTTCGGAATAAAACTCGTAAAGGTGTTAAATAGATTCAATTCGAATGAATCTCTTGACACATTTGGGACGACTCCATTTTCAATATAATCTACTTTAAATGAAGTGATTAAATTCAATATTTCTGATACTTTTTTAGTAGAAGTGAAAGGAATCATTTTTATAGTTGATTTATTTTTATTTGATATTATTTCAGAATAAAATGCAGCTGAAAGTTCATTCACATAAATTAAATTAACGGTCCCATCACTATGAATATTAGGCTCTTCTCCACTAACGACTTGATGACAAAAAGTAGCTATTACCGAATTATAAAAAGGTTTCCCAAAAGGTCCAAATACATTCGGAATAATAAATGAGACTACTTCTCCATTACTCTCTATAGCCCATTTTTCTAGTGCTTTACGACCATCTCTCTTTGATTTTCCATATAAATTATCTTGATCTTCTTGCGTAGATGATGAAAAAATAATTTTAGGACTTGAACTCGTTTTTTCACAAGCATCAATTAATTGATTTACCAAACCAACATTGGTATTGTAAATTACTTGCGGGTCTTCATGACGATTCATTGCAGCGATATGAACGATCACATCACAAGAGGATACAAATGCTTCTAGTGTCTTTTCATTTTTGAAAAAATCTCTTTCATAAGAAATCAGTTCTATATCATTGGATTTAGTTCCAAGATAATTAAACAAATGATTTCCCATAAATCCTGCTTGCCCTGTAATTCCAACTTTTATCATAGTCTTGATTTATATTATTCTTTTAATTAAAGAACATCTTTTCTTATAAAATCTAGTTTCAAAAGTAATTTTTTCATTCCTTCAACATCAAGTCTTTCCGTATTATGAGAGTGATAATCTTCGATTTTACTAATGTCTTCCTCGCCTTGAGAATAATAGTTAGCATAGTTTAAGTCTCTATTATCAGCAGGGATTCTAAAGTAATCACCCATATCTTCAGCTTTCACTTTTTCTTCACGAGTTAAAAGTGATTCATATAGTTTTTCACCATGACGGGTCCCAATTATTTTTATTTTACTGTCACTTTTATAAAGGTCAATTAATGCAGCTGCTAATGTCTTTATTGTAGCCGCAGGAGCTTTTTGGATAAACATATCTCCTGGATTTGCATGTTCAAACCCAAAAAGAACTAAATCTACAGCATCTTCAAGAGTCATCATAAAACGAGTCATTCCTGGATCAGTAATAGTTAAATCTTCCCCTTTTTTAATTTGCTCAACAAACAATGGTATTACAGATCCACGTGAAGCCATTACATTACCATAACGTGTTCCACAAATGACAGTGTTTGCAGCATTTCTAGACTTTGCAACTAAAACCTTTTCCATCATTGCTTTTGATATTCCCATAGCATTAATTGGATACACAGCTTTATCTGTACTTAAAACAACAACATTTTTCACATTGTATTTTATTGCTGCATCTAACACATTTTCAGTCCCTAATACATTTGTTTTAACTGCTTCTATTGGGAAAAACTCACATGAAGGAACCTGTTTTAACGCTGCTGCATGAAAAATATAATCAACTCCCCTTATAGTCATTTCTAACGAACGGTAATCCCTAACATCTCCTATATGAAACTTAACTTTAGGGTTGGATAATTTTCTACGAAGATCATCTTGTTTTTTTTCATCTCTGGAAAAGATGCGTATTTCTTTAAAGTGATCTGTTTTCAAAAAACGATTTAATACAGCGCTACCAAAAGAACCAGTACCTCCTGTAATTAATAATATTTTATCTTTTAGTTCCATAATTATTTCTTAATTTTTTAAAACTATTAATCGTATTTTCTTTTACAGAATTTTTAATATCACTATAAAATTCTTTTAATTTATTTTGTTCCGAACTATATGATTCGTTAGACATTTCATAAATAGCATTGATTCTCAGTTGCCAAGCTACTTTTTCTAAAGGTAAAATAGTGCCTTTTACTGTATTATTTGCTTCTTTCCAAGGTAATCCGCTACTTGCAATCACGATTTTATTTTGTTCAATTGCTTCAAAAAAGACATGGCAAAAATTTTCTGAAAAAGAAGGGATTACAAATAGATCAACGTTTTGTGCTTTTTTAGAGAAATTTACTTTCGTGTAGTTACCATAAAATTTAATCTGTTCAGAAATGTTTAATTCTTCAATTAACACATCTAGTCTTTCTTTATAAGCAACATCTTCAATTTCACCATGAATTTCAAATAAAGTTTCATTTGGCAATTCTGGAATTAAATTTAATATAAATTCTAAATTTTTAATTGGTGATACTCTACCAAAAAAACTGATTACAAAATTGTTTTTGTTTTTACTAAGAACCATATTTGAACTCACTTCTCCAAAAACAGGATTATTAAAAACTATGGTTTTAAAATTACTGAAAATGGGTAAAGATTCCTTTTTTTCATCTTCGTTTGTAAAATGAATTACTATTTTATGCCAAAGAATTAATACTATAAATTTTAAAATATAGAGATATATAATTTTCTTTAAAGAAATTGCTCCCTTTAGTAATTGACCTCTTGGACTAAGTAACACCGTTTTTTTCCTTACAAAAAAAAGTGCTAAAATAGGTATAATTGTAAAGGTTGGACTATACAATGTATTGATCCAAATAAGTTGTGAATCTTTATATAAATTTTTTAGTGGACCTATTTTTATTTTTGAAAAATATATTGCTTTTTTTTCAAAGTCCTTTTCAGGTAATAAACTCCCGTCCAAATCTTTATTCTTTGTAACTACGGTATATTCAAAGCCTTCCTCATTAAACATTCTACATACACCATGAAGAGACTTTGTGGGTCCACCCCCTTTAAAAGCTGGAGGGAATTGTGGGGCTATAATTATCATAATCTCAACCTATTAAAAAGTTTAATTACAATATAAAATATTGGAGGTATAAAAATTACATTTCTTAAAAATGAAACATAAGAACCAGGAACAGAAGCTGAGATATAACCAATAGCTGAAAGTGCCGCTAAAAATATAAGAAATGATATTCCTGACTCTAACTCTAAAATATTATTACAGAAACGCAAAGTCATTCCGTAAACAAAAAAGCCAATAATTACAAGAAACCATTTCCCTCCCATATAAAAGTAAGCAACTTGACCGAATGAAGTATTACTCATATAGGTATCACTATATCCTAATACTTTTATTCGAAACCAATTTCCCCAACTCATAAATTTAGAATTTAAGACTTTGGATCTAGGTACTAGTGTAAATAATGGGATTGTAATTAGTTCTTGTACAAATTTTGGATCTGTTTTATCTATACCATGATCATCTTTATATTTTATTGCAATACTTCCTGGAGCAACTGTATTTAATCGTTCCATAATACTGTAATAAACAGAATTATAAATTTTTCGTTCAAATTCTGTTGCACTTTCTTCTCTAAAGTCAATAAAAGCATCCGCATATTCTGTAACTGAGACATCGCTACTGTTATCAAATGCTTGCGTAAATCTTTTCACCTCTGATGCAATAGTAAATGCAAATATCATTGTGAAAACACCAATCAAAAGCATAGTCACTGTTATCTTTCTAAATACATAATAATAAGGCAATAAGGTTAATATAAACAAGAAAATAATAGGTCCTCTAGCTCCAGAAACTAAGGCGAAAAATATTTGAAGAAATAACGTAGTCCAATACCACGTTTTATATTTTTTAGTTTTAAAATATATTAATGCTAATAAAAAATAACCAATTAAAGATAGTTTTTCAATGTATCCTGAAAAAACCACTAAATATTTCATAAACCCAGAAAAGTTATCTGCAGTTGCGATTCCTCTACCAAATGCTCCATTACTAAATAGTATAAGATTAAGAAATAAACCCCCAACAATTAAGCTTTTTGGAAATACTGCATTTATATCCATTTGAAGGAATTTCTTAAATCCAAAACCTTCATAATAAATGGCAAATAAATAATCTCCCAATTTAGACATATAGCCCATCCAATATAGAATATTCCCTACCGCAGTAACAGAAGCAAATTTTACTAACATCTTATTATCTAAAAAAGCTATTAATTTATTTGCATTAATAAAATTAAACTCCCTTATATACATTAAAGGAATTATCCCTCCATTGAATATTAAAAAACAGGTGGTAACTCCAATAAATCCGGCACTTAATAACTTAAATTTTCCGGAAAGAACTCTTGTTTTAGCAATTACTAATATATTATAGAGTAAACCGAAAAAAGTAAGTAATAGAAATAAAAAATTACCCCTTTCATCTGTATAAATAAGATTAATAAGAAATACTAAAGCGAGGTAAATAAATGAATAATATATAAATCTTTTCATGCACAACTGTTATAAAAATTTATATATGTAGTAACAATATTTTCAAGTTCATATATCATTATATTTTGTTTTGCTTTATTTGAATTTTCCTTAATTAATGAATCATCATATAAACTTAAAAAACCACTTTTAATAGCATTAACATCCATAGGATCAATCAAAATAGCATCTTTACCTACAACATCCATAGGTGATCTATTCGATGTGATTACCTGCAGTCCAAATGCTTGAGCTTCAATAATTGGTAAGCCAAAGCCTTCGGCTTCCGAAGCGAAAAACAATACATCACTTTTATCATACAAATTATAAAGTTCCTTATCTGTTATTCCTTTGTGGACAGCTGCACGCTCTTGAATTCCATTATCTTTTATCAACTTTTTAATTATAATATCGTTAGCATGTACAAAATTGTAATATACATTTAGGTCCTTAGTAGCTTCAATTAGGCGGCGATAATTTTTTAAAGGTTTATCCCCTATTTGAATAATCTTAATTGGGCTAGTCTTTTTAAATTCTCTTTCTCTATAAGTAATATCTTTAGATGCAATTACTAAAGGATTATTAATTACTGTTACTTTATTTTTATCTATAGAAAAATGTTTTAACATCTCTTGTTTTGTGTTATCAGATACCACTATTACTTCATTTGAAAAACGTATCGGTAAATGATAATATAACACATCGTAAATATATCCTTTAATGTTTTTATTTTTTTTAAAATGAAACAAGTCATGTATAGTTAACACCCTATTTTTAAATGGAAAAGCTAAGACCATATAATTACAACCTCCAGTAATATGCACTATGTATTTTTTTGAAAATAATGAGCTTATAAATGAAAATAAAAATGCTGTAAAATCATAATTTTTTTTTAACGTCTTTTTTTTAATAGTAAAAGAATTACCTGGAAATATTTTCATTCCATTAAAAATACTATTATACACCTTTTCAATACTAAAATTACCCTTGTTAGGTTTTCTATATATAAAGAGAATTTTTTGAGGGTTCATTTAGTTTTAATTGCTTACAAATATAGCTAACTTCTTTAGTTTTTCAGAAATTGTCCTTCTTGTATTTTCTGAAATCAACTTATATTGAAAATAAATTAAAAACACAATTGGAACAAACAAACAAATCAATAACCATAGGGGTTTTCCTAAATAATTTAAGTAGAGTATTATTCCTAAGGGAAGTAAAGAAATTAAATAAAGAAAAAAGTATATTTTTTTATAGAAACTAAAAGTGAAAAATTTAAAAGCATTAAATGGCAACCAAAATGTTACAACAATTAGTTCTGAAATTAATAAACTAATTAAAACACCATCCAATTGATATTGCTTTAGAGAAAATGCAATAATAAAGAATAATGACATTCTTAATATTGAAGTAATTAGTACCACATATGTTTTATTAATACTTGTATAAAAAACTACTAAACTTTTTCCGAAATTTTGAACTAAAAATATAATTACTAAGGCACTATATAAGCCTAAATTAAATTGTAATTTTTGATTGGTCCATATATGGAAAAGGTCCTCTATAAAAAACAAAGAAATTGCAAACCCTGTGATAAGTATAGCTCCAGAGACAAACCAAAAAGACCTCAATATATCTAATATCTTTTCTTTTTTATTCATTGAATAATAGTTGATCATTTCTGGTACCATTGGGCTTAAGAAAAAGTCGGATATTTTTAATCCAAAATTCACTAATGTTCGTGTTGCTGAAAATAATGGTAAGAAGCTTGTCCCTACAATAGCTGAAACCACTAAGACTATCCCATCATTACTTAATCGATCTAAGAAATTACTTGCGGCAAAAGGAAGGGATTTTTTAAAATTATTAAACCCAAATTTAAAACTCCCATATTTCCACCAAGGAAAGAATTCGGGTTGTAAATACTTCAGTTTTATTAAAATAACAAAGGAATATACAAACTTAGCTGAGAACCATAAAATAGCAAGTTTAATAAGAGAAATTCCCGAAAAAGCTGCGACTACTAGAATAAAAAATTCGAGTATTTTTTCTACCAATGAAAATTGAAAAGCTTTATAAATCAATCCAAATGGATTAAGAGTCTTCACTATAATTCCTCTAAAAGAACCAATACACATTCTATATAAAAGCAGAATTGAAATAACAATAGCAATTTCTCTATCATCGATGTTTTTATCTAATAAATACCGGAGCAGCCCTAATTTAAATAGAATAAATACTATGGACAATTGCAAAACGCCCACTAAAATGTTGGCTCTTATTGCAGATCCAAGAAGTACTTTAGCTTTCTCTTTTTGAGTATGAACTATTCTATTAAATTCATTTCCAATATAAACACTATGCCCTAACTCTATTACTTGAATTAAATTAAAAAAAGCATACAATGCTATCCAAGCTCCATATACTTCTAGGTCCCAGTAATTTAATAAAATTGGGATTAATAATAAAGAATACAAAATAAGTACAATAATTTGTAACCCTTTATAGCCGAAAGACTTATATAGTTTTTTCGACATTACTTTATATTTTTAGTAGTTGACCATTCTAAATATAAACTTTCAGCTTCTTCAAAAAGTCTAGTTGATTTTAGCTGCTCCATTTGCTCAACAAAACTGTTTTTAACATCTTCTCTCTTTCCTGAAGGTGATAAATGTGATTTAGAGCTAGAAAATACCTTGTTTACATTTTCCTGACTATGCTCAAATAGCTCGAATTTGGTATTAAACTTATTATTAACTTCATTGATAACATTTCCATAGTCTGTCAAAACATCTGAAAATACACCTACCACAACTTTATCTTTGTATGGAAGTAATTTCTTATAAAATAACACATAGTCTTTTAATAACCATTCTATGTTATACCCTTTATTTATCTTCTCAAATCCAACGGCTTGTGCTAATAAGGCCATATAAGAGACTACACAATCAAATGGATTTCTAATTAACAATAACGTTGGTATATTGTGTTTTACACCGACTATTACCTGAGGATATGCATGCAAATGCGTTGCAATTTTATACCCTTCAGCATTGTCAAATTTAAAAGCTTTTACTGAAAAGCTATTTGCTGACCTTGGATATCCTTCAATAACAATATCTGTATTTTTGGTTATTATTTTTCTGCCGTATCCTTTTCCTTTATATCTAACCTTTTGAATAAAGATAAATAAACCAGGAAAATATTGTAGTAATTTTTTAAGATGTACTAAGACAATTTTATTTTTATAATATATAAAACTTCTAATCATTATTATAAAGATCTTTATATTCTATCTTAAATATTTTTTCTAATTGCTTTCCAAATTTATGCTGGATAGTGTCATAATTTAAAGATGGATTAATTTCTGATTTTTTGGTATTAAATTTAGGTGCATTTAACGGTGTGCCTAATGTTTCAGAAATTTCATTAAAAGCTTTATCCATTTCTTCCATTTTATAAACTTTATCCACTAAATAATTTCCCTGAGAATCCATATAAAAATTTTCGCCTTTAATTATATGTATATCTCCCGAATTTAGATAGGAATCAAAATCTACATATTTGTTTTTCATTCCACGCCACTTATAATGTGAAATACTTTTATTAATTGGATGACGATCAAAAGAAAATTTATAATAATTATTCCAAACTTTTGAGTCAATATAGTTTTTTAAGTCTGAAGCTGGTATATGATTATAAAATAATAATCGCTTTCTGTTTTTTAACCCTCGAAGCCAGTCTTTTATAGAGTATTTTGAAAAAGGAATCTCATAATTTTGAGCATTCCTATTTGAAATCTCTTTTCTAATTAATTCGTCTTCATCATTTATAGGGGTAATAATATCGTCATCTCCACAAATTGTACTTAATGCAATTTCTATAGAAGTTCCAGCAGTTTTTTTAGTTTTTATAAATATAAACTTATGTTTATGTGAAATAATCATACTTTTAATTTAAAATTATTTCTACCAAAGACTTTTTCTTCTCAAGGTACTTGCTTTTAAAATATACAAAATTATTTTTAACATCTAGGACTTTTCCTATGGCTGTATAAATTGACTTCTCTTTAAATGGTTCTTTGTTTATTGTTAGGTTTCCAAAAATAAATTCGCCTTTTTTAAAATTAAAATTATTTTTAAAATAAAAGCTTTTCTTAGAAGTATCATATTCAATAACAACAACTTTATTTTCATTAAACTCTATAGATTTCCAACTCGTTGTAGCAATTTTATTTTTCCTTAAACCAGAGTTAATATAAGTTGATTCATTTTTATTTTTTAGACTTCCACCAATGTTTATAGGGTAAGTATCAAAATAGCAATTAACAAATGTTGCTTTTTTTACATCCATTAACAAAGGCTCAACATTATTTTTTCCACCTCCAACTAAAAAAGTACATCCCGTAAATGATGCATTATCTGCTCTTAAAATACAAGGATTAAAATTTCCTTTTATAGGATCTGTCATAGATCGAAATTTAAATACGCAGCCTTCAAAATTTAGCGGCTGTTTATTTATTACCGAATATCCTATTCCATAAAGTGCTTCCGTGTAAACATTTCTAAAATGTCCATAAGCTATATTACCATTTGCTTTATACAACCACGCTACACCTCCAGAGACTTTCAAATTATTTACTTCAGGTAAAACTCCTTGTTGTTCACCAAAATCATCTGTATTAAAAACAAATTTCATAAGACTGAAGTCACAATTATCTACTACTATATTTCTTGATTGAGCTTGGCAAATTACAATTCCATTTATTAAATTATTAAAACGTGTAAACGTTATAGCTACTGAATCCCCTTGCTGAGTTTTTCCATTAGGACTAATAGCTATGCCCGTTGGAAAATTTTGAATCACAGAACCTTCAATATGAATTCTAGAACTTGAACGTTTATTAATATAAAATTCATCCATTCCATTATAGCCTCCTTTTATTGGTTTCTTTAATGAAAAAGGATCAATAACAATAGCTGATAATGGAGCAAAACGATCTTGTTTGTATAGTTTATTTGATTCTATATGCACCAAATCTTCCTTACTCATTTTTGAAGGTATATAACCATCAAAAACCATATTTTCAACATGAACACCTCTAGCTGCTTGTATTCCTAATACAAAAGGTATTTCATTGTTAGCTTTTAAAACAGAAACGCCTCCTTTTTTACCTCTTGGATTATTATAAGCAAATTGATGTCCTCTTAAGGTTAAGTTGAAAAAATCATGGTCCTTTCCTCTTTTCATTTTTCGCATCGCTAACAAAGGAGAATCTATTGTATACTCTCCAGGCGGAAAATAAACAACTGAAACACCAGGACTCATTATGGCAGTATTGATAGCTTTTTGTATAGGAATTACATCAGATATTTGATCATTTGGCTTTGCGCCAAACCATGTTACATCGATTTGGTGAACAGAACCAGCATTAAATAAAACAGTTCCTTCGCCAAAAAATATTTGTCTATTCTGAAATACGTTTAACTTTGTATCAATGGTTAGTTTAACTCCTTTGCTTATTACAAATACACCTTTAGAACCTAAATATATTCCATTAGAATCATTCAGACTTGTAGTGGTAGAAATGATTGTTTTATTTTTTATTATCGTAAGATCTAAGGCTTGCGCTGACTTTTCAGAAATAATCGTTTGTGCATTAATTGAATTCAGAAAAATCACACACAAAAGAAGGCTAAAAATTAATTTTGAAGTTTTATAAATAGAATTCATAGTGATTATTTATTGCAAATTAACGCTTTAGAAATTAATACGCATATTTTAATAAATCAATATCTTTTTCATAATAAGAAGCTACAATCTTTAAAGAAGATTCTGAATAAGCATCTTTATAATTATAAATTTTGTTGTTAAAACTAAGGTATTTCAATATTGATGGATGTTCTTTTATAATGTTCAAACTTTTTCGAGATGCAAAACCTCTTTCTATGGAATGATTACTTTTAGGCAAAATTTCATTGGCTAAGTTTAGCTTTTTTGCAATGACAGGGAAATCTTTATCTAATTGCTCCATTTTTGCAATATAATCTGTTAAAAACTTTTGATTATCATCGCAAATGAAATCGGTTTGGGGTCTAAAAAACCAATGTTGTTTTTCGAAACAATAAGGTAAGTAATGATGTATAAAATTTTCAAAAGTAATTATACTACTATATCCTCTAAATTTATAGAAAGATACCATTCTTGACCAAGGATTTCTTACAACAGCAAATTTAAAATAATCTTCAAAATTAGCTTTTGATATATAGTTATAATTTAAATAATCTGGTGCCGTTAAATGAGCTAGCCGCTCTGGTCCTTTTGAGGGATCGTGATTAAATTTCAATAAATATTTTGCTCCATCCTCATCCCTTGTTTTGCTTAAGCTATTAAGAAAGTAATTCTCAACGCTTTGACCTGCAGCTTTTGGCACATGAATAAATAAGGCTTTATATTCTTTAATCAGCATTAAAATGAATAATTAAATCGTTCTAAATCTTCTTTAAACTCTCTTTCAATAACAGCTCTTGAATAATCTGAAAAATGTTCTTTATAGTTTTTATTTGATGATTTCTTTCGCCATGCTAGCGGAGTACCATTATACAAAGACGCTACTTTGTTGTAATCATCATTTAAATTTTCGAATCGAATAAAGTTTACTTGATAACTTTTATTATTTTTTATCCAATTACTTTGAGTATCAAACATAAGATCCCAATCTCTATAAATAGGGTCTTTGTCATCAAATGCAGCCTTTACCCATTCATCAAAAGAAATAGTGTTTTCTCCTAATTTATTTTGATTCGTTTTTATTCTATAAAAATACTGTGAAGTTACTTTATCAAAAGGGTTTCTTATAGCAGTCCAAATCTTAACGTTTTCGTTAAAGTTTTCATTAAAATATTTTTCATATAACTTCTCATAAGTTTCTAAGGAACAATGTGATTCGGTTATTCCTAAACTTTTAGCAATTGAAGAGCCAGCGGTTTTATTTATGTGAATAAACAAAGGTTTATCTCCTGCCCTTACTTCTTTTAAGTAATTCTTTATTAACCGTTTTTCATTTATTCTTAGGTAGATGTTTTTATAAATCCACCATTTACTATAAAACATATGTAATCAAATTAGGGGTATTGAAAATATATTTAAATTAAATTTTTAATTGTGTATTATTGATGCTTTCACTAAAATATTTTGCAATATACTCTTATAATCACATCCACTTGAAATTACTTTTTTATTACCATTTAAAGTGATTTCTTTTAGCTCTTGTTTATTCTTTATAAAGTATTCAATTTTTTCTATTAAATCATTAGTATCATTATAAAAAATAGCCTCATTAGTTTTATAAAAAGAACTAGTTTCATTATTTACTTCAGTTATTAAAGCGGTATTACATGCCGGAATCTCAAAGGTTCTTGTGGTATGAAATTCAGGGAAATTTTTAGAAAGCAATCCTAAGCTCATTATTGATTTTGAAATAAATTTAGAGTATTCAGATGAAAACAAACCGTTACCTACAAAAGTGAAATAAGGATTATTTTTATTCTTAGTAACAAAGTTTAACCATCCATTACCTGCTAATTTAACATGGATATTTTGATCAATTATCTTTTGAACAATTTCGCCTCTTGAAGGTTCATATAAACCAATAAATGATATGTAATCCTCTTTCTCTTCAAAAGAATAATACGCTTTATGAACTTTTAAATCATATCCCTGTTTAACTAAAATGATTTTATTCGCATCAGCAACTTTTTCATACATCGATAATTCTGCAGATTTAGTTGTAACAAGGTAGTTGTAGGTATCCATATTACTAATAAATTTTGATGTTTTATTAGCATAAAAAGCCATATCTGGAGTATAATGAATAAGTGTTTTAGCCTTACTTCTAATATTTAACAATGTATTTTTACTAATAAAGACACCTTTATCTACCCAAATTAAATCATAATCTTTGGTGAGATGTTTATTTATGTATGAATTAATATTCCATAATAAAGGCCCTATTTTATAACGTGCACCTAATGATCTAAATAATCGATGAGATTTATAAAAAGGCACATGAATATCAATTACATTAAATGTTGAACCTGGTACAATAGATGCAATTTGATCGGCTCTCATTTTAGAGGTTGTTCCTTCAGAATATTGGCCTATGTAAATAATTTTCATTCTAATATATTAGAATTAATAACTTTAAAAATTACAAAATCATTCCTGAAGCTACTGTTTCATGAGTTGCATCATCAATTAAAACAAAACTTCCTGTAATACGGTTATCTCTATATTCATCAATCATTAATGGACGAGTAGTTCTAATAGTAACTCTAGAAATATCATTCATATTTAATTGCTTGTCCTCTTTAATTCTGTTATAAGAATTCACATCAATTTTATAAAGGACTTCTTTAATCATCGCTTTTTGTTCATTTGTAGTATGCATGATCGTATATTTAGCACGGTCACGAGCTGGAGAATTATTTAACCAGCAAAGCATAGCATCGAACTCTTGCTTAGATTCAGGTTTATTATGAGTTTTTACAATCATATCACCTCTACTAATATCAATATCATCTTCAAGAGTTATTGATATAGACATAGGAGCAAAAGCTTCTTTTAATTCTCCATCAAAAGTGTCAATTGTTTTAATTTTTGAAGTAAAACCTGAAGGCAATATAGTCACTTCATCATTTGGCCTAAAAATACCACTAGAAACTCTACCAGCGTATCCTCTATAATCAATAAAACCTTTTCTTTGAGGTCGCAATACTGTTTGCACAGCAAAACGTGCGTCAGTTTTATTAATATCACTACTAATATGCATGGTCTCTAACGTATGTAATAATGGAGCTCCTTGAAACCAATCCATGTTTTTTGAAGGATTTACAACATTGTCTCCATTTAATGCACTTATTGGCAAAAATCGTACATCTTTCACTAATAATTTTGAAGAGAATTCTTCAAATTGATTAATGATATCATTGTATACGTCTTCAGAATAATCCACTAAATCCATTTTGTTTATACAAACGATTAGGTGTGGTATTTGTAATAAAGAAGCTATAAATGAATGACGTTTAGTTTGTTCAATTACACCATGCCTAGCATCTATTAAAACAAGCGCTACATTAGCTGTTGAAGCTCCTGTAACCATATTCCTTGTATATTGTATATGTCCTGGTGTATCGGCAATAATAAATTTACGTTTTGGAGTAGTAAAATATCTATATGCTACATCAATAGTAATTCCTTGTTCTCTTTCATCTCTAAGCCCATCTGTAAACAAAGCTAAATCGACTCCATCATGCCCTTTCTTTTTACTTGTTTCTTCAATGGCTTGAAGTTGGTCTTCAAAAATTGATTTTGAATCATATAATAACCTTCCGATTAATGTGCTTTTTCCATCATCAACACTACCCGCTGTAGTAAAACGTAATAATTGATTATTATCTATTTGCATTGTTTTTTTTTAAATAAATTATTAAAAGTACCCTTGACGTTTTCTATCTTCCATTGCACTTTCTGAACGTTTATCGTCAGAACGATCTCCTCTTTCTGTTTTACGCATTGTTGATACTTCATCAGCAATTTTCTCTAATGTATCTGCCTCAGATTCAATTCCACCAGTAATTGTAATATCTCCTAAAGTTCTAAATCGAATTTTCTTTGTTTCAACTTTTTCTCCCTCTTCTAATTTTAAATAATCAGAAACAGGAATCCAAGAATTACTTCTCCAAACAACCTCTCTTTCATGAGCATAGTAAAGAGATGGAATCGATATGTTTTCCCTTTTAATATAATTCCAAACATCCATTTCGGTCCAGTTACTTATTGGGAATGCTCTAAAATGCTCTCCTTCAAAGTGTTTTCCGTTTAATATATTCCATAATTCAGGTCGTTGATTTTTTGGATCCCATTGACCAAAATCATCTCTATGTGAGAAAAAACGTTCTTTAGCTCTAGCTTTTTCCTCATCACGTCTACCTCCGCCAATAGCACAATCAACTTTATTTGTTTCTATTGCATCTAGTAACGTTGTTATTTGTAATGCATTACGTGTTGCATTTTTACCTTTCTCTTCAGCGACCCTTCCTTGGTCAATCGATTCTTGAACCGAGCCAACGATTAGTTGTGCTCCAAATTCTTCTATTAAGTCATCTCTAAACTGTATTGTTTCAGGAAAATTATGACCTGTATCCACGTGCATTAATGGAAAAGGTATTCTAGAAGGATAGAATGCTTTTTTTGCTAAATGTGCAACTAAGATAGAATCTTTTCCTCCCGAAAATAAAATTACTGGGTTTTGAAATTGAGCCCATACTTCTCTAAGAATGTATATTGCTTCCGATTCTAATTCATCTAAATAGTTTAAATAATATTTACTCATTAGTATTATAATCTAATTTGGATTCTATTTTATTTAATATAATTTCAACAGCCTCTTCGACAGAGGTTTGAGTTGTATCAATTCGAACATCAGGATTTTCGGGAGCTTCATAGGGTGCATTTACACCAGTAAAATCTTTTATCAATCCTTTTCTGGCTTTTGCATATAATCCTTTAACATCTCTCCGTTCACATTCCTCTAAAGAAGTGTCTACGAAAATTTCGACAAAGTTACTATCTTTAACAGTACTTTCAATCATTTCTCTATCCTTTTTATAAGGAGAAACAAAAGCAGCTAATACAACCAAGCCTGAATCAACTAATAAATTAGCAACTTCAGCTATTCGTCTTATATTTTCTGTTCTATCTTCAGGTGAAAATGAAAGGTCATTATTAATTCCCTTTCTAACATTATCTCCATCAAGTGTATAGGTATGCACTCCTTTAATATGTAATGCTTGTTCTACAGCATTAGCAATCGTAGACTTTCCAGACCCTGAAAGCCCAGTAAACCACATTAAAAAAGGTTTGTGATTTTTTATTTTGATGCGATCTTCCTTTAAAACATTAAAAGAATGGGGGATAATATTTTCTTGCATTTTATTACTTTTTTAGGGTAAAAAATTTTCTAATTTTTCCTACAGGTAATTTTAACCAAAGTCTTTCGTGAATATAATATAAAATAAACTTCGAGAAGAGTTCAGTTAAAGCCACATACAAAGCAACTTCATCAAAAGATTCTAAAATATAACCAGAAATAACAAAGGTCATACTTGTAGCAATTAATCTCCAAGAAATAGATTTATATAATATTATTCTTGAAGTAACTTTTTTTCCTCTTAAAATTAATTGCCATAAACGTTCATGGAAATAATAAACAGCCAATTTTATAAAGAACTCAAAAAATCCAATTTTTATAGAACTTTCAATACTGCAATTTCCTGTTAAGCATGTAACTAATAATACAACAAGAATAGTATCTGCAGTAGCGATGAGACGCCATGAAATACCTTTAATCAAACTCCTTAAATGAGATTCTTGTTTATATTGAGTCATTTGTTAAGTTCTATTTGAAACTAAGAACCAGGGGTTTAATAAATTCTCTTTATTATATAATAAAGGTGTATTTGCAGGTAGGGCATTCACAGAAACACCAGCAGCCATACAAATTGCCTGTCCAGCAGCAGTATCCCATTCCATTGTTGGTGCATATCTTGGGTAAATATCTGCTTCTCCTTCTGCTACTAAACAAAATTTTAAAGAGCTCCCTTTTGATACAATTTCTACTTTTTCATTTTTTTCTATTTCTGAAATAAATGCTTTTGTTTCATCATTTAAATGTGATCTACTACCAACAATTCTTGCCAAGGATTTGTTCGGTTTTGCTTTTATTACAAAAGCTTTATCGTAGACATCTTCAATTGATTCATTATGAGAGTTTAGAACAGCTTTGTATGCTTTTTCACAGTTATTCTTTGTAAAATAAAGTGTTTTAGAAACAGGAACATAAATTACTCCCATGATTGGAGTTCCATCTTCTACTAATGCTATATTAACTGTAAATTCACCATTACGTTTAATGAATTCTTTTGTTCCGTCTACAGGATCAACAATCCAACATCGTTTCCAATGTTTTCTAGTAGTATACTCTATTTGTTTGTTTTCTTCACTAATGATTGGTATTCCAAGGGGTTCAATAATAGAAACAATTTCATCGTTAGCATTTTTATCAGCTCTTGTTAAAGGAGAATTATCATTCTTTATTTCTACATCAAAATCATTTGACATATAAACTTCCATTATTACTTCACCTGCCCTTAAAGAGGCCTTAATTGCATTATTAAGTAAATCCAATTATCTAAATTTTAAGATTAGTTATTAATAAAAATAAGATTAATTCCTTAGTTCTTTATCCAAGCAGTTTTAATTTTTTTATAGAATTCGATTCCTAGTCCATAAAAAACAGCAAAGAAAAAGCCCATAATAAGGTAAGTAAGTACAATCTTAATTCGGTTAGGTTTTGATGGATCTAAAGGAACAGCAGCAGGATTAATTGTAGTAAAAATTGGAGTATCCTTTCTTACTTGAATTTCTTGAGCCGCTTTTTGACGTTCTAGCTCTGAAAATAATGTATAAGATAGTTCATATTCTGCTTGAATCTTTTGAAACTCAATTTGTGACATTTGAGTTATATTAAACTGGTTCCTGTCCTTAAATCTAGCAAACTTATATTGATTTTCTTCATATACTAATTTTAAAGTATCAAACTGTTCTACAATAAAATTCATTTGATCTATTGCTTTTGCAGTACGATAAGAAATAATTTCTTTTTGTAGCAGAACTTGAGCTCTTTGTGCTAGTTGAGCTGCTGGAATTGCTTCTGGCATTGTCGCAGAGATAGAAATAACTCCATCTGTTTCATCAATGGCAAAAAATAAATTATTTTTTAATACTCTACTTAATTTCTGTTGATCTATACTCAGAAATTCTAAAGAGTCAATTAGTAATATATTTCTTCTATCAACTTTTTTTTCACCAAATAAATTAATAATAGTGCTTGGTAAATTTATAGTGTATTTTTTAGTATTTGTAACTAAGTCTGTTTCTGCTACACCTATATAATAATCTTCAAAAGTAATAGCTGAATCTGCTCCTTTAAAATTAAGTTTTGTTTCCATTAAATTTTTCTGAAACGGAATACTATTTATAATTTTCGGGTAAATATTTGGCGCAATCTCATTATTCTCAGTACCTGTATTAAGGTTTACCCCCACCAGAGCAGCAATACCACTCCATTTACCACTTACTTTAGCTATTGATGAAGTATTTGATAAAAACTTCACTCCAGAAGTGTATTCTTTAGGGCTAAATATAGCTATAAACAAGCCTATAACAAAAAACACCAAAATTATCTTTAATAATTTACGACGTTTGCTCCAAAGGCCCTTTAGAATAGATATAATACTTATATAATCTTCTTCAATTGTTGTTTCCACGGTGTTCTAATATGTTTTTATACTACGTATAATTTATCTTAATAATCTATCCACTAACAACCCAAACGTTGTCAAACTTGTTGTAATTCCAATAATCTCTTGAGCAGTAATTGTTCTCGGGTCTGGTTTTGCAGGTACTAAAATAATAGCTCCTGGTTTTAATTTCGGGTAACTTCTAAAGAACAAAAAGTTTTTAGAAGATGCGATATCGCCATTAGAATATATTACGTAAGTTTTTGACTTTTTTGCTTTTGAAGAAAATCCACCAGATTTGTTGATATAATCTTTTAATGTATTCACCTTATCAAATCTAATTAAAGAAGGTGCTAATATTTGTCCTTGTACTTTTACAGTTTCTTTTACTGAAGGTATTTCTAGGCGATCACCATCCTGTAGTACTAGATTATATTTAGATTCTTTCCCTCCTTCTTCTAATATTTTTTCTAAATCAATACCTACTTTAAAACTTCTTTTGTTGTTTAAGTTAGCACCATCAGTACCTGTTTCATTAAGGTTGTCAAATACATTATTAATTGCTGCATCTTTGAAATATGGATTTTCTCTAATTAATGAAGCTCCTTCTAAAAATGCATATGGAGACAAGCCACCTGCTCTATCTACAAGGTCTGAAATACGTTCGTTTTTCATTTCAATAGTGTAATTTCCAGGGAAATTAATTTCACCATTTACAGCAACTCTTTTTTGTTCAGAATATCCTTTTAAATACCTAACCGAAACTCTGTCATTAGGTTCTAATTTAAAGACTTCATTACCATCAATAGTTAACTTTCCATCACTTGCTAATTTATAAGTTTTACTCAATGTTTCAAACTCACTATCTTTTATTTTTCTAAATACATCAATAACACCAAAATCTGCAGCATCTTTAAATCCACCCGCCATAATTACCAAATCTTCAATTGTTATATTTTCAATGTAAGGAAATGAACTAGGGTTATTTACAGCACCATCTATTGATAATGTATATTCTTCTTTTAAATCGTATTTATTATATATTGTTACTACATCGTTTGCTTTTAAAATAACATTTTCAGTGCCCTGTAATACATTTGTAACTGAAAATGATTCAGAAGTTTTTGTTACTCCGTCTACAGTACTAAAAATTAAACCTCTATCTAAAAATGCTTCCTCTCTAACGCCTGCAGATTTATTTATTAAATCTAATAACATTATACCTTCAGAATATTCATATGAACCTGGGCGGTAAACTGCACCTATTATCTGAATGCGATTTTCAAATTTATTAATGATTTTATTAACTCTTAATAGATCACCATCATTAAGAGTTTCATTTTCAGCATTTGCTATTAAAATTTCTTTTATTAACATACGATCACCATTAATACGTTCTAATATTAATCTTTCTCTATATGCATCAGATTTAAATCCGCTAACAAATCTTAGCAAATCTTTTAATTTTTCATTTGGCTTTAATTCGAAAGAACCAGGTTTTTTTACAGCTCCTCCAATTGTAATTCTTGAAAGGTAGGGTGAAACTATAATGACATCTTGATCTTGAAGAGTTCTGTTTCCTTCTTGAGAACCTTCCATTAAATATTTATAAACATCGAAATAGGTAACATCATGTCCGTTACGCACTAATTTAACACTTCTAAAGGTTCCTTCTTCTGTAGGGCCCCCAGCTGCATACAACGCATTCAACACTGTTGACAATGAACTTAATGAATAAGTTCCAGGAACCTTTACTTCACCTATAATATTTACAGAAACTGTGCGTACACTAGCCATAGATACGTCCAAATTAATTTTATAAGGACTTCTATTTGGTGCTGATATTCCAGAATAGATTGTTTTTAATTTACCTTCAATTTTATTATTAGCTTCTTCCATTGTAAGCCCACTAAGATAAATAGGTCCTAATCCTTCAAGTCGAATTGCTCCTACTCTATCTACTTCTTTATTATAGGTGTTTTCTGCTGCTCCCCATAAATTTATCACTAATTTATCTCCTGGTCCTAACTCATAATTACTTGGAGTTGCTAAATTTAAATTAGGTGCAAATGAAATATTTGGATTATTAAAAAAGTCTACACCAAAAATTCTACTTTTGGTAATATCAATTTTAATTTCTCCCTCTGACATGCTTTCTCCACCTGTTAAACCATCTTGTGTTGGGTCAATAACAATTTCTAATGAATTATTTTCTGTATTAGATTCTTCTCCGCCTGAAACTGATGCATCAGTAGGTGAAGATCCTAAAGTGTTTATTCTAGTAATCAATACATTTACTTGTGAAGAAGGAACTCCTCTAGCTATTGCCAATGTTTTAAATTGATCTATAGTAAAACCTTGTTCCTGAGCTTGTTTCCACATTTCAGCTACTTCTGTATCAGTAAGTTCTTCGATATTCATTCCTCCAGGGGTCTGTGCGTGAACAGAAACTGAAAATACAATAATTAAAGTTATGAAAACTAGTACGTTTTTAAATGACATGCGATAATATTAAATGCTAGTTAGATTAAATTAGATTTTGAAACTTTCATATTATATAAAATCTCTAAAAATCGAACGCAAATATACATTTTAGTTTCATAATAAATAGGAATGGTTTTTCATATCTCATAAAAAAATTAATGATAACATATTATAATGGTTTTATTATTCTTTATAGACCAACTCCAAAGCCAAAAGATATACGCATTCCTTCTTCGCTATTAAACACTCCAAACTTACCTGAAATTGTATCAACAGCATTTATCCAGAACCCTCCACCAAAATCATTATGCCAAGTATTAGAATCTTCTCCTTCTACCCAAACTCTACCAAAATCAACACCGCCATAAATTCCAAATTGTAAAGGCAATAATCCTGTTTTAAACTTTCTAAAACTATACCTTAAATCCGAGCCTACAACTAATGCACTTTTACCGCTAAATCTTTGGTTTCTGAAACCTCTTAATCCAGAACCTGCTCCCAGACTTGCTGCTTGGAAAAATTCAAAATCATCGCCTAATAAAAATTGTCCTTGAACCATTGTTTTTAAAACTAATCTTTTGTTTTTGGTTAAGGAATTGAAAAATTCAACTTTTGGCTGAATAAATCCATGTGCTTTTTCAAATTCATCAAGGTTGTTTCTTAAACTAGAACTTAAACTAAAATTCATTCCTCTTCTAGGGTTTGATGGCTCATCGTAACTTGAATAACTATAGGTTATATTCACATTAGAATAAGTAAGATAGTTCTCAAACAAAGTAGGAGAAAACGTAAAGTAATCTGAAATAAATCGATCAGGTGTATTCTCTATTTCTGTTCGTTCAAATGCAGCTGAAATATTAAGCTCGCTTCCTAACCTACCCATCTTTCTAACTCCAATTTTACCTTTTAATAATCCTGTTTTTACTCTGTTGAAATCAAGATTTAAATCATCTTCAAAATTTTCAGTTTCATTTCCAAATCCAAAAAAGTTTTGCGTATAGTTTTCACTTGTAAAATTTACACCCGCAACTAAATCCCATATTCCGAAGGTTTGTGAAATAATTCCTTCATAATGAACCTCAAAACCTTCTGTAGCAAAATAATAAGAAGCGCCTAATGTATGCTTATAATCATATACTCCTCCTTTAAAACCTTGATATAAAAATACATCTTGTAAACCAACTTTTAAACCATCATCTGGATTTGCTCCTAATGAAGGAGTAATAGTGTTTACATAGGTAGTACGTTTATTATAATCATACACATTTTTAGCATATACATCTGAAAGCCTCACACTAGCAGAACCTTTTTCAACAATTGTATTAGGCCTACTCTTATGATCATAAATTTTTACTTTTTTACCATTATTTATAATATATGAATCGTTATTCTGTCCTCCTACAACTCTAACTAATACTGGGCTACTGCCTTTACCAGAAACTGTAAATTTATCATCGTCATCTAATCCATAAATCCAAATTTCACTTGTTTCACCTGAATTAATTACGCGTTCTTTAAAAGGGGTAGTTTCTTGATTATTTTTCATTCTAGAAACTGAAACTGTAGTTGTATTATCAGTTCTTACAATTGAGAAGTGATCATCTTTATCTGTTCCTGTTAAGATCACTAATTTCGATAAGTATTCATAATACTTTGAAGCAATCTCTACTAAATAAGTTCTTCTTTCTTTTAATTTTGCTTTAATATCATTTGAAGTATCATCCTGTACTTCTTTAGGTAATTTTGAAAATGCATTATCAATCACCTCATCGGTTAAATTTTCTTGAATAAATTTAGCTTGTGCAATCCAGCTTTCTTTATTTGCTTTTTGAATAAATGTTCTATCAAGTTTAATACCTGCAAGATTAATCCATTTAATATCTTTTAATTCTGAATCGAATTCTTGAAATTGATCCGTTGTAGGCATAATAGCTTTCAAGAAATCAAATAATGCACCATCATAATTTGAAAAAGCTTGATCTCTATCTCTTGGGATTGGTTTATAAACCACCTCATGTTTTGATATATTAAAGCGTGACCAACGCCATTGGTCTTGATGTCGATCCCAGTCACCAATAAGCATATCGAACAATCTTGCTTTTATAAATGAATCCTCATCTACGCTAAATTTTTCATCCTTCCTTAAATTCCCTAACACATCTGAAGAACTTTCAATAGCATCTGGTTTTCCAAAAGATTCTACATCTAAGAAGCTATCATCTGGTCGTTCTTCTAAAATATATAATTCATCTCCAAACTCTTCATTAAATTTACCAAGCGCATTATGTTTCGGCATATAAAATAATTCTGGATTGGTATGGTATATATCAAGAGCATCAGACAATGTTCCTATCGTAAATGTTGCATAAGGATGACTTGCCGTATAAAAATCTAAAATAGTTTTCTCAGTAAAAGTTTCTCTAAAATCATCTTCTATATAGGTATCTTTAAACGCAACAGTTTGTAGAAACTGAACTGCACTTTTATTTACAGCTCTTAATGCATAAGTTCGCTTGTCATTACTTGTTAAACGAAGAGAGCGTGTTTGATGTCCTCCACCTTTTCTTTCAATTGAAAAACCTCCTTTATATTGATCGAGAGTTACCACAGGTACTTTAATGTCTGTACCATACACATACCTATAATGATTTCCCCAAAACCATTTGTATCCATTAGATTTTTCGGTATCCGTTTTAGGATATGCAGTAGTATTTATATCAGTTCGAAGTTCTTTATTAAAATTATATTTTTTATCTGCTAAATCAGAAGCGTATATTTCTTTCGTAAATAATAAAGTTGGCTTTTGGTTTTCAGCACCATAAAAACGAACTTCCGAAGAACCATCCGTATACACATCTAACACAGCAAATCCTTGATTTCCTGATGAAAACAAGCATTCTCCGCCGATTCTTACTCCAGAACTTTTAGAACCTGATCCAGAAACTATTTGTTTAACACCTTCACTTTCTAAATACTGAAGGTTATGATCATGGCCTGAAGTAAAAATAACCTTATCACTACCCTTCGCTAGTGTTTTTAAACGTTTCATTAGTTTAATATACAATTTGCTATTATTGTCTTGAGGTGAAACACCGCCTTGAGATCTAACCTGTGCTATTAAACTACCAATAACGGGTAATGGAATTTTTCTTTTAAGAGGAAATAAATGTTTATTGGCGGTATATTTTCCACCATGAGATCCATTTGTCATTGTAGGATGATGCATCGCTACAATAATAGTTTTCTCATTATTTTTTTTGAAAATTCCTTCAATTTCTAAGAAGAAATCATTTCTAGATTTAATATCACATTCATCATTAATGGTTGGGTTTTTATCCCAATCTGCTAAATACCATTGAGAGTCTATTGCTAAAATTAATACGTTTTCACTCACATTAATTTTCTTAATAGGACATCCTTTTTCTGGCTGAAAAGCATTGGAATCATCTAAGGCTTTTTCTATATATTTTTCTTGTCTTTTTAATCCAGAGATTCCATTACTATACCAATCATGGTTCCCAGGAATAAATAGTACTTTCCCTTTAAAATCTTTTACAGCTTCAATTTGGACATCAATGCGGTGTTCTGCCAATTCTCTTTTTTCATTGTCTTTTTTGGGAAGTCCTTTTTCATAAATATTATCTCCTAAATAAACTACATAGTCTTTTTTAGAGGTATTCGTATTTATCATTTCAGTAAATGCTTTTAAGGCATCTGTACTTTCGCCTAAACTAGCATTTCCTGCATCTCCAATTAGGTACACTGTTCTTTCAATTTCCTTATCACTAGATGTAGTTGTATTAGATCCATTTTTATACTGTAAATCATGAGTTGCACAGTTGCACAAAAATAAAATTGAAAACAAAGTAATTAAGCAGCTTTTTTTCATAATATAAAGAGGTTACAAATCATTTTTTAGTAAATTGGTATTCTAATAAAATTATATGTCTCCAATAATTAGTAAATCATTAGAGTTTGTTAAAAATCTATTATCTCAAAAGTTAGATGAAAAGTGTACCTATCATAATTTAGATCATACCGTACGAGTTTTTAAAAGTACAAAAGAAATAACTGATAACTCAAACCTTAATGAAGAAGAAGGGAAAATAGTACAATTAGCTGCCTTATTTCATGATGTTGGTTTTACTATTAACCCCAGTAACCATGAGTATGAAAGTACTATTATTGCTTCAAAATTTTTAAAAGAACATGGGGAACATGACTCTTTAATTGAAAAAGTAAAAGCCTGTATTTTAATTACGAAAATGGGTGAAGAACCTAAAAATAAATTAGAGAACATCATTAAAGATGCAGATGTTTCACACTTTGGGAAAGATAATTTTGAAGAAGTTAGCGAACAACTAAGAAATGAATTAAAACTCTTAAATTCGCAAAAATATTCAAAATCTGAATGGAATACGCTCAATTTAAAAGTGCTAAACGAACATAAATTTTATTCTGCATATTCACAAGAAAACTGGAACTCAACTAAAGAAGAAAATATTAAAAAGATAATGGAAGATCAAATTAAGAATATTGGTAAAGAGGAAAAAAGGAAATTAAAAGAATTAATGAAAAATGAAGATCCTGAAAAAGCAGTACAAAGTGTTTTTAGAATTACCCTTAAAAATCATATTAAGCTGAGTGATATTGCCGACACTAAAGCTAATATTTTACTATCAGTAAATGCTATTATTATTTCAATTGCTCTTTCAAGTTTAATACCTAAGCTGGACAATCCTTCTAATAGTCATTTAATCATTCCTACATTAATATTTTTATTATTTACCGTAATAACGATCATTCTTTCTGTACTAGCTACCCGTCCAAATGTTACTGGTGGAAAATTCACAAAAAAAGATGTTTCTGATAAAAAAGTAAATCTTTTATTCTTCGGAAATTTTTATAAAATGACCTTAGAAGAATACGATTGGGCTATGAATGAAATGCTACAAGACAAAATGTATATTTATTCCTCTATGACCAAAGATTTGTATTTTTTAGGTATTGTGTTACAAAAAAAATATGCTTTGTTAAGAGTTACCTATAATATATTTATGACTGGAATAATTGTTTCTGTCGTTTCTTTTGCTGTTGCATTTTATAATTCTTAAAAATGATTTTAATTTATGAAAGTGAAGAATCTTCAATTTCATTCATTAAATCCTCATAGGTGTAATACTCTTTTGAAGAAGTATCATCTTTTTTAGAATAAAGTACACTTACTCGAATTGCTTTTAAGCCAGTAACACCTTGTAAGTCTTCTATATCAAGAACTTCAACATCGATATCTAATTGTTTTTTTGATTGTAAAAAGCCTACATATTTTAGGTACTCAAATTCATCATCTTTATGAGAGTATATAATTGAAATTTTTCCAGGTTGTGTAATACGTTCTGTAGTTCCTTTTATACACGACTTATCTATACGCTTTTTAACAACCTCATAACTTGCATTATAAGCTCCGTCCACATCAAACCTCTTTTCGTCCATTCTAAAACGCAATGAAAGTGGATTGTTAAAAGCTAAAATCATTGAAGCAACATCTAATGAAACGGGTAATTCATTCTTTAATTGATAAAATTCATTTTCCATTTCACACATAACTTGCAATTGCCATAACCTCAAGTTATACAAGTAAATTTCATTAAAACTTTCATCTTTGGTAATTGATTCTCCTATGTATAAATTATGCTCTACACCATCTGTTTTAAAACGCTCATAATAGTGTGGGTACATTTGTTGTGCTTCTACTTGCTTTGTATCTAATAAACCAGCCATGTTTTTATTAATCATGGTTACCGTATCGTCATATAGCTTACGGAATTTATAAGTAAACCCAGATTTAGAATCTGTTAAGCTGCAAAAGTTGCCTATGGTTTCTTTTAAATTTTCTGATTTTTTACTTAAATGTTTGAATAAAGGTAAAATTTCTTTCTCAATAAATATAACTACTTGACGTTCACTATCAACTAATAATGTTTGATCTATCTGATTTAAAAAATCATTAATACGATATTCAATGTGATCATAAATAGGAAGAGATTCAATTTTTTGAATTCTTATTAAAATGTCTTTAATGAAATTTAATTGAAGAGTCAAATCTTTTTTAACTGCATTGTTTCTAGCGACAGAAGATCCTTTTATATCCATTTGTCCAAATAAAGGATAAACGTCTTCAAAAACTACCTCTTGAAAAGTAGGGGTATTACTATGTATTAATTCTTTCAAGTAGCGTTTAGCTTCCAATTTAAATTTCCAATGTACGCTGTTGTGTATGGAAGTACATTCCTCTTGGATTATTAATTCAACTTCATTGTCTGCTTCTCTTTTTCTTCTAACAACACTATCAACTAAAAAAGGCATAATATCCTTAAGCTTATTCGCATTAATAGTATTTAAATCATTGATGTTGGGGGAAACTATTTCAAATAGCCCTAATACTTTATCATCATTAACCATCGCACATATAATTGCGCTTTGTATGCCTTTGTTATTAAGTTGTTTGTATAAAGGATTGTCAGGGTATAACCTATGGTATTTACCTACATTAGAGACACAATAAAATTCATGCTTTTTAAATAGGGCTGCATAAGATCGATTGCACAAAGCATTAGAAAAATGCATTGATTCTTCATCATTTATAATATAGCTCTCCATATTTTTTAAAGGAATTCTTTCTAAGGATTCCTCATCTTCAATATAATTTGAAAAGCCGATTTTTAAATCTTTTAAATTGAATAGGCTTCTAAATGTTTCTTCTAATTCATTATTAAAATTTACATCCTTCCTGTCATTATGAGTAATCAGACTCGTTTTAAAATCTGAAATAGAAGTATCTAATGTAACATCGAACATATTTAAAATAACAAACCCTTTAAAGTTCCAACTTTCAGGAGGAAATTTTTCTTTCCATTTTGAAATATCATCAAAACTTTCTAATAAAACATCAACATCTTCTTTGGTTATATCAATCGAATTTTTTGTTTTTTCAATTTCAATAAAATCAGCATTATATAAAACTCGATAACTTCTTAAAATACCATTCGCATCTGGTATTTTATAATAAAAGGGCCTTCTAAAGTCAATATTATAACCATAATGAGTTCCTAGAATAATACTACAACCCATAATATAATATTCATCATCGCTGAAATTCATTAATTCTAAATCAAAATCTTCCCCTGCAGTTTTAATAATATTCTTATATCGTTGGGTCGATTTAAAAAAGGAATCTTGGAAGGGAAAGGAAGCCGCTTTAATTTCATTATTACCTAGTATAGAAGAAAATAAATCTTCCATAATAAAATCTATTTGAGGTAATAATTTTTCCATTTCCTTAAGATCTGGAATACCAGATTCAAGAATTGGATATTCTTTTGCTACCGTTAAAACTTGCTTCGCTCTAGTAACCAACAAAGCATTATCACTCTCTAGGTGAATGCGGTACAAATCAAAAAGTTTTTTATAACTAAGACTAATTGATAACGGAAAATCTTCTTTTTCTACATTCATATAATAAACTCTTAATAGACTTTAAAAATACGCAATAATAATTAATGATTGAATCAAAGATTGTTTTTAACAAAAATTAACGAACATGATTCATAATTAATGAAAAATACATCTATTTTTGCTGAAAACTAAATCACTATTTATGAGACGCTTTTTCAACTTGATCATTACACTTTTTATTATTTCATGTAATACAAACTCTGATACCTATAAAATCTTTGGAAACGCTCCGGGATTCGATGATGGAACAGAAATATTAGTGTACCAAGTAAGTGATAATAATCAACCTCAAGTGATTGATACCTTAAAAATTAATAATCAAAAATTTGAAGGAGTATATCCAAAATCAGATCAATTATCTATTAATTACCTTACTGTTTCTACCGCTAGTGGTAATATTTTATATTTTCCTGAAAATTCAGATTTAAATGCAACTATATATAAGGATAGTATTTACGCCTCTTATTTTACTGGTAGTTCACAAAATGATACGTATAAAGATTTTTCTAAAAAAATGTTAGAATTTAACAATGACAAGCAGAAGAATATTGAAAAATTCAGAAAAGCAAAACTAGAGCAAGATGGTATTTTAGTAAAAGAATTACAAGATGATAATAAAGCCATCGCTGAAGAAGAAACGGATTATAAAATACAATTTGTGAGTGAAAATACTAATTCATTATTTTCAATTATGTTGTTATCAGAAATGGTCAACAGAAAAGAAATTAACACGGTTGAAACCAATAAAATTATTAAAAATTTAAGCCCGAAGATTGCTGCTTCTTCTACTACTAAAACTCTTATTACATTAATTAAAAGTATGAAAAAAGCGGATGTAGGATCTGTTGCTCCCGATTTTTCAGCTCAAACACCCACAGGAGAAATCTTGTCATTAAAAGAAGCAATGGGCGAATATACCATTATCGATTTTTGGGCATCATGGTGTAAACCTTGCCGTAAAGAAAATCCAAACGTAGTAAAGGTGTATAACAAGTACCACGATAAAGGACTTAATATAATTAGTGTTTCTTTAGATAAAGAATCACAAAAATCTCGTTGGTTACAAGCCATTGAAAAAGATCAGTTAACATGGAGCCATGTCTCTAACTTAAAAGGATGGAAAGACCCTATTGCAATTCAATATAACGTACGTGGAATCCCTGCAACGTTCTTATTAGATAAAGATGGAAACATTATTGCAAAAGACCTTAGAGGACCCGCTTTAGGAAAAAAAATTGCGTCTCTTTTAGATTAATAATAAAATTACATTCTTTAAAAGCTCTTCAATTGAAGGGCTTTTTTTGTATTAAATTTTAATTTAAATGTTCTGATTTCCTTTTTTGAAACTTTGATATAACCTCAAATTTTTAATAATTATCTTTACAAGATAACAGTCATCAAAAGGTACGGTTATCCCGAAATATAAACCGATAATCATTACCATTAGTAACGATATAACCAGCTGGTAATAATTTAAAAAATGACACTTTTACCAATACAATTTAGAACTAAATTAAAAAAAGAGGAATTTGGAGAACTTAGCTCTTCCGAATCATTAGATATTATTCAAAATTATTTGAATGAAAAAAGTTTTAATTATATAAAGCGTAAAAAGAACAAAATCATTTTCCATAAATTAAATGGCTTTTCTTTATTAAATACAAAATCGTTTTTAGTAAGTGGAGTAATTAAAACAAAAGTTAAGAATAAGGAATTAATTATTATAAATGGCAATTGGATGGTTTTACTATATTCTTTGCCATTTCTTTTTTTTATTTTAATTGCTGAATCAAAATTTTCTACACTTGAGAAAAGTAATCTTGAAATAATTTGGGCAGCTTTTATTATACTTTTTGGAGGAAATCTTATTATCCGAATAATTGCACACCTTGATTTTAGTATAACAATAAAAAGAATTATAAAAAAAACTATACCCAACAACGTATAACGTAAATGGCTAGCTAGTTGGTTAAGAGAATGTGATTTCCTACAATTATTGTAAATTACTATCTGACAATAACGTTAAATACTTATATAAGCCGCTACATTTTCTTCTATCCGCTGTTGAATATTAGAAACATCAGCTTTTATAAAAGTTTCTCCAGTAATATTTTCATAGAGTTCTATATAGCGTTCTGAAACTGTTTTAATATAGGCATCGCTCATTTCAGGAACCGTTTGCCCTTCTAATCCTTGAAAGTTATTTTGGATTAACCACTGACGAACAAACTCTTTTGAAAGTTGTTTTTGAGGTTCTTGATTTGCTTGACGTTCTTTATAACCTTCCGCATAGAAATAACGAGAAGAGTCTGGTGTATGTATTTCATCTATCAATACAATCTTACCCTCTTTTGTTTTTCCGAATTCATACTTTGTATCCACCAAAATCAAACCGCGTTTAGCAGCAATCTCAGTTCCTCTTTGAAATAATTTTCGGGTATAATCTTCTAATACTAAGTAATCTACTTCAGAAACAATTCCACGTTTTAAAATGTCTTCTCTAGAAATATCTTCATCATGATCACCCATTTCAGCTTTCGTTGCTGGGGTGATGATAGGTTCAGGGAATTGATCATTTTCAATCATTCCTTCTGGCATAGCAACCCCACAGAGCATTCTTCTTCCAGCCTTATATTCTCTTGCAGCATGACCACTCATATAACCCCGAATCACCATTTCAACTTTAAAAGGATCACAGGCATGACCAATTGCCACATTTGGATCGGGAGTTGCGATGAGCCAATTAGGCACCAAATCTTCAGTATCACGCATCATTTGCGTGGCAATCTGATTTAATATTTGTCCTTTAAAGGGTATTCCTTTAGACATCACTACATCGAAGGCGCTCAAACGATCAGAGGCAATCATTAATAAAATATCGTTTTCTAAGGTATAGACTTCACGAACTTTTCCGTGATATACCTTTTTTTGACCTGGAAAAGTAAACTGGTTGTTTGTAATGGTATTACTCATTATTAATCTCTATTTTCAATTGCTTTGTAAGCTGAAATTACTTTTTTAACTAATTTATGTCTTATTACATCTTTATCATCCAAATGGATGATTCCAACTCCTTCTACATTTTTTAATATCAACAATGCTTCTTTAAGCCCTGAAAGAGTGTGCCTTGGTAAATCAATTTGGCCAGGATCACCCGTAATCATAAACTTGGCACTTTTTCCCATACGGGTTAGAAACATTTTCATTTGTGCATGCGTTGTATTTTGAGCTTCATCCAAAATAACAAAGGCATTGTCTAAAGTACGACCTCTCATAAATGCTAAAGGTGCTATTTGTATCACTCCTTTTTCAATAAAAGCCTCTAGTCTTTCGGCAGGTATCATATCTCTCAATGCATCGTATATGGGTTGCATGTAAGGATCTAGCTTTTCTTTTAAATCTCCCGGAAGAAAACCTAATTTCTCTCCAGCTTCCACGGCTGGACGAGTTAAGATTATTTTTTTTACTTGTTTTTCTTTTAAGGCTTTTACAGCTAAAGCAACACCAGTATATGTTTTACCAGTACCCGCTGGCCCTACAGCAAATAACATATCATTTTTATACATAAGTTGAACTAACTTACGTTGATTGGCAGTTTGTGGTTTAATTTTTCTTCCACTTACACCATGAACTAAAACATCATTAGAGCTTGTAGGAGTTTCATAATCTGCTTTGCTATTACTCATTAAAACCCTTTCAATGACATTCTCATCAAGGGTATTATATTTAGCAAAATGTTCAATTAACATCGCTAATCGTTTATCGAATTCTTCTAAAACCTCTTCATCACCGTAGGCTTTTACTTTATTTCCTCTAGCAACAATTTTTAATTTTGGAAAGTGTTTTTTTAATAAGTCTATATTTGCGTTTTGTTGTCCAAAAAAATCGCGTGGACTAATCTCTGATAATTCAATAATAAGTTCGTTCAAAGGCTTAATTTTTATAATTATAATTTCTATGCAAAATAGTTTTACTACTAACAAAAGTACAGTATTTTTGTGGTAACCGATTCATTAAAATATCAACAATATGCCGAAGGCAATTATCACACTTACAACTGATTTTGGAGAGAAAGATCACTTTGCTGGCGCGGTAAAAGGAGCTATTTATAGTGAATTAGAAGATATCAAAATTGTTGATATCTCACATTCTGTTTCTCCTTTTCATTTAACGGAAGCTGCCTATATCATTCAGAATGCATATAAAAGTTTTCCTTTAGGCAGTATTCATATTATTGGAATTGATTCCGAATTAAACCCAGAAAACAAACATATCGCTGTATTATTAGATGGCCATTATTTTATTTGTGCCAATAATGGAATCATTTCAATGCTTGCTTCAGCAATAAAACCTGAAAAAATTGTTGAAATTAATATTCATGATCGTATTGAAACCAACTTTCCTGTGTTAGATGTGTTTGTAAAAGTTGCTTGTCATATCGCTAGAGGCGGCACCCTAGATGTTATTGGAAAATCTATTATAGATACTCCTTCAGATAGTGGTGGGTTGCGCCTACTTACAGGGATTAAACCTGTCATTAATAATGATGCCAGTCAAATTATTGGAAATGTAATTTATATTGATAATTATGGAAATGTAGTTTGTAATATTTCGAGAGATTTATTTGAAAAAATTGGAAAAGGAAGATCTTTTAAAATCAGTGCTAGAACCGCTAACTTTAATGTGGTGCACACTAATTATAGTGAAGCTATTAATTTTGACATCCCACAAGACAAACGGGAAGAAGATGGAAAAAAATTAGCCCTTTGGAATTCATCAGGATATCTAGAATTAGCTATATACAAAAGTAATCCCAGTACCGTAGGGAGTGCTTCTACGTTATTCGGATTGGAATATAGAGATACTATTACCGTAAAATTTAATTAAGGGTTTGATAAATAATAAATTTTTTAAATTTGACACAGAAATTTTGTTTTTATTTGAGGCAAAAAATATAAGCATAGCAATAGCTACGGTTCTATTTTTTAACAAAGAATAAAGAGAAAAGAACAAGTCAAAATGAATTAGTTATTATTTAACAATCCCTAAAAAGAACGTATATGTTTACAAGAATTGTAAAAATGGAATTTGAGAATGAAACAGTGCCCACATTTCTCATTAATTTTGAAGATGTAAAATCTAAGATTAGAAATTTTCCTGGCTGTCAGTTTTTAGAATTGTATAAAGATAAAAATGACGCTTCTATTTTTTTTACGTATAGCCGATGGGAAACAGAAAATGATTTAGAAAACTATAGAGAAAGTGAGTTATTTAGAACCGTTTGGGCAACAACAAAAAAACTCTTTCGTTCTAAACCTCAAGCCTGGAGTGTTGACACCCTTTTTACTGAAAAATAATAATAAATGTTAGCCATACTAAAACGTGAAATAAATTCATTTTTTGCCTCTTCCATAGGATATTTGGTTATTGCAATTTTTATTGTAATCAATGGATTATTTTTATGGGTTTTTAGTGGCAATTACAATATATTCGATAATGGATTTGCCGATTTAACTTCCTTTTTTGAGTTGGCTCCTTGGGTTCTTTTATTTCTAATCCCTGCCATTACAATGCGTGCCTTTAGTGATGAAAAAAAAATGGGCACCTTAGAACTTTTACTAACAAAACCAATCTCTTTACAGCAGATCGTTTTAGGAAAATATTTTGGAGCTGTTATCTTAATTATTTTGGCTTTATTACCGAGTGTTTTATATATTATTACCATTTCAAATCTTGGAAGCCCTTCAGGTAATTGGGATATAGGAAGTACCATTGGTTCTTATCTAGGACTACTTTTTCTAATACTTGCCTATACTAGCATTGGTGTTTTTGCTTCTACCCTTTCAAAAAATCAGATTGTAGCTTTTATTATTTCTGTGTTTTTATGTTTTTTACTTTTTTATGGTTTTGAAGGCCTTTCTTCTTTATTTGATACTGCTATTTCAATGGCTAGTTTAGGAATGAAAGAACATTATAATAGTATTGCTCGTGGTGTAATTGATACCCGAGACATCATTTACTTTATAAGTATTAGTATTTTATTTTTAGCATTCACTGTTTTTAAACTTCGGAAAGAATAAGCTATGTTAAAAAACAACCTTCAACATATCAAAAAATTACTCTTTCTAATCATAGGAATCATTCTCCTAAACATTGTTAGCAGTTATATCTACAAGCGATTCGATTTAACTCAAGATAATCGATATACCCTATCTGAAGCAGCCATAAAAACGATTGAAACTGCAGATGCTCCTATATTAGTGGATGTGTTTTTAGAAGGTAATTTTCCCCCTGAATTTAAACGTCTTCAGATGGAAACAAAACAATTATTAGAAGAATTTTCAGCTTCAAATTCTAATATCCGCTATGAGTTTATAAATCCTTTAGAAAATGAAGAAGATGCAGATGCTATTCGAGATCAATTTGCACAGTTTGGATTAATCCCTGCACAGGTAGAAGTAAAACAAAACGGTAAAGTTAGTACGGAACAAATATATCCTTGGGCACTGGCTTATTACAATAGTAAAACAGTTAAAATACCCTTACTTAAAAATCAGTTAGGAATTACTTCCGAAGAACGTGTAACAAATTCAATCCAAAATTTAGAATATGCTTTTGCTGATGGATTTAATAAATTATTGAATCCAAAAAAACGCAAAGTAGCTGTTATAAAAGGGAATGGTGAAATGGAGGATAAATTTGTAGCCGACTTCTTTAAATCGCTACAAGACTACTATTATATTGCTCCTTTTACCTTGGATTCTATTTCAGTAACTCCAAAAAGAACTTTGGAACAATTAAAAACCTTTGATTTAATCGTTGTTGCAGATCCAAAAGAAGCTTTTAATGATTCTGAAAAATATGCGCTGGATCAATATGTTATGAAAGGTGGCGCTTCATTATGGCTCTTAAATTCAATTGATATTAAACAAGATAGTTTGAGTGGAAAAACCTATGCTTTTCCAAGAAATATAAATATGACCGATTTTTTCTTTAAATACGGTCTAAGAATTAATGCAAACGTAATAAAAGATGTGTACTCCGCTCCTATTATGTTAGCATCTGGTAATGAAAGAGATGCTCAATACAGTAGATATCCTTGGTTGTATAGTCCTCTTTCAGCGAGTAATAATAATCATCCAATTGTAACAAATATTGAAGCGGTTAAATTTGATTATACCAGTAGTATCGACACCTTACCAAACAGCATATCTAAAACCATTTTACTAAGCAGTTCCCCTATTACTAAATCTGTGGGAATGCCTTTAGAAATAGATATCAATCAAGAGGTAACTGAAAATTTAAAAATAGTAAATGAAGGTCCTTCCCCAACAGATTTTAACTCAGGTGAATTACCCCTAGCTATCTTATTAGAAGGTGAATTTTCTTCCGTATTTTCAAATAGATTAAAACCTTTTAAACTGAAGAATGACCTCAGTTTTAGTGTTGAAACAAAAATGGTCGTGATTAGCGATGAAAGTATTATTAGAAATCAATTTCAAGGAAATCGTCCTTTAGAGTTAGGTTTTGACAAATGGACAAATTCATTTTACGGTAATAAAGATTTTTTATTGAATACGGTCAACTACCTGCTTGATGATAGTGGACTTATAAACATTAGAACTAAGGAAATATCCATTCCTTTTCTTGATCTTCAGAAAACGACTAAAAAACGTACACAATGGCAAATAGTTAACATCCTGTTACCATTACTTTTATTAGCAATATTTGGCTTAATATTTAACTATATCCGTAAAAGAAAATATTCTAAGTTTTGTTAATAAATTTCTTTTCGAAACCGTCCTTTTTTAAATATATTTGTAGCCAGACTTTATTAAAAATAAACATCAGGAAAAGATATTTTTTTTTGATATTAAAAAATAAAATTTCACAATGAAATTCATCGTATCAAGTTCTTATTTATTAAAACAACTTCAAGTACTGGGAGGTATTATCAATAATAATAACACCCTACCTATTTTAGATAACTTTCTATTTAATTTAGATGGAAACTTATTAACGGTTTCTTCATCAGATCTAGAAACTACAATTTCTTCAAAGTTAGACGTTGAAAGCAATGAAAAAGGAGCCGTTTGTATTCCTGCAAGGTTATTATTAGATACATTAAAAACATTTCCTGAACAACCATTAACATTTACGGTTGAAGATAATAATACGGTCGAAATTAGCTCAAACCATGGTAAATATGCACTAGCATATGCTAATGGAGAAGAGTTTCCTAATGCAATCGAAATAAAAGATCCTAGCGCTACGGTAATGCAAGGAGATATATTAGCGACTGCGATTAGTAAAACTATTTTTGCTGCTGGAAATGATGATTTACGCCCCGTAATGAGCGGTGTATTTTTTCAGTTTTCTACGGAAAGCTTAACCTTCGTTGCAACCGATGCTCATAAATTAGTAAAATATACACGTGAAGATCTTCAAGCTTCTCAAACGGCAGAATTTATTATGCCTAAGAAACCATTGAACTTGTTAAAATCTATTTTAGCAGGAAGTGAAGAAAATGTAACGATTGAATACAATGAATCAAATGCGAAATTCATTTTTGATGATACCGAAATGATTTGTCGATTAATCGATGGAAAATATCCAAATTACGAAGCGGTAATTCCGAAAGAAAATCCCAATAAATTAACGATTGAAAGAAATCAATTCTTGAACTCTGTTCGTCGTGTTTCTATTTTCTCAAATAAAACAACACATCAAATTAGATTAAAAATAGCTGGAGCTGAATTAAATGTTTCTGCCGAAGATATTGATTATAGCAATAAAGCAGAAGAACGCCTTACGTGCGATTATCAAGGCGATGATATGCAAATAGGATTTAACTCCCGTTTCTTAACAGAAATGTTGAGTAATTTAAGCAGTGATGAGGTGTCTCTTGAAATGTCTTTACCAAATAGAGCGGGAATTTTAACGCCTGCTGATGGTTTAGATGAAGGAGAACAAATTACAATGCTGGTAATGCCTGTGATGCTTAACAACTAATAAATTATATTGTTATACAAAATAAAAAAACCGCCAATCGGCGGTTTTTTTAATGTAATTAATCTCTCACAAATTAGTTATTAGTCAATAGGACTGATTCTTTTTCCTTCGTTACAGTTCCTTTTATTTTTAATGCTTTTCGGCTTTCGAAAGCATTAGAATTTATGGTGATTGTTTTTGAAAATGCCCCAACTCTTTTTGTAGCATATTTTACTTCTATCGTAGACGTTTCTCCTGGCATGACAGGTTTTTTCGAATAGTTTGGTACCGTACAGCCACAACTCGATTTAATATCTGCGATAATAATAGGTGATCTTCCTCGGTTAGTAAACGTAAAAGTTCTCGTACCATCAGATTCGTAATCGATCGAGCCATAGTCAATGACTTCAGTTTCAAAATCGAATACTCCCGCTGTGGTTGCTTTATCTTGTGCTTGTAATACAAGTCCTTGAAATAAGAAAACGATTAGGAATAAAGGGATTAGTTTAGTCCTTGTTTTTTTTGTTTGTCCTTTTAATTGATTCATAATGTATTTTTTTTAATATTAGTTAATAGAAAGGCAAACATCTACAATTACTTTAAAAAATAAGTGAAATCAAGGGTTGAAATAGGGTCTAGTCCTAGGTTGAAAAATAATTTTTAGCTCTCGACTGCTTTCGAAATGACATAAAATCAACTTCATTATAAACATTTCTGTTTAACAAATACTTTGTCATTTTTTATTCTGTTCTCGACTGCGCTCGAACTAACATAAAAAAAGCCGCTTGATGAAGGCGGCTTTCAATATATATATTCAAGTTTTTTATTTAATAAATTGTATCGTTAAAAACTCACTTGGATCTTCATTGTTACTTGCTCTTACAGCATTTACAATTGGCATTACAAAACCTAAGATTCCAGTAAGTACTAAAGTTAATATTCCTAACCCTAACAATAAAATTGCTGGGATACTTATTAAAGCATACAATAATAAGCTTAACTGAAAGTTCATAATTTGCTTTCCATGATCGTCCATTCCTAAAACTTTATCCTTTGATGTTAACCAAAGAATTAAAGGAACGATTAAACCTCCAAAGCCTGTTATATAAGTCAATAACTGACTTAAATGCGTAATTACTAATAATTGTTTGTCTTTTCTTAACACCCTGTGATGTATTGTTTCCATTTTATGATTGATTGTTTTTAAGTTACACACTATTAGTATAGATCTGTAATAAAATGTTACAAAGAATGTTCCCTCGACTGAATTTAGTATTTTTGCCACAATGAATTATTTAGATACCATCGTCGCTTTAGCAACACCTTCTGGTGCAGGAGCTATCGGCATTATTCGTCTTTCTGGACCTGAGGCTATTTCAATCGCTTCCAACATGTTTGTTTCTATTTCTGGAAAGAAATTACAGGAGCAAAAAACACATACAGTCCATTTAGGTCATATTATTTTAGGTGATCGAATTTTAGATGAAGTATTAGCTACCATTTTTAAAAATCCTCATTCGTATACCGGTGAAGATGTGGTGGAGTTTTCTTGCCACGGAAGTGATTTTATAAAACAAGAAATCATTCAATACTCCATTGACTCGGGATGTCGTATGGCAAGCCCTGGTGAATTTACACAACGTGCTTTTTTAAATGGAAAGATGGATTTAAGTCAGGCGGAAGCTGTAGCCGATTTAATTGCTTCGGAAAGTAAAGCAGAACATCAAATTGCTATACAGCAAATGAAAGGCGGTTTTTCAGAAGATTTAAAAGTGCTTCGCGATAAACTCATTAATTTTACTGCTTTAATCGAATTAGAATTAGATTTTACTGAAGAAGATGTAGAGTTTGCCAACCGTGATGAATTAAACAATTTAATTTCAGAAATAGAAATCTATTTAAGCACATTAGCGGCATCATTTAAATTAGGAAATGCGATTAAGAATGGAATTAACACTACAATTGTTGGACGGCCTAACGCTGGAAAATCCACCTTATTAAATGCATTATTAAACGAAGAAAGAGCTATTGTATCTAGTATTGCAGGGACCACGCGTGATACGATTGAAGAGATATTAAATATTGAAGGGATTTCGTTTCGATTTATCGATACTGCGGGGCTACGTAAGACCAATGATGAAATTGAAAAGATAGGAGTTGAACGTGCTTTAGAAAATGTCAACAAATCGGCAGTGTATATTTATTTGTTCGATATTGCCGAACTTTCAGTAGAAGATGTTATTCAGGATTTATCTGAATTGCCACAAAACATTCCTAGAGTTGTGGTGGCTAATAAAAGTGATATTGTTTCAGAAGAAATACTTAAAACCTTTAAAGATTCAGAAATAAAATTCATATTTATTTCAGCAAAAACAAAAGATCATCTATCGCAATTAAAAGATAAATTAGTGTCTACGATCGATATTAGCAGCTTAAATTCTAATCAGACAATTATTACAAACACTAGGCATTTACAAGCCTTACAGGATGCATTGTCACATATTAGAGAAGTTAAACAAGGGTTTAGTTTGGGCTTGAGTGGTGATTTAGTCTCTATCGATTTAAGGGCCACATTAGAAGCCATTGGCAGAATTACAGGTGAAGTAAGTGTAGATGCAGATATTTTAGGTACCATTTTTGGTAAATTCTGTATTGGGAAATAATTCAGAATAAATAAATAACTATATTTAAATCTAATAAGAACAATAGCCGCCTATTACTTTGTACAGAAGCTTTAGGTGAATTTAAAAATGAACCCTATGAAAAAAATATTTACTATATTAATTCTATTGATTACTGCTCAAAGTTTTGCTCAAATAGAAACTGCTTTAATTGGAGAATGGAAAGCTATTGCAATAAAAAATGATTCGTTTTTTTATCATTCACAAAATGATTCCATTACTTTTAATCCTAATGCTAAAGTAGAAGAAAAAGATAAAAGTATGTTTAAGTCAGGGATGAAAGCATCTCTTTCTAGTAAAAAATATTTTTTTAAAGTTAATAATGAATTTATATTAAAAAACTCTCCAACGGAGGAAGTAATTTTAACTTATGAAGTTTTGAAAGAAACAAAAGTGATTAATCTTTATGAAAAAAATAAAAACCAAGCCCCTATCGGAAAGATAGAGTATTTCTCAAGAAATGGTTCTTTGGAATTGCAGATGACTATAAGTGGACAAAAAAATTCATTTATGATATTAAATAAGGTAAACTAATCCATACTTAATAGAGGCTAACAGTTACAATAAAGATACTATTACCCGATTTATTTCCGGGATATGAGTAATAAAATTTAGTATATAACACGTTACCTATAATATAAGATTTGAGTAAGACAAGAGATTTTTTAGCTGAATTAAATGATTATTAATTAGCCTTTTTTGTTAAGTTCAAGCTTTCCACATATATGGAAGACACTCAATTGGAAATTAATAATTTTATTCTTGAAAAAGGGCTTACAGAAAATAAAATTGAAAAGCTCATCTCTGCAAATCCAAAAAGAGAATCTAAAAACAGTGAAATTCGATGTCCAAGATGTTCATCTGACAAAATCAGAAGTGAAAAAGTTTAATGGACAAATACTGTTGACCAAATTGGTTATTCTAATGAAATTGCAACTATAAATGGATTAGGAGGAAAAGCTACTTATAAAAGTCAAGTAATTTGTAATGTTTGTGGGTTTTGGTTCACAGATCCGAATTTTGAAAAACGTAAGAAACCATTTTGACATTATATTGCTGATTCAATTTTTGATTTGTTTATTCGTTAATTAAAAATAATACTATAGGTAGCAACGTATATCGCAAATGGCTAAAATGTTAGTTGTTTTAAACTTTTGTACAAATAATTAACTAAATTTATAATCGGAATATAACGTATCGCGGCTTTCCAACGCTCACCTGATTCGCACGCTGCGCTGCCAACATTTGCTGCGCAAATTTACTCTTGTAAATCACAGGCCACCAAACGCCACTTTCGTTATACAAAACCGTTATGCTTCATTACCATTAACCAACAATTCTAATAAATGAAAAAACGCACTATTTTAATTTCGTTTGTACTTGCCTATTTATTTGTAAGTAGTTTTAATCTTCAGGCTCAACAAAACAAAATCCTTCAAGAACTTGAAGAAATTGCTATTATAGATCAAAAAATAATGATGCCAATGCGGGATGGTATTCGTTTAGCAACAGATATATATCGTCCAAAAACTAATGAAAAAGTGCCTATTATTTTTTCACGTACCCCTTATAATTTTAATTCTTGGGGAGACGGAGAACAAAAAACAAGAACCGCAAAAAGAGCCTTAGAGGCAGTTAAAAGAGGCTATGCTTATGTGGTACAAAATGAACGTGGTCGCTATTTTTCAGAAGGAGAATGGGATATTTTAGGAGTTCCATTAACCGATGGCTATGATGCATTTACCTGGATGAAAGATCAATCTTGGTCTAATGGTAAAATTGGAACTTTGGGTTGTTCTTCTACTGCCGAATGGCAAATGGCAGTTGCGGCATTAGATCATCCTTCTCATGCAGCAATGGTACCTCAAGGTTATGGTGCAGGAGTTGGTAGGATTGGAGAAATCAATGAACAAGGAAATTGGTATCGTGGCGGAGTAGAACAAATGTTATTCTTTTCTTGGCTATATAGTGTAGAGCATGATAAATTTAAACCACGAATTCCAGCTGGAGCTACACAAGAAGATTTAATTAGAATTTCTAGATTTTACGATTTAGCACCTGAAAATCCGAAAATAGATATGACTGAAGCTTTGAATCATTTACCAATTCAGGATATTTTAAAAAATATAAATGGTAAACATGAGATTTTTGATAAAATGATACGCCGTAAACCAAATGATGAAGCTTGGTTTAAAGGTGGTATTTATCATGATAATATGGAAATTGGTGTCCCAAGTTTTTGGTTTGCTTCCTGGTACGATGTTTCTATAACTCCAAATCTAGCTTTATTTAATCATGTTAGAAATAATTCTAAAGATGCAGGCATTAGAGATAATCAATACTTGGTAATTGCACCAACTTTACATTGTCGTTATACTCGAGCTACCGAAAATACTATTGTTGGTGAACGTAGTGTTGGCGACGCGAGACTTAACTATGATGAGCAAATTTATGCTTGGTTTGATTTGTGGCTGAAAGGAGAACAAAACAACTTTAAAGAGAACACACCTAGAGTGCAATATTATACTATGGGAAGTAACAAGTGGCAAGCATCTGAAACTTGGCCTCCAGAAAAAGCTAAATTAACAACCTATTATTTAAACAGTAATGGTGCAGCCAATAGCTTTTTTGGAGATGGAATATTAACAACATCAAAAGCAGGTTCTGATACTCCAGATAGCTTTACTTATGACCCAATGAAACCAGTACCTTCCTATGGAGGTAATGTATGTTGTACAGGAGATGCAATTAAAGGAGGTGCTTTCGATCAACAACAAATGGAAACCAGAAATGATATTTTGGTGTACACCACAGATGTTTTAAAAGAAGGTGTGGAAATTTCTGGTTTTATTGAATCTACACTATATGTATCTTCAGATGCAAAAGACACCGATTTCACTATAAAACTTATCGATGTGTATCCCGATGGGAAAGCATATAACTTGGATGAAACCATACAGCGTGTTAGATATCGTGATGGGTATGATAAGGAGTTGTTTATGGAGAAAGGTAAAGTCTATAAAGTAGATTTAACACCTATGTCTACAAGTAATTACTTTAAAAAAGGACATCGCATACGTGTAGAAATATCAAGTAGTAATTTCCCTCGTTTTGCTCGTAATTTGAATACTGGAGGAAATAATTATGATGAAAAAGAAAGTGTAACTGCTCACAATAAAGTACATCATTCTTCAAAATATACCTCACAAATAAGGTTGCCAATGATTTCTAATTAATTGATGATTGAAAAACGATCAAAGCAGCGATTGAATTTTTAGCAGTTTAATATTTACCTAATAAAAAAAGCCTTTTACAATAAAATGTAAAAGGCTTTTTAAATAAGTTATATTGATTCTATTTTATATCTACTAATTCAACATCAAATATTAATGTTGCATTTGGTGGAATCACACCACCAGCTCCACTTTCACCATACCCTAAAGGGGAAGGAATTACAAAACGAGCTTTATCTCCTTTGTTTAAAAGTAAAATACCTTCATCCCATCCTGCAATAACATTACCATCTCCTACTGGAAATTCGATTGGATTTCCTCTTTTGTATGAATTATCGAATTCGCTTCCATCTGAAAGCATCCCTTTATAATGAACTCCAACAGTTTGTCCTTTTTCAGGCTTTGAACCGTCTCCCTTTTGAATGATTTTATATCTAAGTCCGCTTTCAGTTTGTTCAAACCCTTCAGCAAGTTCTCCTAGTAATTCATTTTGCGCTTTTTTAGCTGTAGCTTCTCTTTCTAATTTTGCTCCAGTAAAACTTCTAAAAATTTCAACCGCATTCCATTTTTCAGCATCTTCTCCTACTCTTATAATAGATACTTCTTTCATAGTATCGCCTTGAGCAATACTATTTACAACATCCATTCCTTCTATTACGTTACCAAAAACGGTATGTTTATTATCTAGCCAAGAAGTTTCAATATGTGTAATAAAAAACTGACTTCCATTGGTTCCGGGACCAGCATTAGCCATAGACAATACTCCTGGGCCTGTATGTTTTAAATCTGGGTGAAACTCATCATCAAATTGATATCCTGGACCTCCAGCACCTGTACCAGCTGGATCTCCTCCTTGTACCATAAAATCTGGAATAACTCTATGAAATTTTAATCCGTTATAATATGGTTTTCCTTGTGGAACTGCTTCGTTTTCAAGATTTCCTTCTGCTAAAGCTACAAAGTTTCCAACCGTACCTGGAGTTTGTTTATACGTTAAGTTAATTAAAATTTCTCCCTTTTCAGTTGAGATTTTTGCATAAATACCTTCTTGCATTTTACCTTTTTTTTAAATGAAATGCAAAGGTACATATTCATTTATTAATTCATAAATTTTATGAAGGCATTCTATTTTTTATAGGTAAAATAGTAGTATAGATTAATTACCTACTTCACTAATAAATTTAATTCGATATAGACGTAATTCTTCATCTTCGTAATCACCATCAAATTCAACCATGGCAGCTTCAATATCATCGGTTTCAGTTTCCATAAAGTATTCATGTAACTCCTCTTGTTGTTCATCGTCTAATATTTCATCAATCCAATAATCTATATTTAATCTGGTTCCGCTATAAACAATCACTTCCATTTCTTTTATGAAATCGTTCATGTCCATTTTCTTAGCTTCAGAAATATCCGTTAAAGGCAATTTTCTGTCTACATTCTGAATAATATACAATTTTAATGCACTATTAGTTCCTGTAGATTTTACAATGAAATCATCTGGGCGCATTACATCATTTTCTTCTACATAATTACTTATGAGTGAAACAAATGAAGCTCCGTATTTTTTTGCTTTGCCTTCTCCAACACCATGTACATTGGCTAATTCGTTTAATGTAATTGGATACTTTAATGACATGTCTTCAAGAGAAGGGTCTTGAAAAATAACAAAAGGTGGAAGATTTAACTTATCAGCAAGTTTCTTTCTTTCTATTTTTAAAATTTTGAATAAATGTACATCTGCTGCGGCGCCTCCTTTTTCTGATACAATAATAGTATCATCATTTGCTTCCTTAAAAGAATGGTCTTCAGTCATCATAAAGGAAGTAGGAGCAGCTAAATATTTTTTTCCTTTTGGAGTTAATTTCATAACACCATAGGTTTCTATATCTTTTCGTAAATGTTTAGCAACCAATAACTGTCGAATTAATGCCATCCAATAGCTATCTTTTTGGTGTGAGCCTATTCCGAAAAAATCTTGCGTGTCGGTACGATGTGATTTAATTAAGGCGTTTATATTCCCTATTAAAACATTTACAATTTCTTTTGCTTTATATAATTGATTCGTGCGGTTTACAACTGTAAGTACTTTTATTGCATCATCTTTCGCTTCATTTTTTTTCTTAGGGTTTCGCATGTTATCATCCATCTCACCACCATCCCCTGTTTCATTATCAAATTCTTCACCAAAATAATGTAGGATAAATTTTCTTCGAGAAATAGAAGTTTCTGCGAAAGCGACAACTTCTTGTAACAATGCGTGTCCAATTTCTTGTTCTGCTACAGGTTTACCACTCATAAATTTTTCAAGCTTTTCGATATCTTTATATGAATAAAAAGCTAAACAATGACCTTCACCACCATCTCTACCTGCTCTTCCCGTTTCTTGATAATAACTTTCAATACTTTTAGGGATATCATTATGAATCACAAAACGAACATCGGGTTTATCAATTCCCATCCCAAATGCAATGGTGGCTACTACCACATCTGCATCTTCCATCAAGAACATATCTTGATGTCTTACTCTTGTTTTTGAGTCTAGTCCCGCATGATAAGGCACTGCTTTAATTCCATTAACTTGTAGTGCCTGAGCTAATTCTTCAACTCGTTTTCTGCTTAAACAATATACAATTCCGCTTTTTCCATCATGTTGTTTAATAAAACGAATAACATCTGAATCTACATTCTTAGTTTTAGGAAGTACTTCGTAATAAAGGTTTGGTCTATTAAAGGACGCTTTAAAAGTATTAGCACTTTGTATCCCAAGATTTTTTAAAATATCTTCTTGAACTTTAGGGGTAGCAGTTGCTGTTAGTCCAATAATTGGAATATTATCTCCAATACGCTCAATTATTTTTTTAAGATTACGGTATTCTGGCCTAAAGTCATGCCCCCATTCACTAATACAATGGGCTTCATCAATAGCAACAAATGAAATTTTAACTGATTGAAGAAAGGCTACGTTCTCATCCTTAGTTAATGACTCAGGAGCTACATATAATAGTTTTGTAACTCCATCTACAATGTCGCTTTTTACTTGCTTTACTTGAGTTTTGTTTAAAGAAGAATTAAGTACATGAGCTACACCAGACACAGATGATAGTGCTTGTATTGCATCTACTTGATTTTTCATTAATGCTATTAAGGGAGAAACCACAATCGCTGTTCCTTCTTCCATTAATGCTGGTAGTTGATAACATAATGATTTTCCACCACCAGTCGGCATTATTACAAATGCATTTTCCTTATTAAGAACACTCTTTATTACTTTTTCTTGTAATCCTTTAAAGGAAGTAAAGCCAAAATATTTTTTCAGCGCTTCGTAAATATCGATTTCTATCAATTTTCAAAAAATAAAATTAGTAAGTTTCGGGAAATTAAAATTGTATATACACGGGAACAATCGTAATTTCGCAACCTTTATAACAAAATGTATCTTATTAATAATAAGATAAGTGCTAATTTAGGTTTCCTTTGCAATCTAAGATACTACTTTCTTAAAAAGTACAAACAATTTAAATTATAAAAGTTTTGAACAAACAAGCTCAGATCATTTCAGTAGCAAAAAAAACCATTGAAACTGAAAGTAAAGCAATAGCTAATTTAGCTAATTTAGTAGATGAAGAATTTGCTGCTGCAGTAGAATATATATATAATTCTAATGGAAGAGTAATCATTACTGGTATTGGGAAAAGTGCTATTATTGCTACAAAGATAGTTGCCACTTTAAACTCTACTGGGACCCCTGCAATTTTTATGCATGCTGCAGATGCTATTCATGGAGATTTGGGTACCATTCAAGATAATGACACCGTTATATGTATTTCAAAAAGTGGAAATACTCCAGAAATAAAAGTATTAGTACCTTTAATTAAAGCGAGAGGAAACAAATTAATAGCAATAACATCTAATGGATCTTCTGCATTAACAAGTCAAGCCGACTTTGTATTACATGCTTATGTAGAAAAAGAAGCTTGTCCAAATAATTTAGCTCCTACAACTAGTACTACAGCTCAACTGGTGGTTGGAGATGCACTTGCAATGTGTCTTTTAGATTTGCATGGTTTTTCAAGTAAAGATTTTGCTAGAGTCCATCCAGGTGGATCATTAGGCAAAAAACTATACCTACGTGTAAGTGATTTAACTTCAATAAATGAAAAACCGAAAGTACATCCTGATACAGATGTTAGAGATGTAATCATTGAGATTACTGAAAAAATGTTAGGAGTTACAGCCGTAGTAGAGGATAATAAAATTGTCGGGATTATTACTGATGGCGATTTACGTAGAATGCTTACGAAAGCAGATAGTTTTAAAGGACTAACTGCTAAGGATATTATGACTAAAAATCCAAAATGTATTTCTAATGATGCTATGGCGGTTGAAGCCATTGAGTTAATGGATAAGTATGGTATTACACAATTACTAGCTGAAGATAATAATCGTTATTGTGGTATGGTACATATCCATAACCTTACTAAAGAAGGTATCATATAACAGTGGAAAGCCAAAAAAAAATAGGCACAGGAAAAGAAATGTCATTTCTTGATCATTTAGAGGAATTACGTTGGCATTTAATTCGATCAACTTTAGCTATAGTCATTTTAGCTTCAGCTGCCTTTCTTGCAAAAGATTTTATTTTTGACGTGGTACTTTTTGGACCAAAAAAAGCTGATTTTCCTACTTATAAATTACTATGTAAAGTTGCAAATTCAATAGGGTTTAAAGAAAGTTTCTGTTTTACGGAACTTCCCTTCAGGATTCAAAGTAGAACAATGGCAGGGCAATTCTCTGCACATTTATGGACCTCTATAACAGCTGGATTTATTGTTGCATTTCCTTATATATTGTTCGAATTATGGCGATTTATAAGTCCTGGTTTAAAAACAATCGAACGTAAAAGCTCTAAAGGGTTTATTTTTATTGCTTCTATACTCTTCTTTATTGGTGTATTGTTCGGTTATTATGTGGTTACTCCTTTATCCATTAATTTTTTAGGAACCTATCAAGTAAGTGATCAAGTATTTAATGATTTCGATTTAAGTAGCTATATTGGCTTAGTTAGAGCATCAGCTTTAGCCAGCGGACTTATTTTTGAGCTACCAATTTTAATCTACATCTTAACAAAAATTGGGGTTGTAACGCCTCAAATATTAAGAAAATATAGAAAATTTGCATTGGTTATTGTTTTAATTCTTTCTGCAATTATAACACCACCAGATATAGCAAGTCAAGTAATTGTTACAATACCTGTAATCATATTATACGAAATCAGTATTTATATTTCAAAATCAGTTATTCGGAAACAAAATAAAAGGTTAAAAAAACAAAAGACAAAAGGTAATTAACGATAAGGTTCTCATAATTTTTTCTTCGGAAAGAAATATATTACTTTTATCTCCGTTGCTTTAGACGATATCACATGAAATTAAAAGCTGAAAATTTAGTAAAATCTTATAAAGGAAGAAAAGTTGTAAAAGGCATTTCTATTGAAGTTAATCAAGGAGAAATCGTTGGTTTACTCGGGCCTAATGGCGCTGGAAAAACAACATCTTTTTATATGATAGTAGGATTAATTAAACCCAACGGTGGACAAATATTCCTAGATAATAAGGAGATTACTAAATATCCAATGTACAAAAGAGCTCAAAATGGAATTGGATATTTAGCGCAAGAAGCTTCCGTTTTTAGGAAATTGAGTATTGAAGAAAATATATTAAGTGTATTACAGTTAACAAAGTTATCCAAAAAAGAACAACTCCATAAAATGGAATCTTTAATTGAAGAGTTTGGATTAGGTCATATACGAAAAAGTCGCGGAGATCTTTTAAGTGGTGGTGAAAGAAGACGAACTGAGATTGCTCGTGCCTTAGCTACGGATCCTAACTTTATTTTACTTGATGAACCTTTCGCAGGGGTAGATCCAGTAGCCGTAGAAGACATTCAAGGTATTGTAGCACGATTAAAAGACAAAAATATTGGTATTCTTATTACCGATCATAATGTTCAAGAAACATTAGCAATTACAGATAGAACCTACCTTATGTTTGAAGGAAGCATTTTAAAACATGGTGTTCCTGAAGAATTAGCTGAAGACGAAATGGTTCGAAAAGTGTATCTTGGTAAAAACTTCGAATTAAGAAAGAAAAAGCTAGATTTATAATTCCTGTTCTTTTTTTTAACCTTTTAATAAATGAATTTGTGTAACAAAATTTCATTTGCATCGTCGTACTTAAAATATAATACTAAACAAACCACCTGTGAGTCATATTCTAACATTATCAAATCTTACGAAGAAATTCGGCACATTAACTGCGGTAGATAATTTATCGGTAACCATTGAAAAAGGAAATGTATACGGCATTTTAGGCCCTAATGGAAGTGGGAAATCCACAACACTTGGAATCGTTTTAAATGTAGTCAATAAAACAAAAGGTGAGTTTCATTGGTTCGATGGAAACGGAACTACCCATCAAGCTTTAAAGAAAGTTGGCGCTATTATCGAACGACCTAACTTCTATCCATATATGACTGCGGCTCAAAATTTAAGCCTAGTCTGTAAGATTAAAGATGTTTCTACTTCAAAAATAGATGAGAAATTAGATTTGGTTGGTTTGTTAGATAGAAAACATAGTAAATTCAGTACGTTTTCATTAGGAATGAAACAACGACTTGCTATTGCATCTGCCCTACTAAATGATCCAGAAATATTAATATTAGATGAACCAACCAACGGTTTAGATCCACAAGGAATTCATCAAATCAGAGGTATTATTAAGAAAATTGCTTCTCAAGGAACTACTATATTACTTGCATCACATTTACTTGATGAAGTTGAAAAAGTATGCTCTCATGTCGTTATTTTAAGAAAAGGAAAAAGTCTTTATTCGGGTAGTGTTGAAAATATGAATGCGAGCCATGGATTTTTCACTTTGCAATGTAAAGACATGGATGTTTTAGAAAAATTTCTATCGAATCATGAAAATTTTGGTAATTTTAAAAGAGAAAATGATTTACTTATTGCTTATTTAAAAGAACCCCTAGAAGGCGCTGAACTCAATAAACAACTTCTAGAAAAAGGCATCTTTCTTTCTTATTTAGTACATCGAAAAGAAAGTTTAGAAGAACAATTCCTTGAAATTACTAAAAACCAAAACTAACATCCATGCTTCGATTATTAACTATAGAATTACATAAACTTAAGTACAACAAATCGGCAAAAATAATTTCGATTGTATATTTTTCATTAATATGCTTTACCGCTTTTATTGTCTCCATCGAATTTAATTTTGGAGGTGTTAACTTTAGAGTAGCGGACCAAGGAATATTTAACTTTCCTTATGTATGGCATTTCAATTCGTGGATGACTGCTTGGTTAAAGATTTTCTTTGCCATTGTAATTGTATCCATTGTCGCCAATGAATACAGTAACAGAACCTTAAAACAAAACTTAATAGATGGTTTAAGTAAAAGAGAATTTCTAACTTCTAAAGTACTTACCGTACTATTATTTTCTTTTGTTTCAACTATTTTTCTATTTATTATATCTTTAACTCTAGGTTTAATTTTTTCAGATTATAATGAATTCTCTATCATTTTTAGTGACTTAGAATATTTATTTGCATACTTTTTAAAACTATTTAGTTTTTTCAGTTTTTGTATGTTCTTAGCTTTTTTAGTCAAAAAATCTGCTTTTGCCTTAGGATTTTTAGGACTTTGGCAAGTTATTGAAGGACTCATCGCTATTTTATTTCAGTACATAAAAGTAAAAACAGGTACCGATTTATTTGAGTCTGTTTATAACTTTCTCCCTTTAAATGCTATGTCAGATTTAATAGAAGAACCTTTTACGAGGTTAGGAGCTGTACAATCTGTTGCAACTCAATTAGGAGAAGATATTAATTCAAATTATGAAGTTCCTATTTTAAGTATCTTCATCGTTATGGCATGGTCTGCAATATTTATATATGGGTCGTATCGGATTTTAAAGAAAAGAGATTTATAAATGGCTCATCTTCATATTTTAATTTAAAGCTAAATATTACGTATATTGAGCTTAAAAATTGGCATGAACCTCATTAAAAAGAAAAGTTTATTACTTTTTATTTTATTCCCTTTTTTAATTTATGCTCAAGATGTTTCATTATATCAACAATTTAATGGAAAATACGATTATAAAGCATTTGGAAACACCCTCAACATAATAGAAAATACAGGAGGTGAAAATATCTGTGAGATATTACCTGAAAGCAGTGCAGATTTTCAATTAAACACAGACCAATCTATCGTAGCTGCCTATTTATATTGGGCTGGAAGCAGTTCTATTAATGACACAGAAGTTTCTTTAAATGGAACATTATTTCAAGCTGAAAGAGAATTCAATTATTTATTAAACGGTAACCTTCTCTTTTTTGCTGCATTTGTAGATATAACAGATTATCTAACAACCAATGGAAATGGCACTTATACTTTTTCAGGCCTAGACATTGATGTTACTCCATATTGTTCCAATACAACTAATTTTGGAGGTTGGGCAGTCACCGTTATTTATGAAGATAATTCACTTCCTTTAAATCAAGTAAATGTATTTGATGGTTTAGAAAGTGTTTCTGCTTTTAATAATACCATAACAATTACACTCGAAAATTTATTTGTACTCGATAATATTGGTGCCAAAATTGGATTCGTTGCTTGGGAAGGTGATCAGTCTCTATCTAATGGAGAAACACTTCAAATAAATGGAAATTTAATTAGCAACCCTCCTTTAAACCCAGAAGACAATGCTTTTAACAGTTCAAATAGTTATACTGGTTCTAATACCATGTATAATATGGATATCGATTTTTACAGTATTGAAAATAACATTAACCAAGGAGATACCTCTGCAACAGTTACCTTAACATCCTTACAAGATTTTGTAATGATCAACAATATAATTACAGTTTTAAATAATGAATTACCAGACGCAACAATTGAAATAGATACTATAGATGGAGGATCTGAATGTGGAGATAGAGAAATTGAGGTAGATTACACGGTGTATAATTTAAATAGCACCTCTTTTTTACCAGTGAATACCCCTATCGCATTTTATGCTAATAATACGCTGATTGGTCAATCTCAAACTACCGTAGACTTACAAATCGGTGAATCTGAAAGTGGAACAATTCTTCTTTCCATTCCGCAAGGAATCCCTACTCCACTAATTTTAATAGCTTCAGTAGATGACCAAGGAAATGGTATTGGTATCGTAAATGAATTAAATGAAGATAATAACCAATTTAGTATTGAACATGCAATTATTGATTCACCCATAATTCCTGAATTATTTGATTTGGAAAAATGTGATGTATTTGGAGTTGAATTGTTCAATTTAAATGAAGCAACTACACTCATCGATCAATTATATACTATAAGTTATCATGTTTCTGAAACGGACGCTGAAAATAATATCAATCCAATTACTAACATAGGTGAGTATCAAAACACAAGCAATCTAGAAACTATATATATCCGTGTTTCAAATGAAAATTGTTTTGTAATTGATTCTTTTCAAATAGAACTAATCATATGTTTTTTACCTGATGCAACCATTGAAATAAACAATAACCTGAATGCATGTAGGTTAAGAGATTTAATTGTTGATTATACCGTTTATAATACATTAGGCACGGTTTTATTACCTGCTGAAACAAATATTTCATTTTATATCAATGGCGTTTTAATAACACAATCTGAAACTATAAATGATATTCCTACGGGTGGTAGCGAAAACAATACCATCGATATTTTCTTGCAAAATGGAACTTCCGATGTCTTTAATTTATTAGTTAGAGTAGACGATAATGGTACAGGAGTTGGTGCAATACTTGAACTAAACGACTTTAATAATGATTTTAATAGTACCGTAACATTTGGTAGCATACCTCCTATAAATGAATTACCAGATCTATTACTTTGTAATGAAGGGTTTGATGTTGCAACATTCAATTTAACAGAACAAAATGATTTAATTTCTTTAAATGAAGATGATATCATTACCTATTATGAAACGGAAAAAGATGCAATTATCAATACTAATGCAATTGAAGATCCTACTCAGTTTCAAAACAATAGTAATCCTCAAATCATTTATATACGATTAGAAAACGAAATATGCTTTATAACCTCTAACTTCTCTATAGAAACAGAGTATTGTGATCCTATAATTTACGATGCAACCTCTCCAAATGCTGACGGACTTAATGATTTATTTATTATTGAAAATTTAATAAATGTATATATAAATTTTGAATTAAGTATTTATAGTCGCCATGGAAATATAATTTACCAAGGAGGAAATGATGAAGGCTTATGGGATAGTATTTCGAATAGAGGTCTACTATTTCAAGGAAATATAGTACCGGTTGGAACTTATTATTATGTGCTTATACTAAATGATTCTCGCTACCCCGAACCATTTACTGGCTATGTATATGTAAATTATTAGAAGAAAACATTTAAATTTTACAATAAATTACTTGACAAAAAGTTATATTTTTACTGAAATTAATTAAAACCATACACTTGAAGTATATATATAGTCTGGCGCTTTTATCTTGCCTAGTTTTTTGGAGCTCATGTAGAAATGATTTTGAAAGCTCACCAAATACAGGAAACCTATCGTTTTCACAAGACACCGTATATTTAGACACTGTTTTTACTAACATTGGTTCTAGTACAAGAAATATTAAAGTGTACAATAGAAGTGACGATGATATTATTATTCCCACCATACGTTTAGAAAAAGGAGAATCTTCTGAATACAGATTAAATGTTGATGGTTTACCAGGTAAATCATTTGAAAACATTCAAATACTTGCTAAGGATAGTATTTTCGTTTTTATAGAAACAACTATAAATATTGACGATTTTCCAAATCCTACTTTTGATTTTTTATACGAAGACAAAATACTTTTTGACACCGGAGGTAATCAACAAGATGTAGATCTTGTCACTTTAGTACAAGACGCGATATTTTTATTCCCACAACGATTTGATGACGGAACAATTGAAACACTTAATTTAGGTCAAGATCCTAACGACCCAGAAAACGATATTTTAATTGAAGGCTTTATTTTAGAAGACAGTGAACTAACATTTACCAATGAAAAACCATATGTAATATATGGCTATGCAGCTGTAGCAAATGGTAAAACCATTAACTTTCAACCTGGATCAAGAGTACATTTTCATGAAAACAGTGGTATTTTAGTAGCTGCGCAAGCGACTCTAAAATCATTGGGTTTACCAAGTTCAGATCCTGAGTTATTAGAAAATCAAATTATTTTTGAAGGCGATAGATTAGAACCAAGTTTTTCTGAAATACCAGGGCAATGGGGTGCTTTATGGCTAACGGGAGGAAGTACAAATCATGAATTTGAATATACTACCATAAAAAATAGCAGTGTAGGTATTTTAATGGATGGACTCGATGGTACTCAATCCTTATCACTTAAAAATGTACAGATATACAACAACTCTAATTATGGTTTATTAGCTAGAAATAGTTTTGTTAGAGGTGAAAATGTAGTTATAAATAATAGTGGCCAATCCTCATTAGCATGTTCTTTTGGAGGAGACTATGAATTTAATCATAGTACGTTTACAAATTACTGGACCAACGGATTTAGAGTATTTCCAACGGTACAAATCGATAACTTTATTCAAACAGGTGAAACAACGTTTGAAGTAAACCCAATGAGTGCAATATTTAATAATTGTATTATCTACGGAAATGAAAGAAGAGAGTTTAATATTTTTGAAAATACGGATGAAGCTTTCGTATTTAGTTTTAATAATTGCTTGCTAAAATTTGAAGATGTATCAGGTGATTTTGAAGAAGATGAAAACTATAACTTTGAAGGCCCTTTTTATCAAGGAACCGTACTAAATGCAGATCCAATGTTCTTTAATACTTCATTAAATGATTTTAATATTGAAACTGGTACATCTGGTGCAGATGGAATTGGTGATATACTTATAAGTAATCAAGTTCCGTTTGACATTAATGGATCTTCACGAAGTAGTTTACCTGATGCAGGAGCTTATGAAAGTGTTACCTTTCCTGAAGATTAAAAAAACTTAAATAGATTGTATAAAAAAAGCTTATCATATCTGATAAGCTTTTTTGTTTCAAAAAATTTAAAAGTACTATTATAGAACTTTAACGTTTACCGCGTTTAAACCTTTGTTACCTTCTTTTAATTCAAATTCTACATTATCACCTTCTCTAACCTCATCGATTAAACCTGAAATGTGTACAAAATGATCTTTCTCTACTCCTTCTTCTGTAATAAAACCGAAACCTTTAGTGTCGTTGAAGAATTTTACTGTTCCTTTACTCATTATAATATTTTAAAAATTTATTAGCGGTAAAATTACGACTTATTTATTAAGTCGATAGTTTTTTTGTATATTTTTTGAAAAATCAAATAAATCATTAATGATATTGTGTAAGAAAATACTTTAACAGTAATTTTTTTTATAAATGGGGAGTCATAAAAGCTACTACCATGCCCTATCATTAATAGATAGTTTCCTCACTGAAGCATGAAAGATATTTTAACATACATAATTTATTTTAATCGAAATAAGAATAAATTTTTAAAAAAGTTTACCTTCGTTTAATGATTAAAATGGTTTTAATTGGCACTGGAAATGTTGCTAATCATCTTTATAAAGCTTTTGAAGCCACAAAGGATGTCTCTATTATTCAAGTATTTGGTAGAAGTAATAAATCATTAAAATCGTTTTCAAAAAATACAGAAACTTGTTCTTCCATATCAGAATTGAAAGATGCTGATGTATATATTATTGCTATTTCAGATGACGCAATAACTTCATTTACCCAAAAACTACCTTTTAAAAATAGATTAGTAGTTCATACATCAGGTACTGTTGCTATGAATGTTCTTTCAGAAAAAAATAGAAAAGGTGTTTTTTACCCATTACAGACATTTACTAAAGATAGAGAAATCAGCTTTAGCCAAATACCAATTTGTATTGAAAGTGAGGAAGCATCAGATTTACAAATCTTACATAACATTGGTAAAGCTATTTCAAAAAAAGTAGTTGAAATCAATTCAGAAGAAAGAAAAAAATTGCACGTTTCAGCAGTTATCGTAAATAATTTTGTGAATCATTTATACTACATTGGAAGTGATTTATTAGAAAAAAATAATTTATCCTTCGATTTACTGAAACCTCTTATCTTTGAAACTGCATTAAAACTGGAATCACATGAGCCCAAAGAAGCTCAAACAGGTCCTGCAAAGCGCAATGATAAGAAAACGATTGAAAATCACCTTAATCAACTGAATAACAATGCATTTAAAGAACTTTACATTCAACTTACAAAATCAATTATAGATAGCCATGGAGAAAAATTATAAAGAATATTTACAAGATATAACTACCTTAATTTTCGATGTTGATGGTGTTTTAACAGATGGTACAATTACCATTACAACGCAAGGCGAAATGTTTCGCACCATGCATACCAAAGACGGTTATGCTCTAAAGGCTGCTTTCGAACAAGGCCTTAAGGTGTGTATTATTTCTGGAGGAACCAATGAAGGTGTACGATTACGCTTAAAGGGTTTAGGCTTAACCGATGTTTTTTTAGGAGCTCATAATAAAACTGAAATTATGAGTGAATATCTAAAAAAGAACAACACCTCAAATGAACAAGTGCTTTATATGGGAGATGATATTCCCGATTTGTATGTGATGCAAGATGTTGGTTTACCATGTTGTCCTCAAGATGCAGTAGCAGAAATAAAAGCTGTTTCAAAATACGTGTCACATAAAAAAGGGGGAAAAGGATGTGTTCGAGATGTAATTGAACAAGTAATGAAAGTACAAGGGAAATGGCTAAAATCTGTTGATGCTAAATATGATTAGTAATAGAGTATGGCTTTTTTAAAACTTATCAGAATTCAAAATTTATTATTAATTGCATGTATGCAATATTTGGTGAAGTATAGTTTATTTCACCCTTTTGGAGTTAGCACTACATTAAGTAACTTCGAATTTATTTTATTAGTTATTGCTACCGTTTGTATCGCTGCAGGGGGCAATATAATTAATGATATAAATGATGTGTCGATAGATCTAATCAACAAACCTCATAAAGTATTCGTTGGTAAAAGTATTTCAGAAAAAATTGCCCATACATTATATCTCATCTTAACAATAATAGGAGTTGGTCTTGGTTTTTACCTTTCAAATAGTTTAGGGAAACCTGGTTTTGCAGCTATTTTTATTATCATTTCTGCATTACTATATATATACGCAACCTATTTAAAATCTATCTTACTTATAGGAAACATTGTTATTTCATTTTTAGTTTCTTTAAGCATTATTATTGTTGCCTTATTTGATTTAATGCCCTCAACAACACTAAGTAATCAATCCATGCAATCTATTGTTTTCAGAATTGTTTTAGAATATGCATTCTTTGCTTTTTTAATCAATTTTATAAGAGAAATTGTAAAAGATATTCAAGACATTGATGGAGATAAAAATGGAGATATCAACTCATTACCTATAACTATTGGCAGAAAAAGAGCAGGATTTATTGTTTTTGGATTAGGGATATTAACTGTCTTAATCGTACTATTATATATGTATACGCATTTATATAATATACAATTAGCAATGCTATATTTTTTATTTTTTATTGTGGCGCCTCTACTCTATTTCTGTATAAAATCATGGACGGCTGAAACTAAAAAAGAACTGGCTTTTTTATCTGGTCTTTTAAAATTAATTATGTTCTTTGGAATCTGTTCAATACTATTATATAAATACGTAATTATAAATTAATGCTTTCAGAAAAATTAAAAAAGTATTCAATCATTCTAGCTTCTGGTTCACCAAGAAGGCAAAAATTTTTTAAAGAACTGGCTATTGATTTCACTATCGATGTTAGAGAAGTAGATGAAAAATATCCTTCACACCTTAAAGCTTCAGAAATTACAGATTACCTTTCCGTATTAAAATCTAAGGCTTTTAAAAATTTATCTGAAAAAGAAATCGTGATTACAAGTGATACCATTGTTTGGCATAAGGATAAAGCGCTTGAAAAACCGAAAGATGCAACGGAAGCTAAAAAAATGTTAGCTTCATTAAGTGGATCTATGCATGAGGTTTATACCTCTGTTTGTTTTACTAGTAATAATTTTCAGAACGTTGTAAATGATGTAACAAAGGTTTGGTTTAAAGAAATAACTGAAAATGAAATAGAGTACTATATTTCAAAATATCAACCTTTTGATAAAGCAGGAAGTTATGGTATTCAAGAATGGCTAGGATATATTGCAATTCAGAGAATTGAAGGTTCTTTTTTCAATGTGATGGGGCTTCCAACTCATTTAGTATATAAATCTCTAATGGAGATTACAGCTTAAAAGTTAAAAATACCCTAAACCATTTTCGCACTTTTTGAAAAAAGGTATCTTTGAGAAACACCAATCAAAACAATTATATGCATAAAATAATACCTTCTGTATTTATATTTTTTATTTGCATCTCATCACTTTTTGCACAGCAACCCAATAAACCCAAAGCATCTGAAATTTTTCATGACCTTCAAAAGCTTAATTTTTTAGGGTCTGCCTTATATATTGCAGCACATCCAGATGATGAAAATACGCGCTTAATTTCTTTTTTAGCGAATGATATTCATGCAAGAACTGCATATTTATCTATTACGCGTGGAGATGGAGGACAAAATTTAGTTGGTCCAGAAATTAGAGAATTATTAGGTGTTATTAGAACTCAAGAATTATTAGCCGCTAGAAGAACCGATGGCGGGCAACAATTTTTTACTAGAGCCAATGATTTTGGGTATTCCAAACATCCTGATGAAACTTTAGAAATTTGGAATAAAGATGAAGTGCTCAAAGATGTTGTAATGAACATTAGAAGGTTTAAACCCGATGTGATTGTTAATCGTTTTAACCATAGAAATCCAGGAACTACACATGGTCATCATACTGCCTCCGCTATGCTCAGTATGGAAGCGTTTGATTTGGTTGGAAATAATACAATGTATCCTGAATCTGTAAATGAATTTGGCACATGGCAACCCAAACGTTTATTATTTAATACTTCTTGGTGGTTTTATGGAAGTAAAGAAAAATTTGAAAAAGCGGATAAATCTAAGCTAGTAGAGGTTGAAACTGGTAATTACTACCCTGCTTTAGGATTATCCAATGGTGAAATTGCTTCACTTAGTAGGTCTATGCATAAGTCTCAAGGATTTGGAAGCACAGGTACAAGAGGTAGTCAGACTGAATATTTAGAATTTCTAAAAGGTGATTTCCCAGAAAACAAAAAAGATATATTTGATGGTATTAATACCACATGGTCAAGATTAGAAAATGGACAAGCAATTGGTGTTATTCTTAAAGCTCTTGAAGAAAATTTTAATTTCAAGAATCCTTCTCAAATGATTCCTGAACTTATGAAAGCATTTGATTTGATAAAAGAACTTCCTAATGGTCATTGGAAATCGATTAAACTAGAAGAAATAAAAAACATTATCGTTTCATGTTCTGGGCTTTTCTTAGAAGCTGTCGCAAATGAACAAAATGTAAATCCGAAAGGAGACTTAAAAGTAACTATTGAAGCAATCAATCGATCAAATGCTAATATTCAACTTGGCTCTATAACTTCTCCCTGTATTGCTTTCCCTGTTTCATTTAAAGCAACAGATTTAGATAAAGATGAAAAATACACTCTTGAAAGTACTGAGAATACATTTTCAGGAACAAATTTCAGTACACCTTATTGGTTAAAGGAAAAAGGAACTATTGGTATGTATCATGTTTCAAATAAAGAATTAATTGGATTACCTGAAAATGAACATGAATTTCCAGTTACATTCAACCTTGCAATTGAGGGTAGAAATATTTCAATAACCAAAAATATTATATACAAATACAATGATCCAGTAGCGGGTGAAGTATATCAACCGTTTGATGTACTTCCTGAAGTTACCTCAAGTATTCCTGAAAAAGTGTTGATCTTTTCTTCTAATGATTCAAAACAGATCCCTGTAAAAGTTAGAGCAGGAAAAGATAATGTTTCTGGCACTATAACATTACAGCATCCTAAAGGCTGGCTTATTAGTCCGGATCATCAATTGTTTGAGCTTTCTAAAAAAGGAGAAGAAAAAACAATACTATTCACAATAACACCTCCTAAAAATCAAAGTGAAGGATATCTTAAAACGTTGGTGAATGTTGGAGATCAATTCTATAATAAAGAGTTAATACAAATTGATTATGACCACGTACCTTATCAGAGTGTTTTATTGGATTCTGAAGCAAAAATTGTTCGTATTAATATTCAGAAAAAAGGAGAGCATATTGGATATATAAAAGGTGCAGGTGATGCAATTCCTGAAAGTTTAAAACAAATAGGTTATAAGGTAACCACCTTACTTCCTTCAGAAATAAATAATAAAAACATTGAAAAGTTTGATGCAGTTGTTGTGGGTATTAGAGCATACAATACAGTGCCTGAAATGGAATTTAAACAGGAAATATTAAATCAATATGTTTTTAATGGAGGAACTGTTTTAGTACAATATAATACCAGACATAGATTAGTTACCAAAGATCTTGCTCCTTATTCAATAACCTTGTCAAAAGAACGTGTTACCGATGAATTTTCCGAAGTAACCATTCTCGAACCCAATCACGAAGTATTAAATAAACCTAATAAAATAAGTAGTACCGATTTTGAAGGATGGGTGCAAGAAAGAGGACTTTATTTTCCTAGTGAATGGGCTTCAGAATTTACTCCAATTTTAGGAATGAATGACAAAGCTTACCCTGAAAGTAAAGGTTCATTATTAGTAGCTAATTATGGAAAAGGACATTATATTTATACTGGTTTAAGCTTTTTTAGAGAACTTCCAGCGGGAGTTTCAGGAGCGTATCGATTATTTGCAAATTTACTTTCAATAGGAAAATAATATGGAAGAACAACCTAAAAAATATCGTTGGATTTCATGGTATACATGGATATTAGTGATCAATGCAGTCTATATCATCCTTTTTTATTTAATAACAAAAAACTACGCCTAATATGCAGTTACTCGATTGGATTATATTAGGAGGTACCCTTTTGTTTATTGTTTTATATGGCACTTATAAAACACGTGGCAATAAAAATGTAGACGATTACCTTAAGGGTGGTAATGACGCAAAATGGTGGACCATTGGCCTTAGTGTAATGGCAACTCAAGCCAGTGCTATAACCTTCCTATCAACCCCAGGACAAGCCTTTCATGATGGAATGGGATTTGTGCAATTTTACTTTGGGCTTCCCATTGCTATGGTCATTATATGTGTGGTATTTATTCCTTTATACCATCGATTAAAAGTATTTACAGCCTATGAATTTTTAGAAGACAGATTCGATTTAAAAACGAGAACCTTAGCTGCTATCCTATTTTTGGTCCAAAGAGGTTTAGCAACAGGTATAACCATCTTTGCTCCGGCTATTATACTTTCTGCGGTGTTAGGATGGGATTTAATTACGTTAAATATCATCATTGGAGTGTTGGTAATTATATATACCGTAAGTGGTGGAACAAAAGCAGTAAGCATTACCCAAAAGCAACAAATGGGTGTGATTTTCTTCGGAATGTTTCTCTCTTTTCTAATTATCCTAAATTACCTTCCTTTGGACATTAGCTTTTCTAAAGCTATGGATATAGCGGGTGCCAATGGAAAAATGGATGTTTTAGATTTTTCATTTAGCTTGGACAATCGGTATACTTTTTGGAGTGGAATTATTGGGGGTACTTTTTTAATGCTCTCCTATTTTGGCACCGATCAAAGTCAAGTGCAACGTTATCTTTCAGGAAAATCTGTAAAAGAAAGTCAGTTAGGGCTTATGTTCAACGGATTACTTAAAGTACCCATGCAATTTTTTATTCTTCTGGTTGGGGTAATGGTATTTGTATTTTACCAATTTAATGCTTCGCCATTAAATTTTAATCCCGCAGCTATTGAAGATTTAAAAAACTCTGAATATGCTTCTGAATTTAAAGTTCTTGAAGATGAAAAATTATTAATTGATAATGAATTAGCTGAAAAACAAATTTCCTTTGCTACTATTGAATCTGAATCTGAAAAAGAATTACTTCTAACTGATATTAGAGCTTTAAATACTTCAGATTTAAAATTAAGAGAACAAACCAAAGAATTAATATTAAAAGCGAATCCAGATGCTGAGACAAATGACAAGGATTATGTCTTTATTCATTTTATACTTACAAACCTGCCAAGAGGTATAATTGGACTATTATTAGCTGTAATATTGAGCGCTGCTATGTCTAGTACTGCTTCAGAATTAAATGCCTTAGCTTCCACAACTGCAATGGATTTATACAAACGAAATGTAGCTGTAAAAGAGGATAAACATTATGTGACAGCCTCAAAATGGTTTACGTTACTTTGGGGTGTTATTGCAATTTCAATAGCCTGTGTTGCGAACCTATTTGATAATCTAATACAGTTAGTTAATATTATTGGATCTATTTTCTACGGAAATATATTAGGAATATTTTTATTAGCATTCTTTTTCAAATACGTAAAAGGCAATGCTGTTTTCGTAGCTGCACTTATAAACCAAGTTTTTGTTATTTCACTTTATTTATTAAATGAATATGAATACATCAATCTACCCTATTTATGGCTCAACTTTGTGGGTTGTCTTTCTGTAATATTACTAGCATTATTTATACAAAAAATTAAAAGAGATAAGATTTAATTAAATAAACAAAACAAAGCTTCAGATAACTGAAGCTTTGTTTTGTTATAAATCAATAGAAAACTATTTCATATTTTTCCACTCAGCTATTGATTTTTTATTCAACGCTACATAGTCAGTATTTCCAGCTTCTTGAGCCATAGCCATTGATTTTTCTGCAGCCGTCATTGCTCCTTTTTTATCTCCAGACTTAGCATAAATTAAAGATTTTTGTCTGTAATACCAAAAAGCATCAGCTCTTTTTGCAATTGCTTTATTAATCCATTCTTTTGCTTTATTAATATCTTTACCAGATTCTAAATAGTAAACCGCTGCAGAGTAATAGTCACCAGCTCCAGGACCTTCCATAGCTTTATCTATACTGGCAGAAACTGCTTTGTCTGTATTAAATTTCATTGGAACACCAACATACACATTTTCCCAAAGCATCCCTAAGATTACAGAATCATTAGTTAGGTCATCAAAAGTCATAGTAAATGAATTTATTGCCATTGGCATAGCATATACTTTTGCTTTTACTTTTGCAGCTACCTTAGTTTCATCCCATTCTTGAGGTGTTCCCCAATTGTTTGAATCACTATAAAAATAAACTTCCCATAGGTCAGCGTTTGGTTTTGTGAAAATAGCATACGTTCCAGCTTCTAAAGTTTTCCCTCCTATTTCAACAGCATCACTAAATGTGATTTTTGTATTTGCATTTGCACCCGTACGCCATAATTTTCCATAAGGTACTAATCCACCAAATATTTCCCTTTCTCGCATAGCTGGGCGAGAATATTCTAAGGTCATATTGGTTAAACCTACTGCTTGTTCAATTGTTTGAGCAGGACTAGGTGCAGGTGTTTTCACTTGTGCATTTATAGTAGCAGTTAATGCAACAATACATACAAAAAGAAATAATTTTTTCATAATTTTGGTTTTTTAAAATTTACGTTTTTACAAAATTACGACTTGCGATGCTTTAAGTCGTTAACAAAAACATAAAATAGAACTTAAAAAGAAGGATTAGAAACTAATAGTACAGATTACAGCCTGTTTAATTTTAACATTTAGTCTCAAAAAATTGATATAAAATATCGTTTTTTGTAGGAATTTTGACAATTAAATACACTTAATCGTTATTATATATATATTTATCGATATAATAGTCATTTTACATAACCCCGAAATGTAAATCTTATGAAAACCTACGAAAATGAATTCACCAATGGTGATATTACGGTAACGTATCAACCTAAGAAATGTATCAATGCGCAACTATGTTCTAATGGATTATCTGAAGTGTTTAGAACTTCAGTATTACCATGGATTGATTTAGATGCGGCAGAGACAAATGAAATTATAGATCAGGTAAAAAGCTGCCCCTCTGGTGCATTAGAATTTTGTTTTAATAAAACTTTGGTTTCTACTAAATAATAATTCAAATAAAAATTTAATATATCGTACAATTTTTCTACTCTTGCAGTGTTAAATGGTTACCAATTATATTACACCCATCATGTTAAAAAAAATAGTCTTTTTCGCTAGTATCATATTTTTCTCTTCTAATTTAATTGCTCAGGAGAATGATAATTCTATTAAAAATCAATTTAATGGAGTTATCGAAAAATCTAACAGTTACCAAGAATTTAAAGTAATTGAAAAAACTAAAATAAATAAGCTTAGAAAAAATGTATTAGACTCTATAGCTTTTTTAGAGCAAAAAATTATTGATGCAAATTCAACAATAAAAGATCAAGAAAACACAATTACTTCTATAAGTAATGATTTAAAAACAACCCAAGAAAATCTTACTGTTTCAAAAGGAAAAGAAGATGGGATGAGTGTATTTGGAGTTACTACAAAAAAAGCAACCTATAATTTAGTTTTATGTTCTATTATTGGGGCTTTAATGTTCTTTTTAATTCTACTTTTTTATAGATTTAAAAACAGTCACTCTATTACAAAACAAACAAATTTAAAGTTATCTGAAATTGAAAAAGAGTTTGATGTACATAGAAAAAAAACACTTGAACAGCAACAACAATTAAGTAGAAAGCTTCAAGACGAAATCAATAAAAGTAAAAAATCTTAAAATTTAGGAATCTATTCTAGTAATCTTAGCTCCTATAGCTCGAAGTCTTTCGTCAATATTTTCATATCCACGATCAATTTGTTCGATATTATGAATGGTGCTGGTTCCTTTTGCAGATAGCGCTGCTATTAATAAAGAAATACCTGCTCTAATATCTGGCGAAACCATCGTAGTTGCTTTTAAAGAGGATTCGAAATTATGTCCAATCACTGTCGCACGATGTGGATCACAAAGAATAATTTTAGCTCCCATATCAATTAATTTATCCACAAAGAATAAACGGCTTTCAAACATTTTTTGGTGAATTAAGACACTTCCTTTTGCTTGAGTTGAAACCACTAATACGATACTTAATAAATCTGGCGTAAATCCTGGCCAAGTTGCATCTGAGACCGTTAAAATAGAGCCATCAATATATCCTTGTATTTCATATCCTTCTTGTGAAGGTATGTAAATATCATCACCTCTTTTTTCAAGTGAAATACCTAATTTTCTAAAGGTATCCGGAATTAAACCTAAATTTTCCCAGCTTACATTTTTAATAGTAATCTCACTTCGAGTCATTGCTGCTAATCCAATCCAACTCCCAATTTCAATCATATCAGGAAGTACCTTATGTGTACAACCCTTCAATTCTTTAACACCTACAATGACTAATAAATTTGAGCCAACACCCTTGATGTTCGCACCCATTGAATTTAGCATTTTACATAACTGCTGTAAATAAGGTTCACAAGCTGCGTTATAAATAGTAGTGGTTCCAGTAGCTAGTACTGCTGCCATCACTATATTCGCGGTACCGGTTACAGATGCTTGATCTAATAACATATAGGTTCCTGTAAGGCCTTCTGGAGCTTCTACCCCGTAGAAATATTCTTCCTTATTATATCTAAAAGTAGCACCTAATTTTATGAATCCTTCAAAGTGTGTATCTAATCTTCTTCTCCCTATTTTATCTCCTCCAGGACGAGGAATATAGCCTTTACCAAAGCGAGATAATAAAGGTCCTACAATCATAATTGAACCTCTCAAAGAACTTCCTTCCTTTTTAAAAAGATCAGATTCTAAATAAGAAAGATTTATATCATCCGCAATAAAAGCATAGGTACCTTTTCCTAGTCTCTGAACTTTAACTCCTAAACTTCTAAGGATACCAATTAACTTATTTACATCAAGTATATCTGGAATATTTTCAATTATAACTTCTTCTGAAGTCAGTAAAACAGCACATAGAATTTGAAGCGCTTCATTTTTAGCTCCCTGTGGCCAAATTTCACCTTTTAATTTATGACCTCCCTCTATTTGAAAAGTACCCATTAATATTGAATTGTTTGATTAAAAATTGTAGAAATTATATTAGATAATTATAACGTCTTATAAGTTATTCCTATTGTTTAAATAATTAATTAATAACGTTTTCTATTTCTATTATTATTATTATTATTTGAAGGCTTTGAGTTTTTATTAGTCTTAAAAACTTTTTTACTTGCATATGGCTTTTTGTTTTTTAATAAAACTTGAGCCTCAACTAAAATTTCTTCTTTATCTCTTATATCTAACTTACCGTCAGAAAGTTCAAATAAATGATTAAAAATCACGTAATCTTCAACGGTATCTTTATTCCAGTTTAAGAAACATTTTTTCATATGATTAGCAATTGTCATTACTAATCCTTCTTTCATATCTCCATCTTCCCATCCATTTGCTACATCAATCATCCTCTTTATATTATTTCCATAAAAACGATATTTTGGAAAATTTTGAGGGTATTCTAGCGTGGCAGGTGCTTCGTTTAATTCTTCTCTAGAAGGCTTATCATATGGTGAATCAACATCTAACTTAAAATCTGAAATTATAAATAATTGATCCCATAATTTATGTTGAAAATCAGGAACATCACGTAAATGTGGGTTCATATTTCCCATTACAGAAATTATGCTATTTGCAACTTTATTACGTTCCTCTTTATCTTCTATTGAAATCGCATGATCTACCATTTTTTGAATATGTCGTCCATATTCAGGAATAATTAAATGTAGTCGTTCCGTATTGTATTCTATATCGTCTATCAAAATTTATGGATATTTTTTTGGTTTTAAAAGTTCTAGTTAAAACCGTACATTCTTTTTATACTGAAGTATTATTGCATGCAAAATACTAATTTTATAAAGAAATAACACCTTCTATTTTAGAAACTTCTATATATTTTTCAATTACACAATCTGGTGATTCCATAAGCACTTTTATCGAAACACTAGAGTAAGTTCCTTTTGAAGAGTCTCTTTTAGAAAAATCAGCTTTATTATCAATAAATATTTGCTCAATTTTTTCAACATTATTTTTATTTGCAGGCACAATAAACTTATATAAATAAACCGCAGGCCAGCTTGTATTTTCCTCTAATTGAATTTTAAGTCTTTTGTAAAATTCAATAGATTTATTATCTTTTTCCATACCAATTTTTCTTCGGTACAAAAATACGGTTTTAGTATCAATTTTTATTTACGTTCTTTGTATAGATTTTTGTTTCTAAATAATAAGATAAATGCCAAAAAAAATTGTGATTACAGGTGGACCAGGAACTGGAAAAACTAGTCTAATTAATCATTTAGATAGCAAAGGGTATAATTGCATGCATGAAATATCTAGGGATGTTATTTTAAAAGCTCAAGAAGAAGGAATCGACCAGTTATTTTTAGAAGACCCTATTTTATTCAGTAAAAAACTTTTAGAAGGTAGATTGGTTCAATTTGAAGAGGGTAATACCTGTAAAAACAACATATTATTTTACGATAGAGGTTTACCCGATATTACAGCATATATGGATTATCTTGGCACTAACTATCCAGATTACTTTAACGATGAGTGTTTAGGAAAAAAGTACCATAAAGTATTTATTTTGCCTCCTTGGGAAGATATTTATTTGCAAGACAATGAACGCTATGAAACTTTTATTGAAGCTAAAAATATTTATTCATATTTAATAGCCAGTTATAAAAAATACAATTACGAAATTCATGAAATTCCATTAGGAAGTATTGAATATAGAATTGAATATATTTTTGATCAAATAAACACAAATAGTATTGACTAATCCATTACAAATCCTAAAACATTATTGGGGCTATTCTTCATTTAAACCAATGCAAGAAGAAATAATCACTAGTGTTTTAAATGGACAAGATACTGTAGCATTATTACCCACTGGAGGAGGTAAATCTGTTTGTTTTCAGATTCCAGCTTTGGCAATGGAAGGAATTTGTATTGTGGTTTCTCCATTAATAGCTTTAATGACTGATCAAGTGAATGCTTTACAAAAAAAAGGAATTAAAGCTTTAGCTATTGTTGGAGGTTTATCTCAACAAGAAGTTAGCATTCTTTTAGACAATGCGATGTATGGAAATTACAAATTTCTTTATATTTCTCCTGAACGTTTGCGGCAAGAAATTGTACAGAATTGTATTCGTAAGATGAATGTAAATTTAATTGCTGTTGATGAAGCTCATTGTATTTCAAAATGGGGGAAAGATTTTAGACCTGCATATAAAGAAGTCCATGTTTTAAATGAATTACATCCTTTAGTTTCTAAAATTGCACTTACTGCTACAGCAACACAAGAAGTACTTACAGATACTATTTCTCAATTAAAACTTGAATTACCTGTTATATACAGAAGTTCTTTTACTAGGAGTAATTTATCATATCAAGTATTAAAAGAAGATGATAAACTTTACAGAGTTCAACAATTATTGAAAAATAATACAGGAGCAGCTATAATTTATGTTCGTAGTAGAAAAAAAACGGTAGAAACTTGTAATCAATTAAATCAGTTAGGGTTTAAAAGCACTTTTTATCATGGAGGCATCGATCCAGAAGAAAAAAAATCACGTTTAGCTTCCTGGATTAATGGTTCAATTCCTGTTATGGTTGCAACTAATGCATTTGGGATGGGTATTGATAATCCTAATGTTCGCTTTGTGATCCATATTCAATTACCAGAAAGTTTAGAAAGTTATTTCCAAGAAGCAGGAAGAGCAGGACGTGACAGTAATATGGCCTATGCATATATTGTTTATAATGAATATGATAAAATATTAATAAAGAAACAATTTATAGATTCACAACCTAGTCTAACAGAATTAAAAACATTTTACAGAACATTAAATAGTTACTTTCAAATATCATACGGAGAAGGCGAATTCACAGAACATAGCTTCGATTATAATCAATTTTGTAAAGTTTATAAATTCAATTCTATTAAGGTATATAATGGACTTAACACCCTAGACCGTTTAGGCATTTTACAATTATCTAAACAGTTTGGTAGAAAATCTATTGTTAAGTTTTTAATTCCTTCTGAAAAGATAATATCTTATTTTGAAAATGATATATTATGCTCTATTGTCGGAAAAACTATTTTAAGACTATATGGAGGTATTTTTGAAATTCCAACTCCATTAAATTTAGATTTAATTGCTTCAAAGACGAATCAGTCAATCACTGTAATTTTAGAACAATTAAAAAAAATGGAACGTGATAATGTGATTGACTTAAAACTACATATAACAGACGCAACTATCACTTTTTTAGTCCCTAGGGAAGATGATAAAACAATAAACGCGATTTCAAAAGAAGTAAATAGTTTGCTTCAAAAAAAAGAAATGGAAGTAGGTTCTGTATTGGATTATTTGGAAAATAATAAGGTTTGCAAAAGCATTCAATTAGTACGTTATTTTGATGAGAAAAATGCTGAACCTTGTGGTATTTGCTCTGTTTGTGCCAATCAAATTAAAACAACAAGTAAAAAAGAATCAAGTATCATTTCAAAAGAAATACTTTTATTACTAGAAAATTCTGAAATGAGCTCTAGAGAAATAACCGAAAGACTTATTTTTACTGAAAATAAAATAGTGCATGTTTTGCAGCAATTACAAGACATTAATAAAATAAAAATAAACACCAAAAATCAATATTACATACTATAATGAGAGATATTAGAATTGTTTTTATGGGAACACCTGATTTTGCCTTAGGTGTACTTCAAAAATTAGTTGAAGAAGAAAGAAATATAGTTGGGGTTATTACTTCACCTGATAAGCCAGCAGGCAGAGGAAGAAAACTTAGACAATCTGCTGTAAAAGAATATGCCCTTTCACAAGACTTAAAAATATTACAACCTAAAAACTTAAAAGAAGAATCTTTTTTAGAAGAACTAAAAGGTTTACATGCCAATTTACAAATTGTTGTTGCTTTTAGAATGCTTCCAAAAGTTCTTTGGGATCTACCAGAATATGGCACCTTTAACCTTCATGCCTCTCTTCTACCACAATATAGAGGTGCAGCGCCAATTAACTGGGCAATAATGAATGGAGAAAAAAAGACCGGTGTTACTACTTTTTTTATTGATGAAAAAATTGATACTGGAGCAATCATTCTAAATAAAGAAATTAACATAGAGAAAAAAGAAACTGTAGGTACACTACATGATAAATTAATGAAAGTTGGAAGTCAACTTGTTATTGAAACCGTTTCTTTAATTGAAAATGAAAACGTTTTAACTGTTAAACAAGATAAAAAAGATGATACCCTTGAAGAGGCTCCAAAACTAACTTCAGATAATACAAAAATCGATTGGTCACAGACTTCTAAAAAAATTGATTGTTTTATCAGAGGTTTAAACCCTTACCCAGCTGCTTGGACTAGTATTTTGAATAATGAAGTTGAATTAAATATTAAAATTTATGATTGTGATTTTGAAAAAGCAGATCATAATGAGCTTCCAGGGTCATTAAATATTTCTAAGAAGGAATTAAAAATTGCTTCCTTAAATGGATGGATAAATATTAAAGAATTAAAGGTTCCTGGAAAACGAAAAATGGATGTAAAATCCCTCTTAAATGGATTTAGCTTTGCTCAAGATGCAAAAGTCTTGTAAAGCCTTACTAACACTCATTTTTTAGAAATCCAGTAAAAACAGGGCTACGTTATTAACAAACACCGCAACTTATCAACAAAAAACGCGATTTAGCTCGTCATTACTTGCGTGAACCGATATTCCTTATAAATTTGTAGAGCAGTTAGTTGAAGAATAACTAACAATTTAATTTTTAAAAACAAATTTATGAACAAATCAGATTTAATCGATGGAATGGCAGCAGATGCTGGAGTTACAAAAGCAGCAGCTAAAAAAGCATTAGAATCTTTCTTAGGAAACGTTCAAGGATCACTTAAACAAGGAAACAGAGTTTCTTTAGTAGGTTTTGGATCTTGGTCAGTTAATAGAAGAGCTGCAAGAGATGGTAGAAACCCACAAACTGGGAAAACTATTAAAATCGCTGCTAAAAATGTAGTGAAATTTAAGGCAGGTTCTGATTTAAGCGGTAGTGTAAACTAGTACTTAAACAATTTATCATAAAAGCCCTTCTTTTAACAAAGAAGGGCTTTTATTTTTAAGTATTTTTCTAAATTCAATGTTTATGATTGGTTTTTAAAAAATTAATTCATAGTTTTAATTTATATTAACTAACCAAATGACTTCTTTAAAACCTGATAAGGGATTATTATTAGTAGCAGAACCTTCCATTATAGGGGATATATCCTTTAATAGGTCTGTAGTACTATTAGCAGAGTTTAATGATAATGGATCTGTAGGCTTTATATTAAATAAACCTCTTCAATACCAATTAAAAGATTTTATACCAGATATTGAATGTAGTCTCCCTGTTTATAATGGAGGCCCTGTTGAACAAGACAACCTTTATTTTATTCATAAAATTCCAGAGTTAATACCAAATAGTATAGAAATATCAAATGGTATTTATTGGGGCGGCGATTTTAAAGAGATATTGAGTTTATTACAAAATGATTTACTTAATGAAACACAAATACGCTTCTTTTTAGGATATTCAGGGTGGGCAAATAATCAACTAGAACAAGAATTGCAAATTAATAGTTGGGTAGTGATCAATAATGAATACAAAAATGATATAATAGGGAAAACTAACCCTAACTTCTGGAAAGAAAAAATGATTGAATTTGGGGGTAATTATATTTTATGGTCAAATGCTCCTGAAGATCCTAGTTTCAATTAACCTAATCTCGCTTTTACATTTAGTTTTGCCAGAATATCTTTAGCTACTTTATTATCAAACTCCTTCTTGCGGTACTTTGTAATAGGTTGAATTCCAACGATAACATTAGTTATAAATATTTCGTCAGCTTTTTGTAATTCAAAAGGAGAAATAGAGACTTCCTCAAAAGTATAATTTGATATTTGTACTAGTATAGAAATCAATTGTTTTCTAATGATCCCTTTTAAACAACCATCCTTTAAAGGAGGGGTTTTAATATGGTTTCCTTTCACTAAAAATATATTACCATTTAATGCTTCAACTACTTGTTTATTTTCGTTTAAAATCAAACAATTTTGCAAATCATTTTCTTTAGCATAAATACTCCCTAATACATGAATTAATTTTGAATTTGTTTTAATCGTCGAAAGTAAGCCTGAATTAATATAATGATCTTTAAAAAGGTCAACTTCATAATTCTCTTCATTTAGCATATAAAATGAAGCATCAATAGTTTCAAATGAAATGCAAAAATCTACTTCATTAGTAGTGGGCGTATACTTACCACCTGCCTTTCTCCATACTAAAATTTTTATTCTAAAAGTTTGATTAGTATCTGAGGATGTTTGTATTAATGAACGTATTTTTTCTTCTAAATACTCCATTGTAAAATTCATAGGAATCTCTAGACGTAGAATTCTCATAGAAGACATTAACCTAAAGTAATGATCTTCCCAAAAAAGAATTTTCCCTGCAGAAAATTTAATGGTTTCAAAAACAGCATCTCCATATTGAAGACCTCTATTGTTTACTAACATATTTTCTTCGCTGTGTTTTACTATTTCTCCGTTAAAATTAATCATAAAAAAACCGTCTTATTAATTATTTAAAAGACGATTCAAATATACTATATTAATAAAGTTTTTTAAACAGATCCTAAAATTTGTTTAAGGTTTGAAATCATGTTTTCCCACAATAACTTTCCTTCTTCTACTTCATCATCTTCAGCGAAATCTGTAACCATTATAGAAACATCTTTTGTTATTTCATCCACTTGTATTCTCATTTCAAAATAATAATCAGTTCCCTCATCTTCTAGCCATTGAAAGCGTATAAGTTCACCTTTCTTTTTCCCATATAAAATAGCTTCTTCTTCGCTACCTTCCCAGATAAAAGTGAAGTTTTCACCTCTAGAGTTTACATTGTCAGCATACCATTCTTGCATACCAGAAGGAGTAGAGATATATTGATATAATAAAGCTGGAGAAGCGTGAATAGGGAACTCCATTTCATACTTAATTTTTTCGCTCATTTTTGTTTTAGTTAGCTTCACCCCAATATATAGATTAATTCGTTATTGTAAAAGAAACAATGCATAATATTTTAATTATTTTTTTTATAAAAAACAGCTGTAATATTTGCACTGAGACTTTTTGTTTATATATTTGCCTTCGCAAAAATGGCGTGGTAGCTCAGCTGGTTAGAGCGCAGCATTCATAATGCTGAGGTCGGGGGTTCGAGTCCCCCCCACGCTACAAAAAACCCCCTAAATTAGGGGGTTTTTTATTTATAATTTCTTTGTTATTATTATATCTTCGCTACCTTAAGGACTTTAAATCTTTTATTTGAAGATATTCTTATAAAATAGTGATCCGATTTTAAATTAGAAATATCTAATAAATATGATTTTGTTTGAAGGTTTGTTGTTTGATATCTTCTCCCTAACACATCAAATATTTCGATTTTAGTAATTTCATCTATAGATTCTAAAAATAAATGATCTCTTACCGGGTTAGGGTAAAATTGAACTTTTAATTCTTCTGAATCAGAAATTGATAAGTTTTTAATATACGTTATTTCCGCAGTATTAGTAATAATAGCGCTATTGAAATCAAAGTATATACTTGCTCTATTACGTATAACATCTCCAATATTTAAAAGCCCTATAATTGGTTTTACTTTAAATACTACAAAACCCTTACTCCCGTCTCCATCATCTTCTTCCGTAGGTAAATTAATGTTATTATATATAAATTCTATAGAATTTTCATCCATAACGACATTCACATCATGACTTGTAGATATTCTTTCAAATGTACTCCAATCTAATTTTTCTTCTAAATCATCATGAACTCTTACATTTATTGCTGTAGCAGTTCCAATATTCTGAAAACGAATAATAAAATGAAGAAAATCACCAGATTTATCAATTGTAATTTCTTCACCTTCTAAAATTCTTTTGTCATTTGGGTCAAACGAGTTTACTATAGTTTGAGATAACTCAAAAATAGTCTCAGTTGGTTCTTCGTTACCAGTGACAGGTGTAATTTCAGCATAAAAATTTAAAATATCTCCATTTTCTACAACTGGGGGTTGGAATACTGAAAAATCTATATTAATATATCTTTTTTCTGAAGGCTCTAAATTAGTGAAACTCCAACGCATTGAGTTACCATTGGATGATTCTACCGAAGGTGAAGCTGTATCATATTCTAATTTTGAAATATCGAAAGACAATTCGATTTTACCATCAACATTTATTCTTCCAATATTTTCATAAACAATTTGATAAGAAGTTTCAAATCCAGGACGAGCATCGTCTAGTGGTATTAATACGATACTAACATTAGAGTCTAATATCTTTATTTCTGAAGATGTATTCTTATTTATTCCTTCACATAAGTTTGTCCCAATAAAACCATGAGCATGTAAAAACAAGCTCTGACAAAAAAGAAATAATAGTAAAAGTTTTTTCATATAAACTTAAACCTGTTGGTTAGTGGGTGAATATATAAAATCTTTTGCTTAGTAATACTATATTTTTTAGATATAGTCTAATTAGTTATAAATATATTATACACTTTAATGATAAATATTCATTAAAATCATTAAAAAACAACGAATTTCTCAAAATATTTAAAATATTTATTAACTCTGAAGAATCTCTTGTAATTCATTAAAATCTACACTCTTTTGATCTCCACTTTTCATGTTTTTTAGTGTAAAAGATTGATTTTCTATTTCCTTATCCCCTGCTAAAATTACAAAAGGAATATTTCGTTTATCTGCATAGCCCATTTGTTTTCCCATTTTAGCAGCATCAGGATATAATTCACTAGAAATACCTGCATTTCTTAATTTTGAAACCGCTTTCATAGCATACAAGGATTCTGACTCTCCAAAATTTATAAATAGCACTTTGGTATTGGATATTACTGTTTTAGGAAATAAGTTAAGTTCTTCCAATACTAAATAAATGCGATCTAAACCAAAAGATATACCTACACCACTCATATTTTTTAATCCAAAAATACCAGTTAAGTCATCATACCTTCCTCCTCCGCCAATACTACCCATTTTAACACCTTCTGGAGGTGTGACTTCAAAAATAGCACCCGTATAGTAATTAAGCCCTCTAGCAAGGGTTACATCTATCTCTAGGTTAGCAGACTTTAAAGAGAGCTCTTCTATTGTATTGGTGATAAATTCTAATTCTGAAATTCCCTTTAATCCAATTTCTGAAGAAGCCAATAAAGATTTTAATAAGGTTAATTTTTCAGAAGCATTTCCAGCTACTTTAAATAAAGGCTGAAGTTTGTGTATAGCATCTTCTGAAATACCTTTAGATATCATTTCAGTAATAACACCTTCCTCTCCTATTTTATCTAACTTATCTAAAGCTACTGTAAAATCAATTAATTTATCTTCAGCTCCTATTACTTCAGCAATTCCACTTAATATTTTTCTATTGTTTAACTTAATGGTTACGCCCTTTAAATTCAAGGTATCAAAAACTTCATCATATAATTGTACCAATTCGACTTCTTGCCAAAGTGAATTTGATCCAACGACATCTGCATCGCACTGATAAAACTCCCTAAAACGGCCTTTTTGTGGACGGTCTGCTCTCCATACTGGCTGAATTTGATAGCGTTTAAAAGGAAATGTAATCTCGTTTTGGTGTTGTACTACATATCTAGCAAATGGAACTGTAAGGTCGTAGCGAAGTGCTTTTTCTGAAATATATTTTGTTAGCTTTTTACTATTCCTTTCAGAATACTCTTCATCGCTTATTGCTCTTTTGTTTGGATTCAAATAATCACCACTATTTAATATTTTAAATATTAAGCGATCCCCTTCTTCTCCGTACTTACCCATTAAGGTGTCACTATTCTCAAAGGAAGGTGTTTCGATAGGCTGAAAACCATAGGTTTTAAAACTAGTGCGTATTATATCAAAAATATAATTTCGTTGAACTACTTCTTGTGGAGAAAAATCTCTGGTTCCTTTTGGTATAGAAGGTTTTTGTGCCATGGTAATTTGATAGGTGCTTTTCAATGCAAATATCTTAATTTCTAATAGAATTAGTAAGTAATTTTAAAATAATAGTAACTTTACACATTGTTAGTAGTCTAATGATAAAAGAAATAGTTATTATTTATGTTTTCACTATTAAGAGAGAATATCCGAATTGCTCTAGATTCAATTAGAGGTCAGCTACTTAGAACCATTTTAACAGTTGTTATTATAGGCATAGGGATTTGGGCTTTAGTAGGTATTTTAAGTCTTGTCGCAGCGCTTGAAAATACCATTTCTAAAAATTTTGCCTCAATGGGCTCGAATACTTTTAATATTCAACGGTATGATTTTAACGTACAACGCAATGGAGGAGAACGAGAAAAGGTAAATCCAATTATTAGTTTTCAGAACATTCGTGAATTTGTTGATGCATATAAATACCCATTAACACAGACTTCTGTTTCATTTAGAGGTACTGGTTTAGCTGAAGTTAAATACGAAAGTGAAAAAACAGATCCTGAAGTTCAAGTCTATGGAGTCAATGAATATTATTTAGATAACACAGGGACTAATATTGAAAGAGGAAGAAATTTTAATGTTTTTGATACTCAAAATAACAATAAGGTTTGTTTATTAGGGTCAGATTTTGAAAAAGGCATCTTTAAGGGAGACGATCCTATAAATAAAACCATAAGTATTAGAGGAATTAAATTTAAGGTTATTGGAGTTCTTGAATCTAAAGGCTCTACGTTTGGAAATAATCAAGATTTAAAAGTATTAATTCCAATACAAGTGGCTCGTGGGATCTATACCCAACCAAATATTAATTATACGATTAGTATTATGGTTGGTGATAAAGACATGCTAGATACTGCGCAAGATGAAGCTATAATTACTTTTAGGAATATTAGAAAATTAAATCCGATAGAAGAAAATAACTTCGGAATGGAACGAAGTGATGATTTAATTAATAGAATAACGAGTATCACAGGTTATTTAGAAAAAGCTGCATGGATTATGAGTATCATTACAATTCTAGGGTCTTCAATAGCATTAATGAATATTATGCTAGTTTCAGTAACAGAACGAACTAGAGAGATTGGAGTGAGAAAAGCATTAGGCGCTAAAAATAAAACAGTTGCTACTCAATTTTTTATTGAAACAATAGTGATTGGCCAATTTGGAAGTATTTTAGGGATTATCCTTGGAGTATTAACAGGGTTGATTTTAGCTACCGCATTTGATTTCGTGTTTACAATACCATGGACAGCTATGATTGCAGCTACGATTATCACTTTTCTTGTTGCTGTGGTTGCAGGTTCTTATCCTGCTTCTAAAGCTGCAAAACTAGATCCAATTGAAAGTTTACGTTATGAATAACCAAATAGGGAGTTGCCCCTTATTGTCTTCTGAAAGATTGCTTTTAAGAAAAATTAACCTAAATGATGCTAATGAAATCTTTTATTTAAGATCTAATTCTGAAGTAAATAAATATATAATAAGACCACTTTATAAAGAAATTGAAGAAGCAGAATCCTTTATTTTAAATAGAAGTGAAGATATAGAAGCTAACAATTTGTTTGTTTGGGCAATTACACTTAAAGGTAGTCCTAAACTTATAGGTTCAATTTGTTTATGGAATATAGATTGGACAAAAAAATATGCTGAAACTGGATATGATCTTCATCCAGATTTTCAAAAACAGGGAATCATGAACGAATCCATGAAATTAGTGCTAGACTTTGGGTTTAATCTACTTCAACTTAATACAATTGAAGCATTTACACATAAAGATAATTTAGGTTCAATTCAATTATTGAAACGTAATAATTTCACACACGAAATAAATAGAATCGATGAGGGGTTTCCTCATAATATTATCTTCAGTTTAGATCGATCTAAATAGTGATTATTTTTTCAAAAAAGTTAAACAAAGCACCTTTAGTAATAACAGCACCTTGTTTAATTAATGAAAATATATCTGCATTTTTATCGTCCGAATAATCTTTAGAAGCAGTATAGAATTCTACATCGTCAGTACTATAATTTTCTTTTAACCATTTATAACCTTCAGCTTTTGTAATATCTATTTCAGTAGTAAGGACTCTTAAAGTAATAAGAGTTGTTTTTTCTTCAGCCATGTGAAATAAAAATAATTGTTGGGGAGAAATATTTTCAAGAAAACTAACATTTTGCAACACACCTTCCCAAATAAGATCACTAAACACATCTAATTCCATTTCAGCCATTTCTGGACTGTTTACTTTTAAGTTAGACCATTCATCTGCCGTAATTGATTGAGTTGCTAAAAAGTTAATAAACTCTTGCTGAAGTTCTTCAAATTGTTCTTTTGTAAGTCTTGTGTATTTCATAAAATAAGCGCCCCTGATTTAGAGGCGCAAATTTATAAATAATTTAAATTAAAATCTAGAAAATATAACGTAAACCGAATTGCATTTGCCATCTAGATAATAAGGTAGAGTCATAACCAAATGTTTCAGTTAAATTAGGATCGAATGTATAAATAGGTGAGCTAGTTTCAGCATCAACTGCAACACCAATAGGCTGTACATTATTTGGCTGTTGTGTTAACCCCCATTCAGAACTAATTAAATTTCCGACATTTAAAATATCAATACTAAATTGAATAGTATGTGTTTTATTTTCAGACACTTTGAAATTATAATCTTGTAAGAACTTTAAATCCCATTTCCCTCTCCAAGGAGCAATAGCGCCATAACGTTCCGCATATTGTCCTCTACGATCACTCAAGTAATCATCTTGTTCAATATAGGTATTGAAAGCATCAGCTTGTCCTTCTCCAGAAAATTGCATTTGACTAATTTCACCAGCAGTTGGAATATATAGCAAATCATTTAAATTAGAACCGTCTCCATTAATATCTCCTCCATAAGTATAATTAAATCGTCCCCCTCGAGCATATTCAAAGAAGGTAGAAATTGTACTAGCCCAAGAACCATTTCCATATTTCCATTGCTTACTTGCTACCCCAATAATTCTATGCGTATTACCATATTTAGAATAACTTAATTGATCATTATTTACATTTCCTAAAGCAGCATTAAAAGCAAAAGCATCTCCTGTGATTTCAGCTTCAATTGAGTTAACGTCTTTAGAATTTAAATAATTATAAGCAAGCATTGTATAATACCCTTCCCCAAATGTTTTTTGAGCTTTTATTGAAGCATTCCAAATTCTTCCTTTGTCTGAATTTGTAAACACATAGGCATTATTAATTATATCATCTGAAGTATAAATAGGTCTATTATCAACTCCTCCTAATGTTCCTGAAGGTGGTAATAATCCCCAATTTTGAACATGAGCTCCATTGATATCTTTTGTATAGGAAACATCTCCTGTAAGGATTAGTCCATTTTCAAATTTATAATCTGTACCAATATTGGTTCTCCATACTTGTGGAAATTTAAAATCTGGGTCCACAGCATTTAAGAAAAATACCTCCGGATTAGCTATTTGATTTCCAATCCACACAAATGGCAAACGTCCTGTAAATACTCCTGTCCCTCCACGGATTTGGAGTGTACTGTTGCCTTTTACATCATAATTAAATCCAACTCTTGGAGAAATTAACCATTGATTTGTTGGCATTTTTGTATTGTCTATAAAAACAGTTTCTCCTGTATTTGGATTCACGTAAGGTATAGTGGGAACATTACAACAAGCATTGTCTATTACATTTTGTGCTTTGTTAGAAGTATCAAAATATAATGGTTTATCGAAACGAATTCCATAAGTTAATTTAAAAATATCACTTACATTCCATTCATCTTGTGTATAAAACGCTAATTGACCTACATTGGTTTCAGCCATAGCCCAACCGTCTTGACTTGAAATAGAAGCATGAGAAGACATAGCATCATCGAACATACCTTGTAAAGCTCCTGAATCAGCTAGTCCTTGAAATTCTTCAATACTTGACGTTGGGAAAAACACCCCTTGTGCTCCATATACTCCAAGATTGAATGAATTATCAAATTCAAATTTTTCGTACGAAACACCTACCGTATAGGTATGGTTTCCTTGGAAAAAACTCAAATTATCAGACATTTGAAAAACTTTTTGATCTAATTGATTATTAATAGAGAAAGGTTCATGCCCTGCGATAATATAATTTGAACCATCTTTTGTTATTGTAATAGAAGGTGCTGGAGTTGAAAACGGATTTCTGAAATCATTGAAATGCGTATATCCCATTTGAAATTTATTTGAAACATTTCCTTCCAAAGAAGAATTTAATTCCATTTGAATGGACTGTAATTTATTATTTATTTGATAGCCTGCATTTTGAAATTGTAAGGTTGAAGCACTTGGTCCTCTAAAACCTAAAGCAGTTGGATGTGCAGGTTTATCTTTTGAAGCATCTAAAAAGTTATAAATAATCGCTAATTGATTATTATCGTTAATATTCCAATCTAATTTAAAGATCCCTTTAGTTGATTTAGTTTCATGGGTAAATCCTTCATAAGCTCCTGGATCATAACCTACACCCAACAAGGCATCTCTAACCATAATTAAATCACTTTCAGAAACACGTGATTCACTTATATCGCCAGTACCTCTATTTGGTAACCATGATTGTCCAAGATCTTCTCTATCATCTTTTTCAAAATTTGCAAAGAAGAATAATTTATTTTTTACAATTGGTCCACCGAAACTAGCTCCAAATTGTGTTTGACTTAATTTAGGTACAAAAACGTCATCTCCTTTTACTTTACTTCCTGTAAAGTCTTCATTTCTATAAAATCCATAAAAAGTTCCATGAAAATTATTCGTTCCACTTTTTGTAACAGCATTAACCGCAGCTCCTGTAAAGCCAGATTGCCTAACATCGTAAGGTGCCGTAGAGATCTGTATTTGATCAATAGCATCTAAGGAAACTGGCTGAGCATCGGTTTGTCCTCCTGGTGTGGCAGCATCCAATCCAAATGGATTAGTGAAAATAGCTCCATCTAATGAAAAGTTATTGAATTGATCATTTCTACCACCAAATGAACCATTACTTGCTGAAGGATCTAAACGTGTAAAATCTGCAGCGGATCTGGATATAGAAGGGAGTCTTGTAAGTTCGCGTCTTCCAACATTAGTTTCAGCACCTGTACGATCAGTCCCAAAAGTACCAGGATCTCTCGTAGCAGTAATTACAACTGCTTCTAGTTCTTCACTATCTTCAGACATCGTAACATCTAGATTATAGGTTTTACCTAAGGTTAGTTGAATATTATCAAAGGTTTGACTCTTATAACCTAAGTAACTAACGGTGAATGAATAAGGCCCACCAACTCTCATGTTTAAAAGATTATAACGTCCATCAAAATTAGTGATAGATCCATACTTTGTTCCTGATGGTGTATGTACAGCAACAATATTAGCTCCTGAAAAAGGTTCATTATTAGTATCCACAACAACCCCTCTTATACTAGATGTTGTAACTTGTCCTGAAGCACTTGTTATACTAAAAATGAAAAGTGCCGCACAAAGTAAATTTTTGAATATTTTCATTGGTTATTAATTTGTTTTGGTTTCTATAAATGTAATTAAATTAAAGGACCTTATTAAATTTTTTTATTAACAACAAATGTTAACTAAAACTCTAATAACCAATAATGTTGTTTATTTAGAAATGGTTGTAAATAAAAGAAGCCTTAACAATTGTTAAGGCTTCTTATTATATTGTGGTGAAAAACTATTTCTTTTCAGCCACTACATCGAAAGTGAAGTTTGAAATAACTTCTCTATGAAAACGAATTGTTGCTTCATATTGTCCTGTACGTTTAATAATACCACCTGCAATAGAAATAAATTTCTTATCAATTACAACTCCTTCTTTTTCAAGAGAGTTTGCAAGGTTTGCATTATTAATAGATCCAAATAATTTATCTCCTTCTCCAGCTTTAGAAGCAATTTTAATTTCTAAACCGTTAAGCTTATCTGCTTCTTTCTGTGCATCTCCAATGATCTTCTTTTCTTTAAATGCTCTTTGTTTTAAAGTTTCATTTAATACTTTCTTAGTAGATGGGGTTGCTAAAACTGCTAATCCTTGAGGGATTAAAAAGTTTCTTCCAAATCCATTTTTCACAGTAACTAGGTCATCTGTAAAACCAAGATTTTCTACGTCTGTTTTTAATATAAGTTCCATATTCCTATCTACTTTTTATTTTAATAAATCAGCCACATATGGCATTAATGCCAAATGACGTGCTCTTTTTACTGCTACAGCAACTTTACGTTGGTATTTTAAAGAAGTTCCAGTTAAACGTCTTGGTAAAATTTTACCTTGTTCGTTAATAAACCTCATTAAAAAATCTGAATCTTTATAATCAACATATTTGATTCCAGATTTTTTAAACATGCAATATTTCTTTGCCTTGTTTGTTTCTATATTAAGTGGAGTAAGATATCTTATCTCACCACCTTTTTTTCCTTTTGCTTGTTGTTCTATAGATCCCATAGCTTATGCAGTTTTTTTGTTACGCACTCTTCTTCTTTCGGCCCATGAAATTGCATGTTTATCTAAGCTTACAGTAAGAAAACGCATGATACGTTCATCTCTTCTAAATTCAACTTCTAATTCGTTGATAGCTTCACCTGGAACAGTGAATTCAAATAAATGGTAGAAACCACTTTTTTTGTGTTGGATCGCGTAAGCTAATTTTTTTAGCCCCCAATCTTCTTTGGATATCATCTTAGCACCTTTAGAAATAAGATTGTCTTCGTATTTCTTTACTGTTTCCTTTATCTGTTCTTCAGACAAAACGGGATTTAAGATGAAAACAGTTTCATAATGATTCATAAAATCTATTTTAATTTATTAATTTAATTCTTAGCTTCTTGCCAAGAGCGTGCAAAAATACTAATTATTTATCATATCTCAATCCTAAATAATTGAATATTTTTTTCCTACATATTCCTTACAATTCCTTAAAAGTATAGCTAGTTTTTCGATAAAAGTTAAAAAAACTTGTCATTCATCGATATTTTGACTATAATTGCTATAGATAAAAAATCTAAAATTGTGGATAAACCAATCTTAAAATGTGCTATTGTTGACGATTCAACATTGCAAAGACTTTCTATTGTTAAATTAATAGAAAATCATCCATCTTTAAATCTTATTGCTGAATACAATAATGCTATTGAGGCTAAAATGGGTTTAACTTCCACTGATGTAGATTTAATCTTTTTAGATATAGAGATGCCTATCTTATCTGGTTTTGACTTATTAGATGATTTAACGCTAAAGCCTCAAATCATTTTTGTTACAGGTAAAACTAAATATGCCTTTAAAGCATTCGATTATGATGCTGTTGATTATTTAAGAAAGCCTATTTCTAAAGAGCGCTTTTTAAATGCTGTACATAAAGCAATTACCAACTTTAAAATGAAAAATGAAGATGGTTTTGATGATGAAGATTTCATATTTGTAAAAAGTAACCTTAAAAAGAGAAAAGTATTTCTGAACGAACTAAGATATATTGAAGCACTAGGAGATTACGTAAAACTAGTTACTGAACATGATGCTTTAGTCGTACTTTCAACAATGAAAGCATTTGAAGCTTTACTACCAAAAGAACGTTTTTTAAGAATTCACAAATCTTATATTGTAAATCTTGATAAAGTAGAACGTTACAATAGTAAAGTAATTGAATTAGACAATGAACAATTACCACTAAGTAGAAATAGAAAAACAGAATTAGTTGCAGCTCTTTCTGCTACTATGCAACGATAATCTAATAATTATCTACATCTATTATAGTTCTAATACTGGAAAATTCTTTTATTAGTTTAAAACTTCGGTCTACCTTATTCATAAACAATTTTGTTTTTGTTAATGATTGACCTTTTGGAATCTTAATTAATACATGCGTAATAAATAAATTTCGAACTCTTCCAACTGAAGGAGCTTCGGGTCCTAAAACATTTTCTGTCAAATTCATTTTTAATGCTTGCGTATACCATAATGCGCCTTTTTGCATTTTTGCATAATTACGGTCTTTAAAAGTAATTTTTATCGTTCGAAAATGTGGTGGATAATTATATTGATGACGTTCTTCCAATTGTTGTTCAAACATCCCTTTATAATCATTAATGCTTACTTGTTGTAAAATTTGATGATAGGGATTAAAAGTTTGTATCAATACCTTTCCTCTTTTTTTGGTTCGCCCTGCCCTACCTGAAACTTGTTGTAATAATTGAAAGCTTCGTTCATGTGCTCTAAAGTCTGGAAAATTTAATAAGTTATCTGCATTTAAAACTCCCACTAAGCTTATATTTCTAAAATCTAAGCCTTTAGCTAACATTTGAGTACCTACTAAAATATCGATTTTTTGTTCCTCTAATGCTTCAATTATTTTGGCATACGCATGTTTTTTACGCATGGTATCTTGGTCCATCCTTGCAATAGAGTATTCTGGGAATAGCTCTTTTAATTCGACCTCAATTTGTTCGGTGCCAAATCCTTTTGTGTCTAGAGTATCACTGTGACAAGCCATACAGGAAATCAACATAGCCATATGATGTCCACAATAATGACATCGTAGTTGATTTTTATATTGATGATATGTTAAACTAACATCACAATTAGGACATTGTGGAGATACTCCACAAGTAGAACATTCAACCACAGGAGAATAACCACGTCTATTCTGAAATAAAATAACTTGTTCTTTATTGTCAAGAGCCTCCTGTATTTCTTCTAATAATCGATCGCTAAAATGATCTTTCATTTGTTTTTTACGATGCTTCTCTTTAATATCTACCAGTTCTATCTCTGGCATTAAGACATTCCCATACCGTTTATTTAGCGTTACTAATCCATACTTTCCTTCTTTGCTATTAATAAAACTTTCCAATGATGGAGTCGCAGAACCCATCAATATTTTTGTTCCATGAAGTTTTGCTAAAACAATGGCACTATCGCGTGCATGATATCTGGGTGCTGGATTATATTGCTTAAAAGTAGTTTCATGTTCTTCATCAACAATGATTAATCCTAAATTATTAAAAGGTAAAAACAAAGAAGACCTTGCGCCTATTACAATTTGTGCTTTTTGTTTATTCTCTAGAACGTTTTTCCATACTTCAACACGTTCATTTACTGAATACTTAGAATGATATACTGAAATACTTTCACCAAAGTATTTTTGCAATCTGCCAATTAACTGTGTTGTTAAAGCAATTTCAGGAAGCATATATAAAATTTGCTTCCCTTCTGAAATTAGTTCTTTTATTAACTGAACATAGACTTCTGTTTTTCCACTTGAAGTCACCCCATGCAGCAATGTTATATCTTTAGTTTTAAACGAATCCTTTATTTCATTAAAAGCAATTTCTTGATCTTCACTTAATGCTTTTATTTCAGAAGCAGCATCCCCTGTGTATTCAATTCTATCTTTTTGTATAAAATACGCTTCTAATATTCCTTTATCAATCAATGTTTTAATCACAGAGGCTGTTACTTCACTCTTTTGCTGAAGAAACAAAGACTCTACAGGTTTTTTATCCTGTACCGATAACATAAACAAAGTCATTAATACCTGCCTTTGTTTTGGAGCTCTCGTAAGTGTTTCAATAAGCTCTTTTAATTTTTCTTCTGAAGTAAATTCTACAGAAAGCTTAATGTATCTTTTTAGTTTTGGAGTGTATTTTTCATATATTTCTTCTTGAACTTCAATAATACCTTGTTCTAATAATTTCTGAATAACAAGAACTACATTTTTTCTATCTAGAATAGAGCGTATATCATTGATGTGCAAAGAAGATTGATGTAATAAAGCCTCGTATACTAAAAATTCATCATCGCTAAACTTTGTATCATCTCTAGGTTCTTTTGAAACTAGTGCGATAATGGTTTCACTTTCAAGTAAAAATGCATTTGGCAAGGCAGCACGCATTACCTCGCCCATCGTACACATATAATACGAAGCAATCCACTGCCAATGTTTTAATTGAAACAAGTTAACTAAAGGAGCATTATCTAATATCTGATCGATCGATTTTGTTTCATACGCTGGTGGTGGATCTTTATGAACTTTAATAACAATACCAGTATATATTTTTGTTTTACCAAAAGGGATTGCAACACGCATTCCAATTTCAAGCAAGTGGGCTTGTTCCTCTGACACGTGATATGTAAAGGCTTGCTGTAAAGGAATTGGTAGAAGTGCATCTATAAAATACAAAAGGTCAACATTTTCGATTTTTTAAAGTCTTTAAGGTAGCATTTAGTTCAAATCCAAGCAGCAATAAATTTGAATTAATCCAAATGTAAAGCATCATAATTAACAAAGCTCCAATGGAACCATATAGTTCATTATAATTTGAAAAATTTTCAATATAAATTCCAAATAAATAGGTAGTCAACATAAACATTAAAGTGGTCACTAAGGCACCAATAGAGAAAAATCGAATGCTTTTTCCTTCTTTAATCCCATAATAATATAGAATAGCGATTACCATATAAACTAGTACAACAAAAATGATATATCGTATGGTAGAAATCCAAAAGAAATCATTACTAATAAAATCTTCACTTTTTAAGGACCCGATAATATATTCACTATATACAATGATTATCACTGTTACTAATAACATTAAAGCTAGAAAAACAGAGACTACTAATGCTACAAAATATTGTTTTATAAAATTCCTGTTAATGGTCACATGATAGGAATATTCAAAACCACTAAAAATGGCATTAATCCCATTAGACATTAAAAAAATTGCAATTATAAAAACTACTGAAAGTAGTCCTCCTCTAGGGTTAGCAGCAATATCTTCTATGATAGGCAAAAAGAATTCGGTTGTTTGGGGAGGTAATATCCCTTCAATAAATAACAGAAACGTTTCGTTAAAATTTTCAATAGGTACAAATGGTATTAAATTCAGCAAAAAAAGTAAAAATGGAAATAACGCCATAAAAAAGCTAAAGGCAATCGATCCAGCTCTGGTCGAAAAAGTACCTTCGATTATCCCAAAAACATAACTTTTAATTAAATCGAATAATGACAACCCTCCAAAGCCAGGTAATTTTATTTTTTTACAAATTAAAATTATTTGCCTAATCACTGGAATCTTTAAAAGTATCTTTTCGACTCCTTTCATGTGTTTTTTCTTATTGTTTTTTCATAGGTCACATGCTGTTCGCTATAAACTTTTCCGTTAAATATTAAAATCTTCAACATGCACTCTTTATATTGCTTTCAGACTTAAATCCATATTATGTACTGAATGTATTAATGCGCCACTCGAAATATAATCAACTCCACATTCTGCATATTGTCTAGCTGTATCCAAAGTAATTCCGCCACTAGATTCAGTTAAGCATTTATCTCCAATCATTTCTACAGCTTTACGAGTATCTTCATAATTGAAATTATCAATTAATATTCTATATACACCATCTGATTGTAAAATTTCTTCTATTTCTGAAAGGTTACGTGCTTCGACAATAATTTTTAAATTTAAATAATTGTCTTTTAAATATTGTTTTGATTGTTCAATTGCTTTTGTAATTCCGCCACAAAAATCTATATGATTATCTTTTAGCATAATCATGTCATATAATGCAAATCTATGATTTTCGCCACCTCCAATTTTAACAGCCCATTTTTCAATAGCTCTTGCGCCAGGAGTTGTTTTTCGGGTGTCAAGTATTTTTGTTTTCGTACCTTTTAATAATTGAACATACTTATTTGTTTTTGTTGCTATTGCACTCATACGCTGCATTGCATTAAGTACTAATCGTTCTGCTTTTAAAATAGATTGTGAATTCCCAGAAACATAAAAACAAATATCCCCATAAGAGACACTGCTTCCATCGTTTATTTTAATATCCATTTGTAACCCTGGATCTACAAATTCGAAAACTTGACGAGCAAAATCAATTCCAGCAATGATCCCTTCATCTTTTACTAATAACTTTGCTTTGCCCTGAGCATCTTCTGGAATACTCGCTAAAGTACTATGATCTCCTGCTCCAACGTCTTCCCGAATAGCATTAACAATAATAAGATCTATTTCTTTATTAAATTTTGCTTCTGAAATCATGCTTATACTTTTTAGCTAAATTAAGGAAAAGATAAAAGAGTCCGAAAGGGAAAGCGCTATTAATTAAAGAAGATGTCACATTATTTGTATTTTTGCTTCTGAAATTATATTAGATGAAGATTACATTACTAGCCATTGGTAAAACCGATCAGAAACAAATCGATCAACTTATTGAAGAGTACACTAAACGTTTAAATTTTTATGTTTCTTTTACCTTTACGGTTATTCCTGATATAAAAAACGTAAAAAATCTTTCTGAAAGTCAGCAAAAACAGGCTGAAGGAAATGAAATTCTGAAACGCATATCGACCTCAGACACTTTAGTATTATTAGATGAAAATGGAAAAGCCTACAGTTCTATAGGATTTTCTGAATTTCTTCAGAAGAAAATGAACAGCGGTATAAAAAACGTAGTGTTTGTTATTGGCGGACCTTATGGTTTTAGTGAAGATATTTACATTCGATCTAATGGAAAAATATCACTTTCATCGATGACATTTTCTCATCAAATGGTTCGTTTATTTTTTATTGAACAATTGTATAGAGGGTTTACCATTTTAAAAAATGAGCCTTATCATCACAGATAAAAAAACTACTTAACAATAAACTTTATTGCTTTAGAAACTTCAGCATCCGTAATATTTAAAATATACATTCCAGAAGATAAGGTATGCTCTATAGCAATATCATTTTGCAATTCGCTGTAGGTTAACTGTTGTAATTGCTGACCTGTCATTGAATATATTGATATTTCAACATTTCGATACTCTAAAGAAGAATTCAGTTTTAAATATATATAATTACTAACTGGGTTTTCAGCAAGGATATATTTATTAGCTAAAGTAAAATCATTAACCCCTATAGTCCCATCTAAAATTTCTTCCAAAGCAAACTCTACATTAAATTCATTTAAGGTTATATGCATCTGATTTTCGTCTGGAATATATGTATTCACAAATGGAGAGGTATGAATTCCTCCAATGTCTGGACTTACATATAAATCATCCTCATTATCAATTGCCAACGAACTAATAGTTGGAATAAACGAAAAAGTATCTTGTTCAATGGCTTCTAACAAAGCTATAATTATTGGGTTATCACCAGGGTCGATTCCATCAACTAAACCCGTTGTCCCTCCTGGAGCACTATCATAACCAGCACTTGCAGCTGGAGATTGTGCGACGGCAATAAATGAACTAATTGGAATTCCTAAAAAATAAGACTGAAATCCAGTAACTTGATCTGTTTGGCCTGCAGCTGGCGTGAAATATAAATCTAAATCTACGGTAGTAAAACTTCCTAAATCTAGTGTAGTTTCAAGAATCGCTGTGCTTGGAGCACCAGTCATCATTGAGGTTCCACTCCCATTAATCATACTTACATTTCTAACATTAATAGGGAAACCTAATCCATCTAATTCAGCTTGAAAAGCATCTCTAAAATTTGGCGCTCCAGTTGGCAATAATATAGAAGGATCTTGTTCGTATGTTGAACCAGCAAGTAAATGCCCAAGATAATGGTCTACTAACATTTCTTTTGCTGCGGGTGTATTTAATAAACTGCTTACAATTAATTGTGCATCAGCATTATCCTCAGCTTCAGCTATATAATTTAATAAATATTGAAAGCTAATAGGAATATTAGCTCCTAAATGTGGTGAATCAAATGAAATAAACAAGCGCGTATCATGTGCAATAGAATTTTGCTCCATGTATGATAATGCATATCTTGAAATTAACCCACCCATGCTTGGTCCAATCACTACTAATTCTTCACCTCCCACTTTTTGCGCATTAATCGTTTGAATTAGTTCAGCAAAAACCATTGCATTTCTTTGAATATAATCTGAACCTCCATCTACATCTAATCCATCTGTTGAATATTGAGGAGAATTCATTATCACGATATCAAACCCTTGATCTCTTAAAATATCTGCTAAATTTCCTCCAGCAAAATTTAAAATTCCATATAAAGCAGGAATATCTCTAGCATCACCTGGATCGTAACCATCTAATACTAAAATTGGTTTATCTAAAACTCCGTCCACATTATCTAAAAATATCTCATATTCACCCTGCCCAAAATATTCTTGAGTTTCATCATATCCTTGATATCCTATTGTAGCTGTAACTGTTTGAGCATAGGCACTAACACTTAATAATGCAACAACTAAAATGTAAAAATTCTTCATATTTTATTTTTTAATTCACTTAATAAAGGAGCAAGATACTATTTTAAAACTTATTGAATACTTGAAATAATTCCTCTTAAAAATTGATTCACATTAAAATCTGGATTGGGTTTTAAACCAGTTCGAACCACTACCAAGTCTTTTGAAGGAATGATAAAAACATACTGTCCTTGAAAACCATTACAAGAATACATGTCTTTAGGTACATCTGGAAATTTTTCGCCCGCATTTAACCAAAAATGACCTCCATATACCCCATCAGAACCTTGCGTTGGTTCTTTTGTAAAATCTACCCATGACTTGTTGATGATTTGTTCACCAGCCCAATTCCCTTCATGTAAATACAGTAACCCAAATTTCGCCCAATCTCTTGTCGTAGCCCAACCATAAGAGCTTCCCACATAGTTTCCGGTAAAGTCTGTTTCTAAAATCATGGAATGCATTCCAATTTTATCAATTAACTCTTGGTACCAAAAATCTAAATATTCTTGTTGAGAATTAAATTGATCTCGTATAAATCCACTTAATAAATTAGTTGTTCCACTTGAATAATTCCATGAATTATTTGATTCACCTTCTAATAATTTTGCTTTCTGAATCTCACTCATATCTGGCGTTAAGAAAAGCATCCTTGTAACGTCACATATTATTGAGTAATCTTCTTCCCACGCCAAGCCACTATTCATATTCAATAAGTTTTTCAGACTAACACTTGCTCTTTCATCATCCTTCCATTCTGGAAACAAATTAGTTTGTTCTAACTGAACTTTCTCCTGTTTTTCTAAAACACCTAAAACAGCACTTGTAATACTCTTTGTCATCGACCATCCTAGCATCACTGACTCTTTATTAAAATCATCAGCATATTCTTCAGCAATAATTTGATCTTTATAAACCACTAATACAGAACGTGTTTTTTGTATTTCTTCTTCTTTATCTACAAAAGCTTCATGAACACTTTTCTTTAGTAAAGTATAATCTACATTTTCAAAAACGGTATCTTTTTGAGCTAAGTTTCCATAGGGAAAAGGCAGGTTTGATTTTGTTTTATTTCTGAAAGGTATTTCTTTAAATAAATTTTCTTCGGAAGCATCTTCTGGTAATAAAACTGCTCCTAATCCTTCTCTATATAAAGCTTTTCTTTCTTTTATTCCGAAGGCATTAGAAAGTACATAATTACCATTTAAATTTACCTCATTCGTAGCTAAACCAATAGAAGGAATGTTATTATCTTCAGCTTCAGTAAAAGCTTGCGAACGATTAGCTATAAATAAATGTGAAGCCACACTCTTAGAAGAAAAACCGCTTACCAAATCTAACTTTGGATAGGTTGTGAATGCAAAATATGCAATCACTAAAACAATGATTAATAGTATATATTTAAAAAACTTTTTCATAAAATTTTTAACTTTCTCCGTTCATTAATTTTTGATACAACGCTAAATATTTTGAAATATGAAATCCATCCGCTAGCCCATGATGCACATAAATAGCAATATTCATTAAACTTTTATCATCCCGCTGAAACATTTTTCCGAAGGTAATTCTAGGTATGCTATCGCCTGGAATAAAATTTGTTGCGTGTGTTAAGCTGGAAAACGTATTCCAAGGTATTGATGAATAATAAACAACATTTTTTTTTGACTCGTTTTCATTCATGCCCAAGCCATTTGAGCTTTGAACTCGATCAATTTCTTTTTTAAGCGATGCATCAAACACATTAAAAGCATCACTAAAAGGAACATATGAAAATCCAAAAGTTCCATCGGTACGACCAATGGTTGGGGAAGCATCTATAGTTTCATGAATAATGATTTCGTCATCAATAATACGATACTTAAATTCCTCTATTAAATTAACCGCTTGTATCGATTTATGTAGATAATATGAAAAAAAGGAATACTTATTTTCTTTAGAAATTTTATAGGCTTGTGTACAATCTATTTCTGTAACCAAACCAAAAAAAGGCTCTTTAAACTGTTTAAAAAAATCGAAATGTTCTTTTCTATTCCAATTTGATTGATCTAACTTTTTCATTTAATTATACTAAAACTATTTGTCAGCTAAAACTTGCTTAAACTTTCCTTTACTTTTTCTAAGACGAACAGCCACTACCTTGTATTCAGGACACATGGCTTCAGAATCATGTACATCTCCCGTTAAATTATTGATCATAATTTCTGGAAAATGGAAAGTCGTACTTAATACCCCACTTTTTACTTGATCCGTAATTCGAGCTTTTACATCTACTTTTCCTCTTGGAGATTCTAAACAAACATAATCGCCATCATTAATCAAGTTTTTTGCTGCATCTTCTGGATTGATCATTAAATAATCATCTTGAAGTATTTCTTCATTCGCAGTTCGACGCGTCATAGCGCCACAGTTATAGTGTTCTAACTCACGATTGGTTGTTAATATATATGGAAAGTCTTTGGCATGAGAAACCAGTTCTTGCGTTTCTTCCCAAGCATGAAACTCAAAATATCCCTTCCCTCTTTTAAAATCAACTGTATGTAAAATTTGTGTGTCTGTACCGTCTTTAGCTACGGGCCATTGTAAACCGTTTTTACCTAGATTTTCCCAAGTTATCCCAGCAAAGAACGGCACGATTTGAGATATTTCTTCTAACATACCCTCTGGAGTATAATCGGGTTGAGCATATCCCATTTTATTCATAATCTCAACTATAATTTGACCATCTGGCTTTGAGCCTGGAATTGGTTCAACTACTTGTCGAACCGCTTGTACTCTACGTTCTCCATTTGTAAATGTTCCACTTTTTTCAAGGAACGAAGCTCCTGGCAATATTACATCTGCATATTTAGCAGTTTCAGTCATGAACAACTCTTGTACAATAACAAGATCTGTAGCTTCCATTGCTTTAATAACCTTTTTAGTATTTGGATCTGTTTGAACAATATCTTCTCCAATGATCCAAATAGCTTTTAGTTTTCCATCTAAAGCGGCATCAAACATTTCTGGAATCTTATATCCAATTTCTTTAGGAACCTCAACACCATAAAATTCATTGTATTTTTTATTGACTTCATCATCAGTTATGTCGAAATATCCCGCTCCTTGATGTGGCTGAACTCCCATATCAGCACTTCCTTGCACATTATTTTGACCTCTTAACGGATTTACACCAACTCCTCTTCTACCAATATTTCCTGTTAATAATGCTAAATCTGCAATTTGAATTACCGTAAATGTTCCTTGTGAATGTTCCGTCACTCCTAAACCATGGAATGACATTGCGTTAGGAGCTGTTGCGTATGAATATGCTGCTGCTTTTACTTGATTTCTATTTACACCTGTAACTTCTTCAAGAGCATTAATATCTATGTTTAATATTTCTTCTTTAAATGTTTCAAACCCTTCGGTTCTATTTTCAATAAATGAATCATCAACTAGGCCTTCAGAAATGATATAATACATCATCATATTAAGTAATGCTACATTAGTTCCCGGACGTAACGCTAAATGATGTGTTGCATATCTTGCTAATTCTGTTCTTCTTGGATCAATAACGATAGATACATTATCAGATTTCATCGCAAATTGTTTCATTTTTGCTCCAGTAACTGGATGTGCATCGGTTGGATTAGCACCAATAACCATAATACAATTTGTGTCTTTTAAATCATCAATTGAATTGGTTGCTGCTCCAGTACCAAAAGTGCGTTGCATTCCTAATGCTGTAGGAGAATGACAAACACGTGCACAACCATCAATATTATTAGTTCCAATTACAGTTCTAATAAATTTCTGCATTAAATAATTTTCTTCATTGGTACAGCGAGCTGAAGATATTCCAGCAATTGAATCTGAACCAAATTCATCTTTATAACCAGTTAGCTTTGTAGCGATATATTCATAAACTTCATCCCAAGATACTTTTTCAAATTCACCGTTACTACGTTTAATCATAGGTGAATCTAAACGATCCTGATGGTTATAAAACTTAAAGGCATAACGCCCTTTTATACAAGTATGTCCTTGATTTACTTCAGCATCATAAGGAGCTGTTATGCTTAATATTTCACCGTTACTAGTGGATACCTCTAAATTACATCCTACACCACAATAGGTGCATATCGTACGGGTTGTATCAGTTGCTGTAATTGCTTTAGATTGGAAAACATCAGAAATAGCAGATGTCGGACAAGCTTGAGAACATGCTCCACAACTTACGCAATCTGAATCCATGAATGATTGATCCAATCCTTTAATAATTGTTGTATCAAATCCTCTTCCAGACATACTTAGTACAAATTCTCCCTGTACCTCATCACAAGCCCTAACACAACGATAGCAGTTAATACATTTTGATAAATCTGAAGTCATATATGGATGACTTAAATCTTTCATTTTATATAAATGATTATCTCCTTCTGGATAACGAACTTCTCTAATACCAACTTGCGCTGCTACGGTTTGTAACTCACAGTTTCCGTTTACTTCACAAGTTAAACAGTCTAATGGATGGTCTGTTAAGACTAATTCAATAATATTTTTTCTTAAATCTTTTATAGCCTCTGTACTCGGATAAACATATTGACCTGCTGCAACTGGTGTATGGCAAGATGCCATTGTTTTTAATTTACCATTTTCTTCTAAAGCAACCTCAACACTACACACTCTACAAGAGCCAAAAGGATCTAAGTTTGGAGCATCACATAGTGTAGGAACTAAATTTTTATCTTTATATCGTTTGATAAATGTAAGAATTGTTTCTCCTTTCTCAATTTCAAACGGTTCGTTATTTATGTAAGCTATATCCATTGTTTCTTGGTCTAGTTGAAGTATTCTTTTAATTCATCATCAAAATATTGCATGGCATTTCTAACAGGCAAAGGAATACCTCCTCCGTGAGCACAAAGCGAACCTTGTTCTAGGGTTGTGAGTAAATCAGAAAATAATTTTCTGTCAATTTTATAATCTGAATTTAATGCTTTCGTAGAAAGTTCTTGCCCTCGTTTTGTTCCGAGGCGACATGGAAAACATTTTCCACAACTTTCATAGGAAGCAAAATCAAATAAATGTTCAATCAATTTCATAATAGGATATTCCTCGGGAATACAAACAACAGAAGCATGTCCTAATAAAAATCCTTCACTTGAAAAAGACTCAAAGTCAATAGCCAAATCTTTTATTTTTGAAATTGGCACTAATCCCCCTAAAGGACCGCCAATTTGTAATGCTTTTACTGGAGATTTAAATCCACCACCAATCTCATTTACAACCTCAGAAAGAGGTGTACCCATTTCAACTTCGTACATCCCTGGCTTATTAAAAAAACTATCTAAGCAAACCAGTTTCGTCCCTGAAGAACGTTCCGTTCCAATGTTTTTCCAATTATTTCCTCCGTTTTCAATAATATAATGCAACGCAGCTAGTGTTTCTACATTATTAACAGTTGTCGGTTTATTAAACAATCCTTTTTGAGCAGGAAATGGAGGACGCACTCTCACTTCGGGTCTTTGGCCTTCAATTGAATTTATTAATGCGGTTTCTTCTCCACAGATATATGAACCTTGTGCTTGTATAATTTTAAAATTAAAATCGAATCCACTCCCATCAATATTTTCACCTATTAATTTGGCTTCTTTTAATTCATCAATTGCATTTTGTACAATTACTGCAGCTTCAGGGTATTCTGCACGGATATAAACAATACCGTAATTAGCATGGGTTACATATCCAGAAATTAACATCCCAAACAGAACAGCATGTGGTCTTTTCTCTAATAAATAACGATCTGAATATGCCCCAGGATCTCCTTCATCTGCATTACAAATAATAAATTTTACATCATTTTTTACATTTCTACAGAATTCTAACTTTAACCCCATAGGGAAACCAGCACCACCACGGCCTCTAACATTAGATGTTTTAATTTCTTCTAAAACTGAAGCTGAATCTTGTTTAAGTGCTTTTTGAAAAGGAGCATAATAATCTGTAAGATTTGTAAATGGTTCTGTAAGTATTTCTCTACCATTTGCACCTACATTATAATCATCATTGTTATGTTGATTTTCTTTTCCAATAATTTCAGATAAGGTATTTAAGGCATTCCCAGAATAATTTTTTCCATCATAATGAAAAGCATTATTTTCATGACATCTCCCTAGACAGGTCATGTGCCCTATTTCATCCTCTTCAAAATGTTCTTTTAGTTTTTCAGAAACACTAGGCTGTGTACCTGCACATTCGCATGCAGTTCCATTACAAACGTAGGCTTTCTTTCCTTTGTTTTCAGGTCTTAAAAAATCGTAAAATGATGCGGTTCCAAAAGCATTAGCTGTCCCAACTAAAAACTCCTTTGCTAAGTCTTTCAACTCTTCGTCGCTTGGAGTTCCTGAAGGTTTTGCTAGAGTTCCCATTTTATCAAAAAGATTCTCTTCAATTCCTTTTCTACCTAATAATTCACTTAAATTATCTGACATAAATATTTTTAACTTACTTTAATCTCAATCTCTGTTATATCTGGTTGAGAAGGTTTTTTTAATTTTGTTCGTTGCGGATTTGAATAGCAGGTAATTCTTCCATTTCTACAAAACCCGAATAATGTTATCCCAAATTCCTTTGCATAATCAACCGCTAATGATGAAGGTGCTGAAACAGCTGCAATAAATGGAATATTTGCTTTAAAGCATTTTATAATTATTTCATATGAAATTCGTCCGCTTACTGTTAGAATAGTTGCTTTTTTTAATCCCTTAGCAATAATCAATTCACCAATCACTTTATCTACTGCATTGTGTCTTCCTATATCTTCCTTTGTACTCAACAATGTTCCTTCACGTGTAAAAGCAGCTGCCGCATGGGTTCCGCCAGATTGATGAAAGTCAAATTGATGTTTTTTCATTTTACTAAACAATGAAGTTATTAATTCATTATCTACTTTTTCATCCTCTTCAATCATTTTACCCATAAAAGTCATATCTCCTAATTCTGTTCGTCCACAGATTCCACAGGAGGATACTGATAATAAGCTTCTACTATTTGAATACCCATCCCCTAATTCATCTTCAGGAATAGTTAAGTCAACAATAGTTACAATTCCTCTATCATTTTCTTTCTTTAAAACTAAATCAAAATTGTAGTTGGAATTTTTAATAACACCTTCAGAATGAAGTAAGCCTCTAACCAAATTAATATCATCTCCTGGGGTACGCATAGAGACCGTAAATGGTTTATTATTTATATTTATTTGTAACGCTTCTTCTACAGTAAGAGAGTCAACTGTTTTAAAGACAGAATCATCTTCAAACCTCTTACCTTCATAGTTTCTAGTTGCCATTACGTTAATTTAAAAAGGGTCTATAAAAAACGAAGTTAGCTTATTTTTTGCTTTTAAGCAATCGAGAGAAAAATATGGGATAGGTTTACCACTTTAAGATACTCTTTAATACTTTTAATTTTTTTGAAGAAAGTGGAAAATATTTAAATGGAAACTCAATCCATGTTGGTTTGTCAAGAATACTTTTATAATGTGAAAAACACTGAAAACCAGCTTCTCCGTGATAACTACCAATACCACTAGATCCTATACCGCCAAATGGGAGGTTGCTATTCGTGATATGCATTACAGAATCATTTATGGCTCCGCCCCCAAAAGAAACTTCGGATAGAATTTTATTTTTGACTTTTCTACTACTTGAATATATATAACAAGCTAAGGGTTTTGGTAACTGTTTTACTTGATGAATTGCATCCTCTAAATTATCATAGGATATTATAGGTAAAATTGGTCCAAAAATTTCTTCTTGCATCACAGAATCTTTAAATGAAACAGGATACAAAATTGTAGGCGAAATAATTCTTTTTTCAGCATCTAAAACTCCACCATAGAATGTGTTTTGAGGAGATATTAAGTTGGATAAGCGTTGAAAATTTTTATCATTAATAATCTCAACATAATTTTTATTTGCAGTTGAATACTGTTGTTTTTCAATTTCTATTTTTGCCAAAGCTAAAAAATCATCTTTAATAGAATGATCTACCATAATATAATCGGGAGCTATACAAGTTTGGCCTGCATTAAAAAATTTCGCCCAAATTAATCGCTTTACAGTCATAGTTAAATGACAATCCTTCGTTACAAAGACAGGTGATTTTCCTCCTAATTCTAGAGTTACAGGTGTTAGATGTTTAGCTGCTGCTTGGTATACAATTTTACCTACAGCAGTACTTCCAGTAAAAAATATTTTATCAAATTTCTGCTGCAATAATTCTGTAGTTTCTGAAACCCCTCCTTCTACTACCTTAAAAAGGGAAGAATCAAAATTTTCATTTATTAATGAAGCCATTAATTTACTGGTTTCAGAAGAAATTTCACTTGGCTTAAGTATCACTGTATTTCCCGCTGTAAGTGCAGCTATCACTGGTGAAAAAGATAAACTAAAAGGATAATTCCAAGCGCCAATTACTAAACATACACCTAAAGGTTCTGGTATACGGTAACTTGTCGCAGGAAAATTTAAAAGATTGGTACTAACTCTTTTTCTTTTGGACCAACGATATATTTTTTTTTTAGCTTCTTTTATATCTTCATAGATAAGTGCCAATTCACCTATATAGGTTTCAAATTCAGATTTCTTAAAATCCTTATAGATTGCTTCATAAAGTAAGGTCTCATTTTCTTTTAATACGTTCTGAAGTAAGTCAAGTTGTGATATTCTGAAGGTTAAATCTTTGGTTGAATTAGATTCAAAAAAAAGGCGTTGCTTCTCTACAGTTTGATGCATTTTAGGCTAAATATTTTCAATAAAGATACTGAATAATTAAGATTGAAATTAATTTATACCCGTTCTCACAACAATCTGTATTCTTATTATCTTCTCTTCAAAAACTTAAAAGAGTAATTAATAACAGAGAAATGATTTTATAAATTTCATTTTTAGCGTTTTAATGTAAAATATTAGATGGAGTAATTTGGTATAATGCTAAATAAAATTACAAATAGTGTTATCCTCTATTGCGGTTTAACACTTTATATTCTTCATAGCATTCGCTAATTGCGTCCAGAATTTGAAGGTCATTTGCAGAGCTAATAAAGTCTCTAGAGTAGCTACAATTATTCAATATTTCATCAATATCGACACGTTCTAATTGTAAAACCATCATTAGGGTTTCTCTGTTAAATTTAGATTGTAGCAGGTTTCTAATTTCGTCATCTTCTTTCATCTGACGTAATTTCCGCATTTGTTTGGGTCGTTTTCCGAAGACATTATAGAGAAAATCGGCGGGATTAAAAATGGCACTTAATACTTTACTAACTGCGCCAGGTTTAGTGCTACCACCTTCATAACCTGATCCTACTCCTGCAATTCTATAACGATAATTATCATAAATAGGAATGATCTTAGCATCTACCTCAACATAGCCCGTTAATTGTATAGGACGAATAACCACTTCTTCCAAAGCGATACTAAGCTCTGTCATTTTAATTCTAATCTTACCGAATTTTAACCAATCGTTTGTTACTCTAACTCGAATAGATTTAAAACCCAAATAAGAAAAATATAAGGTATCATTTACCTTTGCACGAAGTTCAAAATCTCCCTTTTCATCACTAACCGTTCCTATAACTTGATTAAGATTAACAATATGAACATTTTGCAATGTTTTATCATTTGCTGCATTTAGGACCTTTCCATCGATGACAGGGTTTGTAACATCTTGAGCCCAAGCGGTATTTGCAATTAATACAATTAAAAGTAGGTATAGTGTCTTATTCATAATCTTTGTAAAAGTAAATGATTAGACTAAATTTTTAAACTAAAGTTTATTAAAGTTTACTTAAAATGAAAAAAAGTTATAATTAACTTCTACTTCTACGTCTTCCACCTGTGCCTTTATTATCGCTAGAACTACTATCTCTTCTACGACTTCTTCCTTTGAATCCAGATTTTTCACCACTTCCTCCTCTATCTCTATCACCACTTCCGCCTCTGTCGCTATTTCCACCTCTATCACTACTTCCTCTTCTATCGCTTCTCTTTTTAAAATCTCCTCTTTTACCTCCACGATCTCTTCCACCACGTCTTTCACCACCACCACGTCTACCTGTATCTTTAGAAATTTCAACAGAAACTCTTCTTCCTTCTAGCTGAAAATCTTTAAAAACACTTAGCACCATTTCCTGATGTTGTGTATCTGTATTGAAAAAAGAGAAACTCTCTTTTACATCTACTTTGTAGACATCATCTTTTCCTAAGTTTAATAAATCTTTTAAGAAATCTTTCAGCGTCATCCAATCGAAGTCATCTCTTTCTCCAATGTTTATGAAATAACGAACACTGTCTTTAGATTCTTCCTTATAATCATCTCCCGAAATATTTAGATCTTTCGCTTTTTTATAATAATTATAGAAACGAGTAAATTCAACAGAAAATACTTTTTTAATTAACTCTTCTTTTGAAAACTCTTCAAGAACATCATTGATATTTGGCAGGTATGTATCAATATCGTGATTTATTTCAGTGTTTTTAATTTTATTCGCTAAATGAAATAATTGAACTTCACAAATTTCCATTCCTGAAGGAACATCTTTTTGAACGAATTTTTTCTGAATAATTTTTTCAATTGCAGAAATCTTACGTCGTTCACTCTTTGAAACAATTACGATTGAAACTCCTGTTTTACCAGCCCTACCTGTACGACCACTACGGTGCGTATACGTTTCTATTTCATCAGGTAATTGATAATTGATAACGTGTGTAATATTCTCTACATCGATACCACGAGCTGCAACATCGGTTGCTACTAACATCTGGATTTGACGGTTTCTAAATGATTTCATCACCATATCTCTTTGGTTCTGACTCAAATCGCCATGCAAAGCAGCAGCACTATATCCATCTTCAATTAATAATTCGGCAACTTTCTGAGTATCTCTTTTGGTACGACAAAATATTACTGAAAATATAGATGGATTAGCATCAGCTAAACGTTTTAATGACTGATAGCGATCTCTAGCATTTACTAGGTAAAACTCATGAGAAACATTTTCTGCTCCCATATTTTTACCTCCTACAGTAATTTCAACTGGAGAATGCATGAATTTTTTAGCGATGGCAGATACCTCTCTTGGCATTGTTGCACTAAATAACCATGTGCTTTTCTCTTCTGGAGAATGAGAAAGAATTTCTGTAATATCTTCATAGAATCCCATGTTAAGCATTTCATCTGCTTCATCTAACACACAGTATTCTATCTTAGAAATATCAACCAGTCTACGACCAATCATATCTTTCATTCTTCCTGGAGTAGCTACAATAATTTGAGCTCCTCTTTTTACATCTCTTGCTTGATCAGTAATACTTGCACCACCATATATAGCAACAACATTAAGTCCTTTGCAATATTTTCCGTAGTTCTTTATCTCGTTTGTAATTTGTAAACAAAGTTCTCTTGTAGGTGAAAGGATTAATCCTTGTGTAGTCCTGCTATCAATATTAATTTTTTGTAGCATTGGAAAACCAAAAGCAGCTGTTTTACCTGTTCCAGTTTGTGCTAAAGAAACCATGTCGGTGTCTTTTTCTAATAAAATTGGTATTGCTTTTTCTTGAACATCAGATGGAGTTTCAAACCCCATATCAGCTATGGCTTTAAGTAAATTTTCTTCAAGGCCTAAGGCTTCAAATTTATTCATTTTGTAGTATTTAATTGTTTTATATCTGTGTTGATTGGAAGTATATTCGACATATAAAACATACTACTTCACTAAACACAACCTCACCCTGAGGTTTTTTCAAGCGGCAAATATACTCTTTTTAAATGGATTAAGAGAAAATTTTATAAGTATCTTAAATTCAGAAATTTGAACTTAAAAATTCTATCAATTTTCTTACTGCTTTACCTCGATGTCCAACCTCACTTTTTTGCTCTAAAGTCATTTGTGCAAAAGTTTCAGAAAACCCTTTTGGCTGAAATATTGGATCATATCCGAATCCTTGATCACCTCTTTTTTCTTTTATTATTTCGCCCTTACAAATTCCTATGAATAATTCTTCCGCAGTATCAATACGTAATGATATAACAGTCTTAAATTGAGATTGGCGATTGGGTTTAGCACTTAATTCCAAAAGTAATTTATTCATATTCGCCTCAGCATCGTTTTCAGGTCCTGCATAACGTGCGCTATAAACACCAGGCGCATTATTTAAAGATGCAACTTCAAGCCCAGTATCGTCTGCAAAACAATTATAGCCATACTTTTCCTTTACATAGGTAGATTTTATTTGTGCATTTCCTTCTATGGTATCAGCAGTTTCAGGAATGTCTTCAAAACATTTAATGTCTGTAAGACTTAATAATTCAATTTGAGAAGGCATTAAGGCACTTACCTCTCTAACTTTATTTTGATTGTGAGTTGCAAAAACTAATTTCATATTATTTACTTTCCAATACTTGTTTTAAACTTTCTAAACCTTCATTAAAATCTGTTCCAACAGATGTATCCATATTGAAAAAGAGCATCATAATATTCATTGGTACTTTATTAACTCCAGAAAATCCCCAAATGACTTCTGTACTGTTGCTATTTAATTCCTTTACTTTTAAAAAAGCATCACTCACCGATTTCCAAGGCTTAATAAACCGAAGTTCTGTATCAATTTGTTTATTTTCAACGATTGCTTTTATTTCTTGCTCACCTATTCCTACCTCTTTATTTCCTTCCCAGCGTGAAATAAAACCTACGGTTCCATCCTCTCCAAAAAACTCTTGTTTCATCTCTGGGTCCTTTTTTTTCCAAGGTGACCAATTATCTTGATTTTTAACACTTTTTAAATAAGTGAAAATTTCTGAAATAGGTTTATTAATTATTATTGTTCGTTCTAGATGGTATTTTTTTGGCGCTACAGTTGCAATAATAATCAATAGAGCAATAAATGCAAGTAGAATATATACGAAAATCATACATTAGATTTTTAGAGGTTGATAGTGACTAATTTACATTTTTTTTTCTTCTTGATAACGTTCAACTATTTGATCGACACTTTTAATTGTACTTTTTGTCCATTGAAGTAAAATTTCTTTTTTTTCATTTGCGGAAAGTTCCCAGTCAATATTTGATGTTTTTAATTTAGTGACAACTGATTGTAAAATAATTGCTGCCGATACCGATAAATTCAAACTTTCAGTAAAACCATACATAGGGATTTTTAAAAAACCATCTGCTTGAGACAATACTTCATTACTCAGTCCATCTTTTTCGGTTCCGAAGAAAAAAGCTGATTTATTAGACACATCAAAATCATGCATTAAGGTGGAATCATTATGCGGCGAAGTTGCAATAATTTGATATCCTTCGTCTTTTAAAGTCTTCATGCATTCTACCGTGGACTTATGCCTATTAATATCGACCCATTTTTGAGCTCCCATAGCAATTTCACGATCTATATCCTTTACTTGCATTTCTTCTATTACATGTAAATCTTGAATTCCAAAAATATCACATGAACGCATTACAGCACTGGTATTATGCAATTGATATACATCTTCAATTACCACGGTAAAATGTCGGGTACGTTTTGAAATCACTTCATCAAAAAGATTTTTTCGACGTTCTGTTAAAAAAGAAAGTAAGTATTCAAGTAATTGATTATCCAAGTTTATTATTTAATTTTATAACTGAAATTAATAACGAAGATATAAAAATTGAAACAATGAATATTGTGGTGTTATCGGGTGCAGGAATTAGTGCAGAAAGTGGCATTAACACTTTTAGAGATAGCAATGGCCTTTGGGAAGGTCACGATGTAATGTCTGTTGCTTCTCCTCAAGGTTTTTCAAAAGACCCAGCCTTAGTCTTAGATTTTTACAATCAACGTCGCAAACAATTAAATGAGGTATCTCCAAATAAAGCGCATAAAGCTTTAGCTGAATTAGAGCTCAAATATACCGTACATATTATCACTCAAAATGTAGACGATTTACATGAACGCGCAGGAAGCACAAATGTTACTCATCTTCATGGTGAGTTGTTTAAAGCGAGAAGTATTCATAATGAACATGAAATCTATGAATGGAAAAAAGATTTGAATCTTGGTGATGTTAATAAGCACAATCATCAATTACGTCCTCATATCGTTTGGTTTGGTGAAGCCGTACCCAAAATGGATGAAGCAATTGAATTAGTGCATAAAGCAGCTATCGTAATTGTTGTTGGAACTTCTATGCAGGTATATCCAGCAGCGGGTTTATTACAGTATGCGAAACATAAAACTCCCATCTATTTCGTTGATCCAAAACCAGCAATTGATTCTTCTGATAGAATTACAGTCTTTGCTGAAAAAGCGACCACAGGCATACCTAAAGCTATTGAATTGATTGAAAAACTATAAGTATGGCTTCGGAAGAATTATATAAAAAACTAAGTTATACTAGGGCTTATAGAAAAACACGTTTAGATGTTGCTCAATGGGTTATGGATCATCCTGAAACATTTCCAGAATTATTAGAATTTTGTTTTCAAAAAGATGAAGAAATATCCTATCGTGCTACATGGATATTAGAATGTATCTGTTTAGCTGATTTTAAATTGCTATTACCTCATCTAGATATTTTCTTTAATACTATTCCAAACATCCATAAAAATCAAGCGGTACGCCCTCTTGCAAAGATTTGCGAAAAACTAATGATTGCTACTTATAAAACAAAAAACGAAGCCATCATAAAAAGTATCATCATAGAATGTTGTTTCGATTGGTTAATCAGACAACAAAAAGTAGCCTGTCAGGTATATTCAATGTTAGCTTTATATTTTTTAGGAACTCAATATGATTGGATTCATCCAGAATTAAAAACCATTATTAATAAAAACATTCATCAGGGAAGTGCAGCCTATAAAGCAAGAGGGAAATATGTGCTGCAGCAAATAGAAAAATTTAAGGCTAAATAATAAGTTCTACTAAAGCTTAGTGAATACAAATTTGTATCTTTGCCCCTTCAAATTTTAAGCCTATGTCTACGCATTCTTTACAAGCTATTTCTCCTATTGATGGGCGTTATGCTTCAAAAACTAAATCATTACAAGCTTTCTTTTCCGAAGAAGCTTTAATAAAATATCGTGTTCTTGTCGAAATTGAATATTTTATTTCAATGGTTGAACTTGGGCTACCACAATTAAAAGATTTTGACACTTCTTTATTTCCTGAACTTCAAAAAATTTATACGAATTTTTCTACTGAAGATGCACTTGAGATAAAAGAAATTGAGAAGACTACGAATCACGATGTTAAAGCCGTAGAATACTTTATTAAAGGTAAATTTGAAACCTTAGGCCTTCAGAAATTTAAAGAGTTTATTCATTTCGGATTGACTTCTCAAGACATAAATAATACAGCCGTTCCTTTATCTTTAAAAGATGCTATGAATGAGGTATATGTACCTCAATTATTCGAATTAAAAGACAAACTAAAGGTACTTGTAAACGATTGGGCAGATATTTCAATGTTAGCTAGAACACATGGTCAGCCTGCTTCTCCTACACGATTAGGAAAAGAAATCAATGTTTTTGTGGTACGTATTGAAGAGCAATTTGACTTGCTTAATAATATTAAAAGTGCTGCAAAATTTGGCGGTGCTACAGGAAACTTTAATGCACATAAAGTTGCTTATCCGAATCTAGATTGGAGAGCGTTTGGAGCTACATTTGTTCAAGAAAAATTAGGATTATACCATTCGTTCCCAACCACACAAATTGAGCATTACGACCATATGGCTGCATTGTTCGATTGTTTAAAAAGAATCAACACTATTTTAATTGATTTGGACAGAGATATTTGGACTTATGTTTCGATGGATTATTTCAAACAAAAAATTAAAGAAGGTGAAATTGGATCGAGTGCAATGCCACATAAAGTAAATCCGATAGATTTTGAAAACAGCGAAGGTAATTTAGGATTAGCAAATGCTATGTTCGAACATTTATCTGCTAAACTTCCTATTAGTAGATTACAACGAGATCTAACAGACAGTACGGTATTACGTAATATTGGAGTACCAATGGGTCATACTATTATTGGATTTCAATCTACGTTAAAAGGGTTGAATAAGCTCTTATTAAATAGGTCGAAATTTGCTGAAGATTTAGAAAATAATTGGGCGGTAGTTGCCGAAGCGATTCAAACTTTATTACGTCGTGAAGGCTATCCTAATGCGTATGAAGCTTTAAAAGGCTTAACTAGAACCAACGAAACTATCAATGCTAAATCGATTGCTAATTTTATTGAAACCTTAGAAGTTTCAGAAGAAGTAAAAGCTGAAATGCGGGTGATTACTCCGAGTAATTATACGGGGATTTAAATTTGATTTCTTTGTCATTCCGACAGCGCAAGTAACGAGGAATCTTTTTATTATTGAGATTCTTCACTTCGTTACACTCGTTCTGAATGACAGATTAAATAATAAATATAAAAAAAGGCTTTCATTGATGAGATGAAAGCCTTTTTTTATATTAAAATTATTGTTTACATTTTAAACAATTCTCCTATGGTGCTTAATTTAGTGACATCAATATCTCCATTATCTATTGAGTTCATTAATTTCAACATTTGATCGGGTCTCATATTGTCACCTAACAATCTAATTACTGCAAAACCTTTTTCAGCATCACTCGCTAAGACAATAATTTCATCTATCGCATCTTCTTCGCCTAAATACTTTAATGTAGCTCCTTTATTATTGGAACCGTATTTCATTAAGGTTTTGTATTTATCTTGCTTCATGATGTCATTAATTTCTTTTTTATTGGCATCATAATTTGCATCATTCCCTTCTTTTATAGGAAAAGCGACTACATTTATTTTCTTAACTGTTTCTAAAATATCTTTCTCTTCTTGAGATAGGCTATTTCCCTTAGCTTGCAATAAACTGGTCGCTATATCTATTTTTAGAAAAGTATCATCTTCTTGTTTTTCAACTAAATACTTTTGTAAAGATTTCTCGTTGCTACAGCTAAACAAGGTGAGTGCTGCTAGGCCAAGTCCTATGATATATCTTGTAAGTATCATAATTATGATTTTTTATTGTTTTCAAGGTTTTTCAACTCATCACTACCTGGCATATTAAGGTCTTTGGTAAGTTTAGAGATTTTTTTAAGATCAATGTTACCCGTAATACTCATGATAACCGTTCGTTCTTTACCATCAATGTTTCCTGTAAGGTGCATCAATAATTCTTTTACATGGTTTTCATCACTTCCTTCTTTTGAATAGAATTTAATGTTCTTACCATCATCTTTCACTCTCATTAGTTCTGAAAGACCTTTAGAGCTAGCTACATAACTTTTAACTGAAGCATCCATACGTGTCGCTACACTTGGGTTTTCGGTAGTAAATATTTTGATATTATCTAAGTTATTTACTAGTTCAAGGTATTCTTTTGCTTCAGGATCGGTGGAGTTTAAATCCATCTTACCTAACAATTTAAACATGTTTTTAGTAACGACCACTGAGGTTACGTCATTTTCATCTTCGAATACATCGAAGGCATCTTGCGCACTCATTAAAAATGGAGTGACTAATAAGGCGATTAATAGAATTACTTTTTTCATTTCTTTAAATTTTAAATTTTTGATTAATGTTTATTATTTTAATAATTTTTCTGCGGTTAGTGTTATTTCATTGATTGCAAGGAGTGCATCGGTTCCTTTTGTAAAGTTTTCAGAAAGTAAAAACATAGGTTCTGTTCCTTTATTTAAATTATCAGAAAATAGTAGCATTGTTTCTTTTGTTTTATTTAACGCCATTAAGGCATCTTTTTCACCTTGCGAAATTCCTGGACTAGAGAACATAAATCCAGCCACAACAATTACTATTGCTGCTGATGCCGCTATACTGTACCACATTCCTCTTGTGTTTCCTGTGGTTTCAGGTAGTTTCAACGCTCGTTGAGACACTTCTTGTTTTGCTACGGAAAGCCCTGCAAATAAATTTTTATACGGTGCTAAATGATCAGCAACTTCTTCGTTTGCAAAATAGGTACGTAGAATCGTTTCTTGCTCTAAGGTGGTGTTTCCTTCAAAATAATCTTCTAACAAAGATTCTATGTTAGCTAATTCCATAATTGTATTGTTTAATTAATTGTTCTCTTATTGTTTTTCTTGCTCTTGATAAACCAACTCTTATTGCGGTTTCATTTATTTCAAGCATTTCTGATATTTCAGTATATTCAAATTGTTCGACATCTCTCAACTGCATAATCATTCTTTGTTTTTCAGGAAGGGTTTCCATTAGTTTTAAAACCATTTCTACTCCTTCATTTCCTTCTATAGTTCTCTCTATATTATCTGTGTGATGAAAATTATTATGTACAATTTTTAAATTGGATGCTTGTTTTGACTTTAATCGATCTAAGCAATAATTTTTTGTCATTGTCATCGCAAAGGCTTCAGGATTTTTATATTTCTCCATGTTGTCCTTTCCCTTCCATAATTTCAAAAACACTTCTTGTACTGCATCTTCCGCTTCATCAGTTGATACCAAGATCCTTCTGGCAAGCCTAAACAGCTTATCCTTTACAGGTAATATGATATCTAAAAATTCTTTCTGCTCCATGGTTAGCGTTGCAATATTTATGTTCTTCTCCTTTATGACGAGCTAGTTATATTTTTGTTACATTTCATATGTCAATATAAATATTTTTTAATGGTCAGACTTCGACAGGCTCAGTACGGGCATGCTGCCTGCCTGCCGCAGGCAGGTTCGTTATTTGTCATTTCCTTAAATGATCAACGTTTTAGGGTGCTCTTTTCATTTTCATAAAAGTGGAATTCTTTTTTGGTTTCAGCAATAATGTCCCTAATTTAGGAGTTTACAAAACTAAACGAAATATACCCTTTCTTATGAAAAAGAAATCAGTCTTATTTATTTTATTAGTTGCTATCTTATTTACTTCTTGTTTCAAAGATAACGACGATGAAATACAAACTGCCTCTGTATTAGATATCCAGAATTTTATCTACAGAGGTCTTAATTTTTTCTATTTATATAAAGCAGACACCGATGAATTATCCAACGATGCTTTTGCAAATCAAAACGACTTAAATGCTTTTCTAGTTTCTAAAAATAGTCCAGAAGAGTTGTTTGATTATTTAAAATCTCCACAAGATCGTTTTAGCATATTAGTTGATGACTATGTAGCACTTGAAAATGCTTTAAATGGAGTCACCTTAAATAACGGTATGGAGTTCGGTTTAGTGTTCTACCCTGACGGAAGTGGAAATGTGTTTGGCTATGTGCGTTATGTACTGCCAAATTCAGATGCAAGCAACAAAGGAGTTGCAAGAGGGATGATTTTTAATGCAATCGACGGACAACAAATTAATGAAAACAATTTTAGTGACTTATTAAGCCCAGACACTTATTCTATTGGTTTAGCTGATTTCGATGACATTACGATTACGCCAACAGGAGAAAGTATTGACCTTACAAAATCTCAGATTACTGAAAACCCAGTGCATATTTCACAAACATTGACCGTACAAGGACAAAAAGTGGGCTATTTAATGTACAATGCATTTACCCGAAATTTTGATCCACAATTAAATGCTGCTTTTTCACAGTTTCAAGCTGATAATGTAAGCGATTTAATTTTAGACCTGCGTTATAATGGTGGTGGATCTGTAGACACAGCTATCGATTTAGCGACAATGATAACGGGTCAGTTTAACAATGAGTTGTTTATAAGTGAACGATGGAATGAAGACCGACAAGCAGTATATGCAGAAGACAAACTATTTAATACGACCATTGACAATGGTGATCAAATTAACAGCCTTAATTTAACACGAGTATATGTTCTTACTTCGCAGCGTTCTGCTTCTGCGAGTGAGTTGGTGATAAATGGATTAAACCCTTATATCAATGTAATACAAGTAGGTGATGTTACTACAGGAAAATTTCAAGCTTCCTTTTTACTGTATGATGCACCGGCACCCTATTTTTCTAGAAATGAAGCCAATACCGGACATACCTACGCAATGCTCCCTTTGGTATTTAAAACAGTGAATGCAGCAGGATTTACCGATTATGTTGACGGATTGACACCCGATGTTGTTGTGGAAGAAAATTATAGCAATTTAGGAGTCTTGGGCGATGTGAATGAACCTTTATTAGCAGCCGCTTTAAATGAAATATTTCCAAGTCCAATGCCACAACCAAGAAACAATATTCAGTTTGAAGAGATTTCTGAAAGCAAAGCAAATTCGCCTTTATACCAGTTAATGATTGCGGAGCATTAGAAAAGCAAATTTATAGAATTTAAAAAGCGGGCATTTTGCCTGCTTTTTTTTTATCTTTGGGTTGCTCTCAACAAATTTTCATTATTTCCGTTTCGGGATAACGTTAATGAAATTGATACTATAACACGTTATGTGTAAGCAAAAACCTGATGATTAATACTTCTCATTTTATAGCTGAATTAAAATATAATAGGACTGAAAAAGATGAACTCATTAACACCCTGCAAGAAGAAAACAAACAGTTAACAACCCAAGTGGAGACTTTAAAGCAAGTGTTACAAACTAAAACCTAAGCGTTTTTTTTTTAAAAGGAAGCTTTCCCTGCCCTCATAAAACAATTCGTGAAATAGGAAGTGAAGAGACCGTAAAATTTTAAACTGTTTGAAATCCGACAAAGGAGGATAAGTTTTTAAAATTTAGGTCGCAAACAAACTATTTAGAAGTGTTTTCTGCAGGCTAGACTTTTTTGTTTCTTTTTTGGTCAATGCAAAAAAGATAAAAAAATAAAAGACCTACCACTATTTTTAGTACATTTACCCTCTATCCCCACTCCTATTTGCCTTTGGCGAACGGTGTGGGGATTTTTATTAGATAAAAATGCACAAAAAGTATGTATATCTAGTAACACAAGCCGATAAACGAGTATAAACATAACGATATAACAAGTTACCCACAATATTAAAAAAACTATGACCGAAATAATAGACAAAGAGAATCAAGTAGAAAAACAGGTCGAATATGCCACATTTTGGAGCAGAGCTGGAGCTTATATTCTTGACGGAATTATTGTTGGAGCATCTACTTTGATTATTAATGCAATCAACATTTCGAATTTCAAAAGTTTTCTGATTTACCTACCAATCGCAATAGTTGCAATTTTATACAAACCATATATGGAAAGTAAATACGGAGCAACTTTCGGGAAAATGGCTCTCAAACTTAAAGTTACTGACCAAAACTATAACCAAATTGATTTTAAACAATCTCTTTTACGAAGTATAATTCTAATTTTTCCTGCGATATTTTTCGTTCCCATTTATTATTTTGCCTTTAACAACCCAAATCTTGCGGAATATTCTCAAATTTTTGATTTTGCTCAAGGTTTGGCAATTGAATATCCTATTCAAAGTTGGATAAGTAACTTGAGTTTTTTAATAATTGTAGTTGATTTAATTGTTTTGTTGACAGACCAAACTAAAACTCAAAGGTCATTGCACGACAGAATTGGAAAAACCTACGTGTTGTTTGACAGAAAATAGTGTGGAAAATACTGTGGGTAACAACGTGTATAAAACATAGCTAATAAGTGTTAAATCGAAAGGTTCGTACTTATTTTCAAAGACCGCCAAATTTTTAAATTTGGCTTTTAAGATTGATAAGTTAAAAACAAAATATAAAAATTCGGCTCTGTGTTAATCCGAAAAGTAAGCGTCTTTTTACACGCTACGTTTCATACACAAACCGTTATGTGCAAGCTAAAGCAACATCCGTAATTGAGATAAAAATTATTCTTTGAAGTAAATAAATGGAAAAACTTGAATTACATTATTACTTATCGGACAAAAGCCATTCAATGGACGCCTTTGTCAAGAATAAAGCAGAAGCTGAACTATTAAAGGTTTTTAAAGAGATTTCTGATATTTTGGAACTCGATTTGAGTTTCGAAATTGAAGCCTTAACCGAAGGCGGAATTAAGGAGTTCATTAAAATCCTGAAAAAGAAAAAGACTAAAAAGCAAATTACCAAAATACTGGCTGTTGTCGGAGTTATCTTTTCTGGTGTTTTAACAAATATTATTTCCGACCAATTAACTAAGAACCCAGAACTTGAAAAATCCCAATTAGAGGAGTCTCAACTTAATATTAAAAAACTAAAGAGAGACTTAGAAAAAGAGGATATTTCAGAAGATGAAAGCACAATAATTATTGAGAATTTAACAGTCCTAATATCAAATACTGATAAAATTAAATTTCATCGCTCAAATTTCTATTCTAACTTATTAAAAGAAAATAAAATTGAACAGATTTCTACAACTGAATTAGATGAAAACAATGTTCCTCTATCAAAAGAGAAAAAAGTTTCGCGAGAGGATTTTAATAAATTCATCGTTCATAAAGTAAAAATTGATTCAGAGTTTGTTGAAGACGCTAATATTGAAATAGTTTCACCCGTTCTCAAAAGCGGAAAAATAAAATGGAGAGGATATTATGATACAAAAGCAATTAGTTTCAATCTATTAGATTCGGATTTCAAAAATTCAGTCTTAAACCGTGAGGTAAGTTTTCAAAACGGAACATCAATTAAATGTTTGTTGGAATTTGAAAAGGAAATGGATGATGAAGGAAATATTAAAATAACCGAAATAAATGTTTTTGATGTAACTAATGTATTTGAAGGCGAAACAACAATTATAACAAAAAGAGGAAAAGAAATAATCGAAGAGAAAAAGCAAATCAAATTAGATTTCGGAACGAACGAAGAATAAAGCCTGCACATAACAACGTGTATAAAACATAGCTATTAAGGGCTTTTCGAGAGGTTTATGTGTATTTTCGAAGACCGCCAAATTTTTAAATTTGGCTTTTAAAATAGAAAAGATAAAAACAAAACATAAAAATTCGGCTCTGTGTTAATCCGAAAAGTTAGCGTCTTTTTACACGCTACGTTTCATACACTAACCGTTGTAAAACATTTTAAAAAAACCTATGAGTAAAATTTTAACAGTATCCGTTTTGATATTCATTTCGTTTCTGACTTTGGGAAATTCGACCGAATTGGTAACTCTTAATGAAACTGTATATGAGAAAAATTTAAATACTGTATCTGAATTTTATTTAGAGGAAAAAGAAATCCCTAAATCTTTTTTAATAAGATTAGTCCCTGGAAATTATGCTGAATTCGGAATATATTATGCAACAACTGGACCTAACCACAAACTAGGAAAAACTAACTTTTTCTATGACACTACTCGACTGATATTTGTTGAAGTAACTTCTGAAAAAAATAATGAATTTTATTTACCGAGTTTAAAACTGATAAGTTTCGCGGACGGAGAATACGCAGAGGACTTTATTGAGTATTTAGAAATAATTATAAAAATGGACAAGGATAAATTTTGCAAATCCATAATTGGAAAAGAGTATGCAAATCGTAATCCTATTAAATATCATTCGGAATCAAATAAGTGCGAATAAAAACGTTTTACAACAAAGTATATAAAAAATAGGGCGAGATTTTAGATAATAGAAAGTTTCATCCAATTAATTAACTATCTTGGTTTCTGATAAATCTGAACTCGCTTGCCTTGCTGATTCGCACGCGGCTCAATTTATTTTGAGGAAAGAAGATAAGTCTAGGTTTCGCCGCTTCAAGCCGCACGCTGCGCCAAGCCCTACTTTTCATATACAAACTCGTTGTATGCCATTACTGGAAACTGAAATAAATTAGAAAAAATAAATGCCATTATACCAAAACTCAGTACTTAAGAAATACCTAAAGCAACAAGACAGCGAAGCTGTTTCAAAAGCATTTAAAAAGTTTGCTAAATACTTTCACGATCCTAAAATACAAGAGAATATTCGCTCGAGTAAAGAGGAAGAATACCAAGGTATTTTTCTAACTGAGTTGTTTTCTAAGATTTTGGGTTACACTATGAAACCAAATGCCAATTTCAATTTGGTAGCAGAGTATAAGAATGAAAAAAACAGCAGAAAAGCTGATGGAGCAATTCTTAAAGACAATGAAGCATTAGGTGTAATTGAGTTAAAGGGTACAAATACTAAAGACTTAGAAAAAGTAAGACAACAAGCCTTTGATTATAAAGCAAACCAAACAGGTTGTGTTTATGTAATTACTTCCAATTTTGAGAAGATTCGTTTTTACATTAACAATGCTGTTGATTTTGAAGAGTTTGATTTGTTTACCATCAATCAAGAACGTTTTGAACTGCTTTACTTGTGTTTAGCCCAAGAGAACTTACTTAATAATGTCCCTTTAAAGATAAAAGAAGCTTCGGTACAAGAGGAAGAAGCAATTACCAAGCAATTTTATAAAGACTATTCTACCTTTAAAAGAGAGTTATTTAGAGATTTGGTAAAGCTCAATATGAAAAATGAGGTCTTTCGTGCTGAATTAAATATTGAAGATGCTGAAAGAGCGAACAAAAATATTAAGCACAACTTATTTAAGAAATCACAAAAACTGATTGACCGTTTTCTGTTTATCTTTTTTGCAGAAGATAGGGGTTTATTGCCACCAAACTCTACCGTTAAGATATTAGAGCAATGGGATAAGCTAAAAGAGTTAGATGAAGTAGTGCCTTTGTATAGCCGATACAAAAAATACTTTAACTATTTAGATACAGGGCGAAAAGGAACAGATAAAACTGCTGAAATATTTGCCTATAACGGAGGTTTGTTTAAACCTGACCCTGTTTTAGACAGTTTAATAATTAGTGATGAATTATTAGCTAAACATACCAATGCTTTACAAGCCTACGATTTTGAAAGCCAAGTAGATGTGAACATACTGGGTCACATTTTTGAAAATTCACTCAACGAAATTGAAAGTGTAAATGCAGAAATTGAAGGAGGAGATTTTGACAAACAAACCAGTAAACGAAAAAAAGATGGTGTTTTTTATACACCAAAATACATAACCAAATACATAGTAGACAATACCGTTGGGAAGCTTTGTACTGAAAAGAAAACAGAATTAGGAGTTATAGAGGAAGAATACTTTAAAAGTAGAAAAGGACGAACTAAAGCGAAGTTAAAAGAGTTGATGGACAATTCTGAAGCTTACAGAGATTGGTTATTACAAATAACCATTTTAGACCCCGCTTGTGGTTCAGGTGCTTTCTTAAACCAAGCCTTAGATTTTTTAATAAAAGAACACCAGTATATTAGTGAATTACAAACCAACTTATTAGGTGGTGGTTTTGTGTTTCCGGATATTGAAAATACTGTATTAGAGAACAATATTTTTGGTGTTGACTTAAACGAAGAATCCGTAGAAATAGCCAAACTCTCTTTATGGTTACGTACAGCACAACCACGAAGAAAACTTAACAATTTAAGTAGCAACATAAAATGTGGTAATTCTTTAATTGACAGTAAATCTGTTGCAGGAGATAAAGCTTTTAAATGGGAAGAAGAGTTTAAAGAGATATTTGCTAAAGGTGGATTTGATGTTGTTATTGGAAATCCGCCATATGTAAGAGTTCAAGAGCTAGAACATGAAGAAATTGATTGGTATAAAAAAAATAAAATTACAGCTTTTAAAAGGGTTGATATATCAATCATATTTTTTGAGCAAGCGGAAAAAATATTAAAAGATGGAGGAATACTTGCTTTCATAACCTCTAATCAATTTCAAAATGCGGAGTATGGGAAGAATATTAGAAAATTTATAGTTGAAAAATTGACAATTCAGAAAATAATAGATTTTGGTGACTTACCAATTTTTGATGATGCTTTGACTTATGTAAGTATTTACAATTTATCTAAAGGTTTGCCTAAGGATTTTCTGTATAAAAAGATAAATAATATTGAGGTAGCGAAGACCGGAGACTATAATAGTTTTATTGAAATTGAAATTAAATCAATTGATGATTCGACTTGGCAATTAGTTTCTAAAAATGAAAGTAATTTATTAAATAAACTATCTAATTTTAAAACATTAGGTGAAATTGGAAATGCATGGGCTGGGCTTTTTACTGGTTTAGATGAATTATTAATGTTCAATCCAGACGAGATTACATCTTTACCTATTGAAAAAGAACTTCTACTACCAATAATTAGAGCGGCTGACCCAATAAAATACGGCAAAGCTAGCCCAAGTAAATATGTTTTATACCCATATAAAGAAGTGGGTGATAAAACTGTAGTATTAAGTGAGGAGGAGTTAATAAATGAATATCCTAATGCTTTTGCCTATTTAAATCAGCATAAAGAAAGACTTCAACAAAGAAAGGATTCAAGAAAAACTTTTGCTGATAGAAAAGATTGGTATGCTTTAACTAGATTCGGAAGAAAGACAATTTTTAATCGTCCTAAAATTGTTAGCCCAGGTGAAGTAAAAGGACATAAATTTTCCATTGACACTACTGGTAGTGGATTTAGTTGTGCTAGAGTTTTTGCCATTACGGCTGAAAATAATTACCCGCTCACTGGCCTTATGGCATTGTTAAATTCATCTTTAATTAAGTTTTTCTTACAAAGATTAGCGCCTGTCAAAGCTGGCGGGTATTTTTCATACTCATCTAATGTCTTAAATCAGGTGCCAATTATTGCTACAATACCAATTGAATTTTTAGATAAAATTGATGTTATAATAAGTTTAAATGAAAAGTTTGAGACAATAAACAATTCATATATAAAATACCTAACCTCACAATTTTGTGAAATAGTACTCCAGAAAAAACTCCAAAAATGGTACGAGTTAGAGTTTGGAGAATTTATAAAAGAATTGAATAAAGCCATTAAAAAAGTAGGAGGGGAAAAGCTTACCAAAACAGATGAAATGGAGTGGATGGATGTTTTTGAAACCAAAAAAGCAGAAGCACAAACCCTAAAAGTTGAAATTGATAAAACAGATGCTGAAATAGACCAAATGGTTTATGAGCTTTATAAATTAACAGATAAGGAAATACAAATAGTTGAAAATAATTAAAACGGCATACAACAATGTGTATAGTGCATAGCACCCTTCGGGATGCTACGACACCATACACTGAACGTTGTGCGTTATACGGGAAAATCAATAATATAAAAATGGGAAAGCCGAGAACTATCGAAAATAGGCAACAAATAAACATCATTATGAAAAAAATAATAATATTCTTTTTCTTTGCATCTATTTGCAATGTGTATTCACAGTTTGAAAAAATAGAAACATTCCAGAAAAATCTTATTGAAGATGAAATTACTGGAAGTAATGTTGCTCTCGTTTTTAAAGATGGCGAGGTACGATACCATCATATAGAAAACACCAATAATCCGCACGGAAAAGCAATTGACAAAAATTCTATATTTCCATTATGGTCTTCGTCAAAACCCATTACCATTGTAGCAATGATGATACTGCATGAAAGAGGGCTTATTAATTTTGAAGATAAAGTCTCTAAATATATTCCAGAATTTGAAAATCTTAAATGTAAAGGAGATGACGGAATTTACAAATGCAAGAAAGATTTAACCTTATTTCATTTAATGACACATAGATCTGGATACACATATTACGGAAATCCAAGATTATTCATAAATACTTTAAAATATGATAATCTAAAAGACTTTGCTTCTGATGTTGCAAATCAACCGGTAGAGTTTGAGCCTGGTCTAAAATACGAATATGGTATTAATATGGCAATACTTGGAAGAGTAGCGGAAGTTGTATCAAACAAAAATTTTTATGAATTTTTAAAATATGAGATTTTTGATCCCCTTAACATGGATCAAACAAAATTTCATTTAACAGAAAGTGACAGAGAAAATTTTCAACCATTGTATATTAACAATGAAACTATGAAGGGTTTTACGAATGATCAAGACGAGCTTAGCTATGACATTAACAATAAAGCATATTTTGGTGGTGAGGGTTTGGTTTCTACATTAAATGACTTTTCAAATTTTTGCCAGATGTTATTAAATGGAGGAACATTTAAAGAGCAAAAAATTATATCACAAAAAAGTATCGATATGATGACAAAGTCTTATTCATTAAACCCTTATGACGATGGTTTTGATCAAGGTTTTGGTCTTTTTGTTTTAAAACACCCCGATATTGACGGAACAAATTCACCAAAAGGTGTCTTTGGATGGCCTGGTTATCATAATACTCATTTTTGGATTGATCCAGAAAATAATCTATTCGGTATATTTATGACTAGAGAACAAGTTTTTGAAGAGGTAATTCATAAAGGAATTAGAAAGTCGGTATACGAATCATTAAAAAGTGAGAAGTAATATCGTTTAAAATAATAAGAATTGGTGCTACAAATATTTATGGCCCAAATTAAATTAGAAGTACGAACGCACAACACGGTATATAATTTATTGCTAATTCTAGCTTACTTACGAAAGTCCTCGCGGACTTTCTTGGTCGGTAATTATTTACTAAATTAGTTGCTTGAAACACGCAACAAACCATATACAACAACGTTGTGCAACATATAGAAAAATCCGTATTTACATTAAAAACTGAATAAATTGAAAGTACTTAATATCCATCAAAGAACATTAAATCAACCGAAAAGTAAAATTGCGGAATTATTGAAAACATTATCAACCGAAAACGACAGAATTTGGCCAAAAGAGAAATGGCCAGAAATGAAATTTAAAGATGGAATTAAGGTTGGAGCGAAAGGTGGACACGGACCGATAAGGTATTCAGTTGAGAAATATAATCCGAATGAAATTATTCAATTTCGTTTTTCAAAACCAAAAGGGTTTAATGGAATTCATAAATTCGAGATAAAGGAATTGGATAAACAAAAAACGGAAATCAAGCACACGATTGAGATGACTACCAAAGGAAAAGGAACATTAATTTGGTCTTTTGCAATACACTCATTACATAACGCTTTGATTGAAGATGGATTTGACAAAATTGAGAATAATTTTTCTGGAGACCAAAAGTCAAGTAGTTGGAATTTTTGGGTAAAATTTATAAGAAAGCAAATGACAAAAAGAAAAAATAAATAAAAGAATAAAATACGTTGCACAACACCGTGTATAATTAATGGCTAGTTGTCGCCTACTTACGAAAATCCTCGCGGATTTTTTAAGTAGGTTTTTATTTATTAAATTACGTGCTTATCCACGCAACTAACTATACACAACAACGTTGTGTAGCATTTAAACTAAAACGAGAAAAAGAAAATTCTATGACAAAAAAATATCCATCGAAAGTTTCTTATGGACTACTGACTTTTATGTTCTTGGTGTTTTATGGACCATTAGTTCCTAGTTTAATTAATGGAAGATTTAATGTGAAATCGATTGGATTTTTGGCGATTCTTACATTAATCTTTGCTTTCATTGCACATCTATTTTTAAAAACAGAATACACGATTGACAATGATAAACTGAAAATTAAATGTGGGTTATTTTCATTTAAACCGATTGACATTAATGAAATAAGAGTAATAACTAAAACCAAAAGTATAATATCATCACCTGCACCATCATTTGACCGAATTGAATTAAAATATGGAGAATTTAATGAGGTAATAATTTCACCAAAAGACAAATTTCAATTTGCAAAAGATTTGACTAGAATAAATCAGAAAATCAAAAACGAATTAATTGAATAAAACGCTACACAACAATGGCTACAAGTAATTGCAACTATTTTTTCAAAAGGGGTTGAGTATCAAGAGGAACTAGAAGAAACTGTATAAGCTATGGCAATTATCGTAAACATGGTTGTTATGATGGCAAAACGTAAAATGTCACTTAACGAATTATCGGAAACTGTAAATATCTCATTAGCAAATTTATCCAAACTAAAAACTGGAAAAGTAAAAGCGATAAGGTTTAGCACTCTAAATGCTGTTTGTGATGCATTAGATTGTCAACTTGGAGATATACTTGAAAACTCAGAAGTTAACAACGCCTAAGGTTATTAGTTAGCTAATTGATTACTTGTATTAAACTTCATACAACGTAGTTACAATAAGCCCTTTGCCATTATTTAAATTAACAGATAGTAATTGTTTTTCTTCTTTTACCTTAAAATTAAATGGTGGGGCTACTAAGTTTAATCCACTTTGTTTTTTTAGTCTCGTTCCTTGTCCAGAAATAATCTCTTTATTAGGCGTAAAATCTCCTTCAGGGATATGTTCTGTTAGAATAACATATTTAAAATCAGTTAACTTATTCAGGATACTTTGTACTTCAGTATTCGATAGATGCTGGAGCACTTGTCTTAATAAAGCACAATCGCCAGAAGGCAATTGATCTACTGCGATATCCAAACAATGGAATTCTAAATTTTCTTCTTTAAATGTTGATTTATTATAATCAATAAGATCTGCTACTATATCTACAGCTACATATTTCTTAGTATGCTTCACCAATTCTTTTCCAACATTAAAATCTCCACACCCTAAATCAGATACCACAAGAGGTGCTTTAAAAGAGCTTAGAAATGATCTCAAAATAGTTATATATGGATCTATTATCTCTGGATGATGTGATCCAACCCCTGAATAAAAATGAGATTTGTTATCCCCCCAAAGTTTCATTGTATACACCTGTTCCATAGCTTCTTTAGTTGGCCAAGGTTTCATTACTTTTTTAGTTCCATTTTCATTCTTCTTCATAATAAACAAACGTACAAATTATAAGTAATAGCATATCGTATAATACGAACAACTGATTAAATTAAAAAGTTTCAGAATAAGGTATCACAAAAATGCCTAGATAGTTTCTAGAATTAATCTTAGTACAAATAATTAACTATCTTTAGATTTCATAAAAATGAAACAAGGGGCCACCTTCAATCATTATTTTCAATAAATTAAACTGTTGACTATAATTAATCAAAAAAAACAATGGCAGAACAAAAAGATTTAGATTTTACATATACCACTATCGATGAGATTTTTCGTCTAAGCATGGGGGAGACTGGAGATTATAGTGGAGCTAAATATGATGGTGATTTTTCGATGACTCTTGAAGAAGCTCAAAAAGCAAAACATAAATTTATAGCAGACAGTCTTCATATCAAAAAGGATAGTAAAGTGCTTGACATGGCATGTGGCTGGGCACCATTCACACGATATATTGTACAAGAAAGAGGTGCAGAAAGTATAGGTTTAACACTCTCACAAGGACAAGCAGATGCATGTCAAAAAAATGGTTATAATGTGATAGTGAAAGATTGCCGTTATATAAAACCTGAAGATTTTGGAACTTTTGATGCTATTACCTGTATTGGTGGATTAGAGCATTTCTGTTCTGTAGAAGAATGGCAGGCGGGCAAACAAGAGCAATTGTATCGTGATTTTTTTAAAACACTCTATGACTTAATGCCTGTTGGAGGAAGGTTTTATATGCAGACCATGGTTTTTAGTAAGAATATGATTGAATTTGAAGAACTGGACGTGAATGCTGAAAAAGGATCTACCGCCTATATCATGGCACTTATGGTAAAACAATTTCCTGGTTCTTGGCTTCCCTATGGCCCCGAAATGGTTATTGATTGTGCAGAGCCCGGATTCAAATTAATTTCTAAAAGTAGTGGAAGACTAGATTATATAGAAACCATTGCTCAATGGCGGAAGAAATTTAGAAAATTTAATCTCAAAAAATACTGGCTGTATCTCTCACTCATTCCAAGATATTTGACAGATAAAGAATTCAGGCACTTGGTTGCTATTTTCAAAGTAAGCCCTAATAAAGTCTGTTTTGAAAATGAGGTGATGGATCATTACCGCTTAGTGTTTGAAAAAAAATAGCAATAGGGCTCTTAATTCAGTTATACTGGTGCAATTTAGCCTATCTTTCAATCGTTCTATTGATAGGTGCTTTTCTTTGGGTGAATCAATTCAAGTTTAATTCCTTTTTTTCACTCAAATACTTAGTGTTAGTAGTACATTAGAACTTTATTAATTAAAATATAGGCCATATCATACACCCAAAATTTTCAAAAGAAACAGGAATCGATTTTTCAAAAACCTTGAGAAAAAAGGTAAAAACCTATTTCAAAACAAATGAACTTAACAAACATGCTAACAAAAGTATGATTGCTAAGACGATATTAATGCTTACAATATTTTTTCTTCCATTTCTAATTATAAATCTAGGAATCGTTACAAGCACTTGGGTTCTTTTTTTATTATATATTACTAGTGGTCTTGGGATGGCTGGAATTGGAATGAGTGTTGCGCATGATGCAATTCATGGGGCATACTCAAACAATCAAAAAATTAATACTTTTATTGGCTACACATTCAATCTTATAGGAGCCAATGCTACGGTTTGGAAAATTCAACACAATGTACTTCATCATACGTATCCTAATATTGAACATTCCGATGATGATATTAATGCACCTTTTTTCCTTCGATTTTCACCGCATGCCAAAAAATACTGGACGCATCAATTTCAACATATCTATATTTGGTTTTTTTATTGCTTAGCTACGATCTCATGGATCACAACAAAAGATTTTGTTAGAATAAATAGATATCATAAAATGGGTTTTTTGGTTGAAAAAAACGAATTTAGAAATGCGGTTATAAGTATTGCAGCATGGAAGGTTTTATACTATTCTTACGCGCTAATTTTACCGTTAATTATAGTAAATTTACCATGGTGGCATATCGTATTGGCATTTTTAAGTATGCATTTTTTTACAGGGCTTTTAATTAGTATTGTATTTCAAATTGCACATATAATGCCGAGCTCCGAGTTTCCTCTTCCAGATGAAGAAGGTCTTATAGCTGGGGATTGGTATACCCATCAATTTGCAACGACTTCTAATTATTCTCCAGGATCTAGAATATTTACCTGGCTTATCGGTGGCTTGAATTATCAAATAGAACATCATTTATTGCCAGGAGTTTGTCATGTACACTATAGAGAGTTATCTAAAATTGTGATCGAAACAGCCAAAGAATATGGTATCCCTTATAGTTCCAATCGAACTTTTTTTACAGCGATACGGAATCATGCTAAAATGCTTCGCCAGTTAGGAAACATGCCCCAAATAGCAGAATAGGACTATTTTAAGTCTGAAGGAATAGTTGATTTATCATACTCGTTATATCATATTTTGAAAGATCTAAAAACACTAAAGCCTAAAAAAATCTATCCTCAGGTTCTAAACCTAGAAATAATAGAAGAGTATGACGCTGGTAATGGTTCTAAAGGAAAAATCCTTCATTTGTTTTTACCTAATATCCACTTGAATGAATTAAATTAGTACCTACACTAAGAAACATCATGGAGGAATATCAAATTCAGATCATACAAACTACAGTGATTATTGTATCCTATATTGTTATTAATACAGTAAGTCAATACATTATAAAAAAAGTTGGAGTTAAATTCACCTATTCAAAACCTAGAATTAAAGTTATTAAAAAACTGATTCATCTAATATATTTTGTTTTAATTTTTAATATCATTTTATTTATTTGGGGAGTTGATCAGTCGGAATTAATGTATTTTATTACCTCTCTTTTAACTGTGTTAGGAATTGCATTCTTTGCACAATGGTCAATAATTTCAAACATTACCTCTTCACTTATCATATTTTTTAATCATCCTGTAAATATTGGTGACACTATTACTATTATGGATAAGGATTTTAATATTGAGGGGCAAGTGTCTGATGTAGGTATCTTTTTCTTAAGTATTAGAAATAATGAGAATGAAAAGATTACGATTCCAAATAATGTGTTTATTCAGAAAATGATAAAGAAAAAAGGTTAACGTGAAGCATTTATATACATTACTTTTCTCAATACTACTTTTAGGCTGTGCTTCTCATCAAAAAGATTCAGAAAATATAGAATTATCTTTTTTAGATGAATATGTAATACCTATAGGTGAAGAGTATGAAGAAACTCTAATAGGTGGAATCTCAGGTATCGACTATGTTAATGGGTTTTATTATTTAATAGTAGATGATTCAAAAAATCCACGATTTTATAAAGCAGAAATCACTCTTCAGAATAAAGAAATTTCAGATTTAAAAATCATCGATGTAGTCTCCTTTAAAGACCATCCTTTTTATAAAGAAAATGCCTTAGACCTAGAATCAATCATTGTTGATATCAGTTCTGGAAACATCGTATTGACTAGTGAAGGGAAAATTAAAGATGAAAAAAATCCTTTATTATTTGTTTCAAATTCTAAAGGGAAATTTATAAAAAATATACCTTTACCAGAACGGTTTTCAGCAATAAGTGAAGCGCAACCAATACACAATAAAACCCTTGAAGGTCTTTCAAGAAGTTTCGATGATAAAGGGTATTGGACCGCAATGGAATTACCTTTAAAAATAGATGGTGAAGAGCCCAAATACCTTGAAGCTAATTCACCTATACGTATTACTTACTTTGATAAAGAAAAAGAAAAGGCTACCAAAGAATTTGTATATCAACTCTCCCCTATCACAAAACCATTTATTGGAGATTTTAACCTCAACGGAGTCACTGATATTCTAGAGTTTAAACCCAATCATTTTTTTATGATTGAAAGAATATATCAAAGCGGTTATGGTGCTTATGGTAATATTGTTAGAGTGTATCATGCGTATGCCGATGAAAACACCACAAACTCATTAGCAATTAATTCTTTGAAAGAAATCAATTACATTCCCTTAAAGAAAGAATTGATTCTAGATTTTGATAGTTTTAAAGACAATCTAACTGAAAACATTGTCGATAATATTGAAGGTATTACGTTTGGTCCTATCCTTCCCAATGGCAATAAGACGCTTCTTTTTGTAAGTGATGATAATTTTCAAGTCTACGGAAAACAACTCAATCAATTTCTGCTTTTTGAAATAAAATAATACGATCAATTGCTCAGATACAACCAATAAAAAAGCACCTCTAATGAGGTGCTTTTTGCAATTAGTAAAAAGAAATATTATTCGTTAAAATAAATTCCTCCAGGAATAATACCTACTACAGTGCTTTCTATTTCTGAATTTGTAGAGAGATCAAACACTTTTAAAGTTCCATTACTTGAAAAATCTCCAGCATCAGTTGCATATAACTTACCATTTTTAGCAGTCATCGTATAAAAGAATCCATCAATAATACTTGTACTTGGTAAGGAAGTTGCATTATTATCCATGCTAAACACAGCGCCATTTAAATTAAATAATAAATTTGAATCATCTAAAGACAAACTACCTGGATGATCTGTAGTTCCAAAATCGAACGCCTGAATTAAATTATTCGAGTTTAAATCAAGTTTAACTAATCTTCCGTTGGATTCGTTTCCTGTAAAGTTTGGGTTTCCACCACATAGAATCCAAAGATTATCTTCAAATAAAACCATTGAATTAGGTACATCTCCTACATCAACAGTAGAATTAACCGTATTATTAGAAGTATCAATAATGGTAATCTTATTATTTTGACCATATCCACCTTGGTGCGCTACAAAAACACTAGTCCTATCTGTTACTATTTTTTCAGGACCAAAATCTACAGGAATAGATCCAGTTATTGTGTTTGTTGTTAAATCTATTAGTGCTACATAATCATCATTATCATCAAATGGATCTCCCCAATTCGTAACATACCCCGTATTTTCAACAGCTACAAAATTTCTAGGATTGTCTAACCCTGTCTCTATTGTGGCAATTAATTCGAACGTATAACGATTTACTACATGCATCTTATTTGAGTTATTAACTACGATATATGCATTTTCACCATTAAAGCCCATAGACTGAACAATATTTCCTAAGTCAAGATTATTGACTGTGTTAAAAATACTACCACTGGTTGATGAAAAGTCTTCAGAAATAAAAGAAACAGTTCCTGTTCCTTCTCCAAAAGGCCCTTCGTTTGTAATTAATATTCCTCTTTCATAATCTCCTAAAAAAGCATCTAGAGGATCTGTTCCATTTTGACATTCAGTAAGGTTATTAATTCCATCCGCATCGCAATCTTCAAGTCCAATAGGATCTGTAGGGTCTTCTGTTAAAATGGTACAAATATCAATAGTTCCATTAATAGCTTGTTCACAATTGGGAGCTTCCACATTTACATCATCATCACTACTACAAGAAAAAAGGAATACTGTGACAAATAATAAAAGGCTAAGTTTTTTTAAAAAGTTCATTTTTGTTTAAAATTTAAAATTGATAAATAATTGAAAGTTTCGATCTGGCATAGGTCGATATGCCACATTTTCGTAATAGATGTTAAATATATTGTTGATTTTTCCGCCTATGGTTATAGGTGTATGTGCTGTATTTAATTGATATTCCGCTCCTAAATTACAAACCCAATACGGATCTACAACACCAATATTATCGGTAGTTGTAAACACTTTACCCGTATATAACACTTGATAATAGGAACTAAATTTTTTAAACTGATAGTTAAGTAATCCTGTCGCCTTATGAAAAGGCACATATAGTAATTGATTGTTCTTTTCTTTATTAGTTGCTTTGGTATAGGAATAATTCATCAACACACTCAAATGATGCTGATTGAAGCTTTTTAAATATTCTGAGGTAACTTCTAATCCATAATTTTGAGTTTCGGCTATATTAATAGGCTGCCAAAATCCCGAATCATTAGGTCTCCATGAAATTAAATCTTTTGAATCGATAAAGAAACCATTCAAATTAAATTTCAAATTTGAGAACTCAAAAACTTGCCCTAATTCAGCTTGCAAAGAAGTTTCAGGGGCTAAGCCTATATTTCCCCCTGCTTCCCAAAATAAGTCGTTAAAAGTAGGCACTCTATAGTTTTTTGACGCATTTACTTTTATAGCATACCAAGGCCTTAATTGAAGTTTACCATCTAATGAAATTAATAATGGATTTTCAAAATCATTTAAAAACTCCTTACGAACATTTAAACCATAACTTAAGATAGAAGATACTTTATGTTGCATTAATAAAACAGCAGATAAGGTATTTCGTTGATTCGAACCAATATTACTTCCCTTTGCATCAATTAACGTATAATTAAGGATTGCATTAAATTTTAATCGTTTTGAGGCAAAATAATCTAAACTATAATCTGCTATGTATGTATTTGATTTCCCTTCTGAAAACAACAATTTATCTTTATCTGGGAAGTAACGATATCTTTCAAATAAATGTGCTGCCTTAAATTTTGAAATAAGTTGTGATGATTTTAGGGTCCAACTCAATAAATTTCGAGTAGTAACATCTTTATAATTATTCTTTGAAGGTGCTGTAATGGAAGATGAAAAGTTTCGATCTCCATAAAAATAATTTGAATTCCATGTAAAAACATGATTATTAAAACGGGCTCCAAAATTATATCCAATGTTTAACTTTTGAAACGCTCCATTTTCGTTTTTTATTCCTTCCCCTAAATATTTATAATCATTTAATGAATTTATATAACTCACGTTTACAGAACTATATATGTTATCACTTGAAGTAACACTTTTAAATATAGCTTTTGAAGTCTCATAACTTCCGTAAGAGATCTCTAATTCATTTTTTTGATTTTTTCTGAATGCTATTTCATTATTTAAATGAATACTTCCTCCTATCGCTCCACTTCCATACTGAACAGATCCACCGCCACTACGAATCGTAATTTGATCGGAAGAATTTGGTGCAATTAGATTAAAGTCGGTTTGCCCATTTAAGTTAGAATTAATCGAAATACCATTCCATATCACCGCAGTTTGTGAAGAATTAGTTCCTCTAAAAGAAGGAGATGATACCATGCCATATCCATTTTCTTTAAAATATATAGAAGAATTATATCTCAAAACATCGGTTAAAGAAGCGTTATCTCTAGACAAAATAGAGTCAGAGAGCGATCTTACTTGAAACCCTTCAGCGTACTCAGTAAGCTTAGTATCGGCAATAATCACCTCATCTAATTTCTGAATAGAGTCTAGCTGCGCCAACACCGATGTTGATGATGCACAATAAAATAACACAAATAATATATAAAAATGCCTCATTATAAAAACAAACCTTTATCCCGAAAGTTCCAATTAAATTAAAAAGTCTGGCAGGTCTCCTGGCTTGTCAATTGTGCGACCTTCCCGCCTAAGCAGTGGTTTTGAAGAGTGCACGATCTCGTTTTATTAACGAGACGACTTACAGTTGCGGGAACAGCTTCGGTATTGAACCGAATTCCCTTTTAAGGAAGGTCATAAAACCTTCCACCAAAATTCTTTGCAAAAATAAGCTATTAATTAATAGCCCAAACAAAACAAATACTATTATTTTTGAGGATGCAAAAAATCTATTTTCTTCTTATTGTATTTATTTTTATCTCCTGTAAAACAGAAAACAAAAAAGAGATCAACACTAGTGCTTCAGAAAAACAAATACAATCTGTTGACTATGCGAAAGGATTTGACATTCAACATCATGAAAATTACAAAGTACTAAATGTAAAAAACGCGTGGCCCGGTTCAGAAAAGATATTTTCATATGCTATAATAAACAAAGGGGTTACGCTTGATAACCCAGATGACTATGATGCAGTCATAGAAATACCTTTAAATTCTATAGTTGTTACTTCAACAACACATATTCCCTCTCTAGAAATGCTTGGTGTTTCAGAGAAACTTATTGGATTCCCTAACTTAGAGTATATATCCTCTCCATTTACAAGAAAAAGAATTAATAATGGAGAAATAAAAGAGCTTGGCAATAACGAAGACATAAACACAGAAATTTTAATTGAACTCAACCCAGATATCGTAATAGGTTTCGGAATAGACGGAAACAACAAATCACTTAACACCATTTCCAATACAGGAATACCAGTACTATATAATGGCGACTGGACGGAAACTTCACCCTTAGGTAAAGCTGAATGGATTAAGTTTTTTGGAGTACTTTTCGATAAAGAAAAAGAAGCAGATCGTATTTTTTCAGATATTGAAGCAAAATATTCAGAAGCTAAAAAAATAGCCCAACAAGCGAAGGAAACCCCAACTGTTCTAAGCGGAGCTATGTTTAAAGATATTTGGTATTTACCACAAGGTCAAAGTTGGGTCGCACAATTTATTGAAGATGCCAATGGAGATTATCTTTGGAAAGATAGCGAAGGGACCGGAAGCCTTTCTTTAAACCTAGAAAATGTGTTAGTAAAGGGACAACAAGCAGAATTTTGGATTGCTCCTGGATATTTTAACAGCAAGCAACAAATGACAGAAAACCACAGTGTTTATGGTAACTTTGATGCTTTTAAAAATGACAATATTTTTAGTTTCGCAAATAAAAAAGGGGAAACTGGCGGAGTATTATATTATGAATTAGGCCCGAATAGACCCGATATCATTTTAAAGGATTTAATAAAGGTTCTGCATCCTGAGCTTTTACCTGACCATAATTTATACTTTTTCGATAAAATCGAATAATGGAAAACAATAGATCATATCGTGTTTATTTTATTATTATGCTACTAGCATTAGTAGTCTTTTTTATACTAAACATTAGCTTAGGATCTGTATCCATACCATTTAAAGATGTAATTTCTAGCTTGCTAGGATCAAGTTCAAAAGAATCATGGCACTATATCATCATCGATTATCGCCTTCCTAAATCTCTTACCGCAATAATAACTGGCGGAGGTTTAGCTGTAGCAGGACTATTAATGCAAACACTTTTCAGGAATCCATTAGCGGGCCCTTTTGTTTTAGGACTAAGTAGCGGCGCAAGTTTAGGCGTTGCTATCTTAATATTAGGCGCCAGTGCATTTGGAAGTGTGTTAGGAGGCTTTCTATTAAACTCCTGGAGCTTAGTGATCGCTTCAGCCCTAGGCAGCTTTCTTGTGCTGCTTGCGGTTATGGCTGTTGCCTTGAGAGTTAAGGATACTATGGCGATCTTAATTATAGGTTTAATGTTCGGCTCTGTTACCGGAGCTGTCGTGTCAGTACTCTCCTATTTTAGTGATGCAGAACAATTACAGCAATACATTTTTTGGTCTTTTGGAAGCCTTGGAAACATGTCATGGAATAACTTAATTATATTATCTATCTGTTTTATTATAGGTATTTTAACAAGTATTACCTGTATTAAACCTTTAAATATGTTATTGTTAGGAGAAAACTATGCAAAAAGCATGGGACTTAACTTTAAACGGACCACATTTTTAATTATAATTGCAACGAGTATTTTAGCTGGAGGAATTACAGCTTTTGCAGGACCAATAGCTTTTATAGGTTTGGCAGTACCTCATTTAACCAGACAATTTATTACCACTTCTAATCATAAAATTCTTCTTCCAGCTGTGTTACTTTGCGGAAGTATCTTAATGCTTATTTGCGATACCATAGCTCAAATTCCTTTTAGTGAATACACATTGCCTATAAATGCAATTACATCGCTATTAGGCGCGCCCATAGTGATTTGGCTATTAATAAGAAAACGTAAATTATTGTTTTAATGCAAAATGAAAACAAAAATATCGTCCTTTCAACTAATGATCTTTCAACAGGGTATCTGACAAAGAAGTCTGAATCTGTAATCTCTAACCATATAAACATCGCTATTCAAAAAGGGCTCTTGGTAGGTATTGTGGGAACTAACGGAATTGGAAAGTCTACATTGCTAAGAACTTTAGGGAAGATGCAGCCTTTACTTCATGGTGTTGTTTCAATTAAAAATAAAAAATTAAAAGAATATACTTCCTTTGGTTTAGCTGAAGTCATGAGTATTGTATTAACCGAAGCTCCTGCTTCACAAAATCTTACCGTATTAGAATTGGTTTCCTTAGGGAGACAACCCTACACCAATTGGTTAGGGACTCTAAATGAGAAAGATAAAGAGTGTATTTTAAATGCTTTAGCGCTTACCGATACAGAAAAACTAAAGAACAAAAAGTGTTTTGAACTGAGTGATGGTCAAAAGCAACGTGTTATGATAGCAAGAGCATTAGCTCAAGATACAGAAATTATATTATTAGATGAACCCACTACTCATTTGGATTTATATCATAGAGCCTATATTTTAAAATTACTTAAAAAGTTAACTAAAGATACCGGAAAGACCATACTCTACTCTACGCATGAAATAGATTTAGCCATACAGCTAAGTGATAAAATGATTGTTATGACTCCGAATTTAGTCCATTTTGATACGCCTAAAAACCTAATTGAATCAGATTGTTTTCAAACACTATTTCCTGAAAATATTATTGAATTTGAAAAAAATACAGGTAGGTTTATAATTAAATAAATTAGAATACAAGCGAAATTTTGTGTTCACTCCTACGTTATTTACCTAACTAGAGGTAGCCATTTCTTGTTAAAAGGTAATTATATTCTATCCTGGTATTGTTTTGTTCGTTCCTTTTCAGTTTTAATGTCGGACTATTGCTAGTAATTTGGTTTATTCTATAATTTCGTAGTCAATACTTAGTTTTCGCAAAGCTCTTAATGCAGAACCAGTATTTTTATCATTCAGCTCAATATCCACAGCGTCTCCTTCTAAGAGTATATCTGTAAGCTCATTAGATAAGGATCCATCAATGTTAGATGATATCTCCACAATACAATTAGCGATCGCCCTTCTATCGGGCCTTTGAGCACTACAAGACAATAAATTTAATTTCATAATAATAATTAATTAATTAAACAAAACTACCACCAAATAATAAAAAAAGCTACATAGGTATCTTTATATTTTTGCCAACATAATGGAGCTTGCTTTTCTTTCATACTTGTTTCAATGTATCTTTCTACCCCATTAAAATGGGTCCAGCTTTCATTTTCAGATGGTTCCATTCCCCACTCTTTTTTTGAAGGCATATAATAGTTTTTTTCTGAATTATCACCCCTAATAAATGTCTCAAAATTTATATAATAGCCTTTTATGGCTTTTTCATACATGGGGCTAAAGCTTGCCTTATATTCATAAGGAATAAACAATGAAGCTAATAAACATAATGCTTGAGAAGCTTTATCGACTTCTATTGTATTCAAGGTTGATTTAGTACAATTATGATACAATAAAGGAAATTGTTTTCTTTTTAATTTTTCTAATTTTTCTTTTAATGAATCATTTCTATTCGGGCCAATCCAGTTATTTATTGGCTCCGAAGAGATGCTTGGATCAAATAGGTAAAACTTATACGCCAATTCCATATGGATTAAAGCTTTCGTATTTAGTTCTTCAATAATAAAATCAATTTCACCTATGGTTTTTTTATCTTCAAATACCTGAACGTTTTCATAAAGCACTCTGTAGTTGGAAGATGATTTAATTAATTCAGAAACTATTTTTTCTGCTAAATGCCCCAATCTTATATGGGTTGGTAATTGAAACTCCAGGTCTGTTGTTAGGTTTAATTCCGATAAATTAAAAGTTTGTAAACCCCTAATTGAAAAGTCTAGACTCCTTGCTTCTACTATGGATGTGATCCTTGACTTCCTGTTCATTTTTTAAATTAGCCACAAGGTATTTGTATATGTTTTGTTGCGTGGTTAAGCTCCTAAATTAGGAAATAAAAACGGAATAGAAAATTCGAAGGGAACTTCGTAAGCAAGCTAGGACCTAGCCCTTAATTATATACTTTGTTGGCTCACGTTTTTTAATCAGACTGAGAATCATAATTTTTTAATTCCAAATTTTTTAAAACACTGTCTTTTAGAATAAATGTTATTTTAGTTAATTGTGATTGAATATTTTGTTGCTCTGTTTTTAATTCCAATAGATCTTTTTCATATAGTTCAATAACTTTTTCATTTGAATCTAAATTATTAAAGAATGAGACTATTGCGATAATGGCGTTAGTGATTAATAAAAGGTCTTTTATACTTGGAACAATTAAATCTTTTAAATATTTATTTCTTTTGTATTCAAAGTGTTTTAAATTCAGACATTCTTTGGCTTTTTCTCCTAATACATATCCGTAACCATTCTCTCCAGTAATACCTCTTAAACAGTTTAGTTACTTTAATTCGCTTGTAATTTCTCTAATTGTTTCTATTGAAAGTTTAAATTTCCTTGATAGATACTCGTCATCAGATAAAGATTGCATTCCTTTTTATTGATACTCTTTTGAAGAAAACCAATTTTCATTTTTTTCAGTAATTGATTTTAAAACTCTATCATGATATTTATATCTATTGAAAATGTTATTCATTCGTGATATTTATTTCAAATGTTACACAACGTATTACATAAAATACTTCACTATTCTTATCCCATCATTTTAAGAGGATAAAATTTCTTTGCTGATTATTACGGACTCCTATTTTTTAAGATTTTTTCTATACTTCAAATAAGCTCTAATTAAAATAATTGGTATAATTATCAACACCCAACCGAATAAATCTTCCATCATATTTTTTTTTTTTAAATTAAACCACTACACTACAACACCTTATAAACTCATTATAATGAAAATCTTAAACTGATTAATATTGTAGCTCCTCTTTTGCTATAGCCATTAGTTCTAAAAAACACCTTAATAGATAGTAGCCTTAAACTAATTTATATAAACAAATATCCCCAAACCGTTTGCAAAAGCAAACAGGACGGGGATAGAGTATAAAATTACAAAAAATAAAGGAAGTAATCAAAGAATGATATTAAATAAAAAACTATTCTTAAATTTACTTTTTATAAGCATTATCCATTTTTCTATGTCTGAAACCTTTCTTTTTTTAGTTCTTGCCTTTGTCACCATGATCATTGGAGCTTTTATTGGCAGTGTATTTATGCGCCTTAAACATAAATCGACCACCGGTACCTTAGAAGAACGCCTTTCGCAATCCAAATTAAACGAAGAAAAACTACAAGAGCGTTTTGAAAGCGCTATCGATGAACGCGAACACATTCGTGAAGAAAAAGATGAACTCAGCATAGAACTTACCAAGCGTACTTCAGAGCTTCATAACCTAGACGTCAAAAACCGAGAGCAAAAAGCAGAGGTTGAAAAACTACAAGAAAAATTTACCAAGGAATTCGAGAATTTAGCGAACAAGATTTTAGAGGAAAAATCTGAAAAGTTTACCATTCAGAATAGAGAAAACATAAAAAATATTTTAGCTCCCTTACAAGAAAAAATCACCACGTTCGAAAAGAAGGTCGATACTACCCAAAAGGAAAGTATTAGTATGCATTCCGCCTTAAAGGAACAATTATTAGGTTTGAAAGATCTTAATGTACAAATGACCAAAGATGCATCTAATCTAACGCGAGCATTAAAAGGAGATAGTAAACTACAAGGAAACTGGGGTGAATTGGTATTGGAAAGGGTGCTTGAAAAATCTGGACTTGAAAAAGACAGAGAGTATTTTGTGCAACAAAGTTTTACGCTAGAAGATGGTTCTCGTGTGTTACCCGATGTGGTACTTCATCTTCCAGACGGCAAAAAAATGATTATTGACTCCAAGGTATCCATCACTGATTACAGTCGTTTTGTTAATGCTGAAGATGAGGATGAAAAAGAACGCTATTTAAAAGCGCATATCAATTCCATTAATAAACATATCGATCAATTATCTGCTAAGAATTACCAAGATTTATACGATATAGAATCGCCTGACTTTGTATTAATGTTTATCCCTATTGAACCTGCTTTTGCAGTAGCGATAAACCATGACAATCACTTATACAACAAAGCGTTCGAAAAAAATATTGTCATTGTTACTCCTTCTACCCTATTGGCTACATTGCGTACGGTTGATTCTATGTGGAACAATGAAAAGCAGCAGCAAAACGCCTTAGAAATCGCTTCACAAGCAGGAAGATTGTACGATCAATTTGTAAATCTTACGGAAGATTTAATTAAAGTGGGAAATCAGTTAAAAACAGTACAAGGGAGTTATGATGGTACTATGAAAAAATTGACTGGAAAGGGAAACTTGATTACAAAAGTTGAAAGCATTAAAAAATTAGGTATCAAACAAAAGAAACACCTCAACGACAAATTATTAGACCGAGCCAATGACGAAGATTAGTTCTTTGAAGTAATACACAAACAAAAAAGGAAAGAATAGATTGGTTTCATGTCTTTTTATTTTAAAGACATGAAAAAAAAGCGCTTTCTTGAGAAAAGCACTTTTTTTTATTTTATAAAATTGGTCTTAAAACACCCTACTTAAGTTAAATCCGAAAAAGAAATCGGTACTTCCCCAATCTCCTGTGGCATTAATAATATATCCTTCTTCAAACATCGCTTGAGCATTAGAAAAATGCACTTGAAACACGTGTCCACCAGTTTCTATATCAACTCCTACAGATAATGGGTCTCTAAAATTAGAATTACTATTTCTGTTTAAATGAAGTCCATAATCTAAATTAATACTCACACGTTTCGAAATTTTATATCTACCTCCCAATCCAACTGCAAACTGATCATTATCTTCATCATAAGTATCTGCACCATCAAAACTTCGAGTTGCAAGGTTCTCATGAATATAAGTAGGGGCTAGTAAAAAAGAAAATTTTTCTGAAAACTTTCTAGACACTAACACTTGTGATGTATAAGTAAACTTATGTCCAAAATCTAAATTAGGATACACATCATCATTTAATGAATTATTCATTGTTACTAAATTATACCCTACTACTGCGACAGGTGATCCATCAGATTTTTGATGTACTAACCTATATTTTGCATGTAATCCATATTTCTGATTGAGCGAGCTTCGAGCTACCCCTAGATTCAACCAATCATTAATACCATAAATAAATTTTATTTGTGTTAAAGATTCGTCAAGTCCAAATAAATCTTCGATCCCATTTTTTACGGTTCCAAAGCGGTGTGATATAATAAGATAAAAATCTTTTTTACTTACTAATTTTGTTGTTTCAAAATTGACCACTTTAAGCCCTTTAAAAGCAGATTCAACAGTAGTATCTTCAACTACATCGCCTTCTAATTCGCTTAATAAATCATCTTGTGAAAAGGTGATAAACGGAACTAAAAGACAAAAGAATAATGTTTTTTTCATAGTTATTTTATAAGGTTAGATTGATCAAATTTTACAATTTCGAAAAGATCGTCGTATCCTATACAACGTCCTTTAATAGTTACTTTATCATTTATAGAAGTTCCAGAAACAACCGCATCAAAACTGCATTGCACAGCATTGTCTAAAGTAACAAAATTGGCACCTATTTCAGTAATAGTCCCTGAAACTTCAATTGTTTTATTTAATTCATCCGCAGAATCATTCGCTTTAAAAATAGCTGCTAATTCTGTTGCATATATCGATTTAAAAGCTTCTTCTGTATTAATATCTCTATGATCTTGGTACATATAATTGTATCCGAAATATAAACCAAGCACAAATATTAAAGCCAATATGACTAGATTACGTCTTTTTTTCATAGGTATTGATTTAGATTATTAATTTAAGACGGTATGTTGTTAAAACATTAATTTCTTCAGCAATTTTACTACTCACAACTTTTGGAATTTCTATATTAAAATCTGATGGTTTTAATACAAAACTTGTAGTAAGCATAAGTACAGATCCATCCTTTTTTATCATTACTAGAGCTTCAATATCTTTATCAGTTCCATGCATATTCACAGTACCTGATACCGTAAATGTTTGTTCTACTTCAGAAACTTGAGAAAGATCAAAATCTTTAATTTTTCCTCTAAATGTAGTTTTTGGAAATTTTGAAGACTCCGCATAATTTTCATTAAAGTGCTCTTCCATTAATGCTACTTTAAATCGGAATCCTTTCATTAAAGCTAAGCTAGCAAAAGTTCCATCTTCTTTTAGTATAGCACTTACATTTTCATTTTTAGCTTTTACTTCTTCAAAAGAAGGTACTGAAGCTTCAAAATTAATGGTTCCTGTTTTAGTACTAAAAAATTGTTGTGCACTTAATGTAAGTGAAATGCTAACGAAACATAAAACTGTAAGAATAAATTTTTTCATAATATTTTTTTTTAATTTTCTAACAAACCATCTTCATTCCATTGAACAATTAAAGCAATTGTAGCTGGTGGCAATCTTGTACCTCCAGCAGGCATCATACCACCTTCTCCTTGAATTCTACTAATACGATCTATCAATCCTCTATTTTGAACAGCATCTTTTATATTTTGATAGGTTACTAAAGACATTGGCGCTCCATTTTGAGTTGGATTTGAATGGCAAGCAATACAATTACTTGCAAAAATGGATTGTACATTCTGATAGGTTACATTTTCAATTGTAATAACTTCTTCAACTGAGATATCATCTAAAGTATCATTAGAACAGTTTACAAAAAGCAATAAAATAAAGGTTCCTGTAAGGAATCGTAGGAATTGATTTTTCATGTATTAATTGTTTTGTTTAATAATATAACAGCATAGTTACTAAATATCCTGATAAAAATAACAATATATTTTAAACAATAGCTAAACCAAAAAAAAATAGTATTAAAATATTTATTATTTACTTAAATACATTTTCCTACGAGAATATAATTCGTAAAACTCATCGTCTTTTAAGCTATCAATAAATAATATACTCTCCCCTGTACTCTTCATCTCAGGTCCTAATTGTTTATTCACATTAGGAAACTTATCAAAACTGAAGACAGGTTGTTTAATCGCATACCCCTCTAATTTTGGGTTAAATTTAAAGTCTTTCACTTTCTTTTCTCCGAGCATTACTTTCGTTGCATAATTCACATAAGGCTCTCCATACGCTTTAGAAATAAAAGGAACCGTTCTTGAAGCTCTAGGATTGGCTTCAATTATATAAACAATGTCTTCTTTAATTGCAAACTGAACATTAATTAACCCTACTGTATTTAACTCTAAAGCTATTTTCTTAGTATGGTCTTTAATTTGTTGCATTACTAACTCTCCTAAATTAAAAGGCGGTAAGATAGAGTTACTATCACCAGAATGAATACCACAAGGCTCAATATGTTCCATAATTCCAATTATGTATACATCTTCTCCATCACATATTGCATCTGCTTCAGCTTCTATAGCTCCATCTAAATAATGATCTAATAATAACTGATTTCCTGGCATTCGCCGTAATAAATCAACGACATGTTTTTCTAATTCTTCCTTATTGATAACAATTTTCATTCCTTGACCTCCTAAAACATAAGAAGGTCTTACCAATATTGGGAAGTCTAAAACATCTGCAATAGCTGAAGCTTCGTCAGCTGTAGTTGCTATATCAAATTCAGGATAAGGAATATTATTCTCTTTTAATAATCTTGAAAAATGACCTCTATCCTCAGCTAAATCCAAAGATTCAAAACTAGTACCTATAATTTTCACACCATATTTAGTTAGCTTTTCCGCTAACTTTAATGCAGTTTGCCCACCTAATTGAACTATAACTCCTTCAGGTTTTTCATGTTTAATGATATCATAAATATGTTCCCAAAATACAGGTTCAAAATATAATTTATCAGCGGTATCAAAATCTGTAGAAACCGTTTCTGGGTTACAATTTATCATAATTGTTTCGTAACCACATTCAGCTGCAGCTAAAACTCCATGAACACAACAATAGTCAAATTCTATTCCTTGACCGATTCTATTTGGACCAGAACCTAAAACAATAATTTTCTTTTTATCGGAAACAACACTGTCATTACTTGAATAACGATGACCATCTGTAGTTTCCATTTCATTTTCAAAGGTTGAATAGTAATAAGGGGTTTTTGCTTTAAATTCAGCAGCACAGGTATCAACTAATTTATAAACTCGATTGACATTTAATTCTTCACGTTTACTATACACTTTACTTTCTAAGCAGCCAAGCATATGAGCAATTTGTCTATCCCCATAGCCTTTTTGTTTCGCTTCCAATAATAATTCCTTATTAATCGTGTCTATATTGAATGTTGAGATTTCTTTTTCAAGTAGATATAAGTCTTCATATTGTTTTAAGAACCACATATCAATTTTTGTGATATCATGGATTCTACTTAATGGTATTCCCATTTTTATGGCATCGTAAATAATAAACACACGATCCCAAGAAGCATAGGTTAATTTTTCAATAATTTCTTCGTAATTTTTATTTTCTTTTCCATCAGCTCCTAATCCATTACGCTTAATCTCAAGAGATTGAGTTGCTTTATGTAGCGCTTCTTGAAATGAACGACCAATCCCCATCACTTCACCAACGGATTTCATTTGTAGTCCTAAAGTTCGTTCTGAACCTTCAAATTTATCGAAATTCCAACGAGGTATTTTAACAATCACGTAATCCAACGTAGGCTCAAATAATGCCGACGTTGATTTTGTAATTTGATTTTGTAATTCATCCAAATGATACCCTAATGCCAATTTAGCTGCAATTTTTGCAATAGGATATCCTGTTGCTTTACTTGCTAAGGCAGAAGAACGCGATACTCTTGGATTAATTTCAATGGCAATAATATCTTCCTTTTTATCTGGAGATATTGCAAATTGCACATTACACCCTCCTGCAAAATCACCAATATTACGCATCATATGGATAGCCATATCACGCATTTTTTGGTATGTTTTATCACTTAAGGTCATTGCAGGAGCAACCGTAATAGAATCTCCTGTATGAATTCCAATTGGATCCATATTCTCTATAGAACAAATAATAACCACATTATCATTTGCATCCCTAAGTAGCTCTAATTCATATTCTTTCCAACCTATTAAAGCTTTATCAATCATCACTTCATGAATAGGAGATATCTCTAATCCACGTGTCAATAACTCATCGAAATCTTCCTCCTTATGGACAAAAGATGCGCCAGCACCACCCAAAGTATAAGACGCTCTAATGATCAAAGGAAAGCCAAATTCCTGAGCAATTTCTTTCCCTTTTAAGAAAGAGTTAGCGGTAGCTTGAGGCGCCATAGGAATTCCTATTTTAAGCATCAATTCTCTAAACTGCTCTCTATCTTCAGTAATATTAATTGCATCTATATTTACACCAATAATTTTAACATCAAAATCTTTCCAAATTCCTTTCTCATCGGCTTCAATACATAAATTTAAAGCAGTTTGACCACCCATTGTTGGCAATACTGCATCAATTTGTGGATGTTCTTTAAGGATTTTTATAATAGATTTTGAAGTAAGCGGCAACAAATAAATATGATCTGCCATAGAAGGGTCAGTCATAATTGTTGCAGGATTTGAATTAATCAAAACCGTTTCTATTCCATCTTCACGTAAAGAACGTAATGCTTGTGATCCAGAATAGTCGAATTCGCAGGCTTGACCAATTACTATAGGTCCTGAGCCGATAATTAATATAGAAGAGAGTTTATTGTTTTTTGGCATTTTTAAATAGCTTTTTTCAGTGGACTAAAATTACGACTCATTAGGGTATAAAAAAAAGGTGTTGCTCTAAGAACAACACCTTTTTATATTTTTTTTATCAACATTATTTTTTGTGACGAGTTTCAGATGAAACAGATATTTTCTTTCTGCCTTTTGCTCTTCTAGCAGCCAATACTTTTCTACCGCTTACTGAAGCCATGCGTTCTCTAAAACCATGTTTATTTCTTCTTTTCCTTTTTGAAGGCTGAAATGTTCTTTTACTCATTATAATATATCTTTAAAATCTGAATAGTATTCTTTAAAAGGCTCTGAAAATCTATTATTCAAAACCGAGTGCAAATATACAATCATTTTTCATTCTACAAACCTTAATTAAAAAATAATTCAACTTATTTTATATTGATTATTAAAGGTGTCAAGTGCATTATAAATGAAATTAATAAAAGATATATAAATATGAATTATTTACAAGGTTTGAAATTATTAATTAATCCAATGTTTTTATACCTTTGGCAGCCAAATATAAATAGAATTCATGTTCAATAAAAATATAAAATTAGTTTTAACAGCATTAATAATAGGAGTTGCTGTTTGGCAATTTATTCAAGGAAACATTGGTAATGGTATTATGTATATCTTATTATCTACTATTTTTATATTTCTTTATTTTAAAAATGAAATTATACTTCTTTCTTTTCTAAGGTTGCGTAAGCAAGATTTTCCTGGCGCTAAAAAATGGTTGGATAAAATTAAAAACCCTAAAGGTTCATTAACTAGAAAACAACAAGGATATCATAGTTACTTAAATGGCTTAATGGTTTCACAGACCAATATGAACGAAGCTGAAAGATATTTTAAAGAAGCCATAAGTTTAGGCTTATCAATGGACGCAGATTTGGCAATGGCTAAACTAAATTTAGCTGGAATTGCAATGTCAAAAAACAGAAAAAGAGAGGCTGAATCTTTACTTTCAGAAGCAAAAAAGATTGACAAACATAATATGCTTGATGAACAAATTAAAATGATGAAACAGCAAATGAAAAAAGTAGGTCAACCCAAACAACAATTTGGCCGTGGTGCTGGAAGAGGTGGCAGACGATAGTCTTTTTCATCCTTAATCAATTATACCTTTAACGCATTTCATCTGTTGTTTTTTGCGCTTAACCCCCTAATAACCTGTGTTTTGTAATAAATGACTACATTCGTAATTGTAAATTAACAATTGCCTATGGGTAGAAAACTACTTTTCCTTTTCTTATTGGTTACGTTTACATCTCTATCGCAAGATAAAGAGCCTAAGATTCTATTTTCTAAAGCTATTGGTGAGAATATAAAAACCTATACACATAAGTCACAAAACGCATATTCTAAAGGAGAATATGAAAAGGCCAAGTTCCTATTTGATTCGTTAATTAATAATGTCATCAATGGAAGTTATTTGGATAACTTTAAAGTGAAAAAATTATCAGGCCGCAAGATCGAATTAAATCATTTTAAAAAACCTGTCTTTTTAATGACTTATGCTTCTTGGTGTGCGCCAGGTAAAGGAGAAATACCTGCTCTTAATGACATTGCTAAACAATACTATAAGGAAATTGACTTTGTAATTTTATTTTGGGATACAAAAAAGAAAGTTAGAAAAGCATCAACATATTACAATCGTAAAATAACGATTCTTTATATTGATGAAAAAGAAAACATCCACGATCATATTATTGAACTTATGAAACACAGTGTTGGGTTTCCAACATCATTTTTTATTGATGAAGATAAAAAAATTATTGATGTTAGGCGTGGAGTTTTACATCCATATGATGAGGAATTTGAGGTTTCTTTCGAACTCAATCATAATTCATTTTTAAAAGGTATAGAATTGCTTAAAAAATATAAAAAAGAAAAGGGAACTTTAGCAGAAAAGATTAAATAATTACTTTCCAAAAAACATTTTAATCGCTATAATAAGTAATATTACACTAAATACTTTTTTCATCATTTCTTGATTGATTGAAATCGCAAATTTAGATCCAAAATATCCTCCAACAACAAATGATAATCCAATAATCAAGGCAAATTTCCAATTAACATATCCTTCGTTATAATAATTAAACGCTGCTAAAAATGTTACTGGAATGGCTAACACGGCAAGACTGGTTCCCTGGGCTTCATGTTGAGAAAAACCCAACAAAACAATCATAAGAGGAATCATAATTACGCCCCCTCCTACTCCCATAAATCCACTAAATACGCCAGCTAATAGCCCAATTACAATTAAAGAAATAATTAGAGTTAAATTCATACTCAATTATTGCGCTGTAGTATTATAATGTCCTTCTTCTGGAATTTCAATAAAATATTCTTTCCCAGATGAATTTTTTAAATAGGTGTCACGTAACCAAGGGTTGTGTCTTTTTAATACTTTGTATGTAATATCATGTTCCTGAGAAAATTGAGCAAAATCTGCTACAGCCGTATCAACTTTTACTTTATAAGTAGGTACAGGAAAGTATAAATCTTTATCTCTAAAGTTAAATCCATACTTTTTTGGATTTAACATTATTTCTTTAAAAGCTAAAATCCTAAAAACATAACGACTTGTTTCATCATTTAGTAACAAATCATAATAGTTCCCCGTTGTTAATTGTCTCTTTTGTTGTTTGCCAATTCCACCATTACCTGCATTGTATGCAGCGGCAGCAAGTGTCCAACTACCGAATCTCTTTTTGGCATCTTTTAAATATTCTGCAGCAACTTTAGTTGCCATTTCTAGGTTATAACGTTCATCAACATAATCGTTAATCTCAAGCCCATATTCTCTACCGGTTCCTTTCATGAATTGCCAAAAACCAGATGCTCCGGCATGTGATCTATCATTCATCAAACCACTTTCAGCAACTGCTAAATATTTAAAATCATCTGGAATACCATGTTTCTTTAATAAAGGTTCTAGGATTGGAAAATATCTATTTGCTCTTTTAAAGATTAATAAACCATTAGATTGCCAATAGGTATTTACTAATAATTCTCTATCAAAACGTTCTCTAACTTCAGGATCATTTAAAGGAACGGTTTCTCCTGCAAAATCCATAGTTTTAGGTATTGGAAGCGCATAAATGTTATAATCATTCACTAATTTCACTTCTAAATTTTCATCTGAAGGTGCGTCTTGCACTGCATTAATTAAAAAACCGCCCAATGCTAAAAGGCCAATAACAAATACTATTTTTGTTGCAAACTTCATAAATTCCTAATTTTAAATAAAGATAAAAAAAATGCGCCTTCAATAACACTATCAACTGCTATTTTTCAATTAATTTAACTATTTCAGAAGAAACAGCTTTTGCTTTATACATTATCATCACATGAGTGCCTTTTTCAATAAGAACACAATCCTTAATATTTTTTATCGGAAAAACTGCGTCATCAATCCCATGTATATGATTTACATTGGGAACTTCCACTTCTCTATTCCAACAAACCATTTGCTCTATAGCCCAATCTAAATAATCTTTATCCCTTACTGATAGGTATTCTTGATATAAAGCCAATCGCTTTTTAGATTTTGGTCCAATTGAAAATTTTGTTAGATCTCCTGCGCTTAAAACTAACTTTGTAGGAACCAGTTTATATGCTTTGGTTTTCTTTGCATATTGTAATCTTTTAGGGGTTTCAAATTTTGTTTTAATACTAGAAATAATAATGAGTTTCTTCAAGGTCAAAAACAAACTCATTTCCTGAACGACAACTCCACCAAACGACACTCCAATAAGAACAGCATCATCATGAATAACTAGTTTAGCAAATCGTTCTGCGTACGATTGCAACGTTTCTTTTTTATAAGGAATTAACCATTCCAATACATGAACTTCATAGCTGTCCTCTGGTAGTATAATATTTTTAAATATCTCTTTACCCGCAGCAAGTCCGGGAACAAAATACACATGAATTTTGGGTTGAAACATGGGGCTTAGCAATAGAATTTAGTCTAGCTCAAATATATTTCGTAAATTTACATCTTATAGGATTACAATCCTAACGTATTTTATTTGATATGATTCCCTGAACATTCATAAAAACAAATATTAGAATAAAATAAAATCTTTTTAGCAATCTATTTCCTTTTTAAATTTACTCCCTATGATTGAAGATGTAGCAATTACCGATAATGAATTTTTAAGACAATTTGAATTAGAAGTAGGCGAAAATATGGCTCGCATTGAATATGCTTTACAAGAAAGAAAAATATTTCTAACCAAATATTGTATGTGTGATGATATGGAAGAACAAGGGTTTAGAGATATTTTTATTAAAGCTGTCTTTGAAGAAGTAAAAGATAGAGGTATTCATTTAGTTCCAACAAGTCCAGAAGTTGCTTCTTTTTTACGAAAAAACAGAAGAAAATATAAAAGTTTACTCCCTATTGGAATAAATATTTAGCAGCACTAATTTAATATTTTTAGCTCAACAAAATTAAATCGCACTAAACCATCATCATCAATTTCAGTAAGCTGAATAGTATGCAATGTATTTACTAATTCAGGATTCCAAGGTGTTTTTACTTTCACATAATTTTCAGTGAAACCATGAATATACCCTTGTTTGTTTTCACCTTCAAATAAAACGGTTCTCGTCGTTTCTAACTGACTTTCATAAAAAGCCCTTCGTTTCTTTACTGAAAGCCCTCTTAGCATCTTACTTCGCTTCTTACGGACATTTAAATCAACCACACCTGCCATTTCAACAGCTTCTGTGTTATCTCTTTCAGAATAAGTAAAAACGTGTAAATATGAAATATCTAATTCATTTAAAAAATGATAGGTTTCTAGAAACAATTCATCAGTTTCCCCAGGAAAACCTACAATAACATCAACTCCAATACAGGCATGAGGCATCACTTCTTTTATTTTGTGAACACGATCAATATATAATTCTTTTAAATAACGACGTTTCATTAATTTTAAAAGATCGTTACTCCCACTTTGCAAAGGAATATGAAAATGAGGTACAAATGTGTTAGAATTTGCTACAAAGTCAATACTTTCATTCTTTAAAAGGTTTGGTTCAATAGAAGAGATTCGAAGTCTTTCAATTCCTTTGACTTCATCTAATTCTTTAATCAACTCTAAAAATGTGTGTTCGTGTTTCTTATTACCATACTCCCCTTTTCCGTAATCACCAATATTTACACCAGTTAACACAATTTCTTTAATTCCTTTTTCTGAAATTTCGACAGCATTATCTAATACATTTTGAAGCGTATCACTTCTAGAAATACCTCTAGCCAAAGGGATTGTACAATAGGTACATTTATAATCACATCCATCCTGAACTTTTAAAAAAGCTCTCGTTCGATCTCCAATTGAATAAGAGCCCACGTAGAAATTGGCCTCTTCAATTTCACAAGAATGTACTTCGCCAAAATCATTTTTAGATAAATCGTTGATATAATCAGTGATTTTAAATTTCTCAGTTGCTCCTAATACTAAATCCACTCCATTAACATCTGCTAATTCTTGTGGCTTCAATTGAGCATAACACCCTACAGCAGCAATAAATGCATCGGGATTACCTTTTTGAGCTTGCTTTACAATGGTCTTAAAACGTTTGTCTGCATTTTCGGTCACACTACAAGTGTTGATCACATACATATCTGCTTTTTCAGAAAAATCTACCCGATCAAATCCTTCATTTATAAAGTCTCTGGCAATCGTAGAAGTCTCACTAAAATTGAGTTTACAACCTAATGTATAAAAAGCGACTTTTTTACTAACGTTCATTCTTGTATTTTTGGCAAATGAAAGGGCAAAAATACAAACTATATTTCGTTCCTAAAAACCTATGCATCATCAAATATTAAAACTAACTTTAAGAATATCAATACTTTGCATTACACTTTTTTTAAGTTCTTGTGGAGTTGATTCTAAAAACGATAAAGAGCATTTAGTTTTTAGATATAATGAGCACAGTAATATTGGCACATTAGATCCTGCATTTGCAAGTAATCCTCAAATTATTTGGCCTACCAATCAGTTATATAATAGTTTGGTTCAATTAGATGACTCTTTACAAATTCAACCTGATATTGCAAAGAGCTGGGAAATTATAGATAGTACGTGTACTTTTTATTTTAATTTGAAAAGCGATGTTTATTTCCATAAAAATAAAGTCTTTGGAAAAGATTCAACTCGAACCGTAACAGCACATGATTTTGAATATAGTTATAATCGATTAATAGATCCAAAAGTTGCTTCCCCAGGTAGATGGGTTATGAATTATGTAGAGTTAGCAGTAGCTGAGAATGATTCGGTTTTTAAAATCATGCTAAAGGAACCATTTCCTGCATTTTTAGGAATGTTAGGAATGCGTTATTTTTCGGTAGTTCCAAAAGAAGCAGTCGAATACTATGGCAATGATTTTCGATCTAACCCAGTGGGTACAGGGCCTTTTATGTTTAAGCTTTGGGAAGAAAATGTAAAACTTGTACTTCGAAAGAACCCCTTGTATTTTGAAAAAGACGAAATGGGTAATTCTTTACCTTATCTAGAAGCAGTAGCGATTACTTTTTTACCAGACAAACAGAGTGAATTTTTACAGTTTGTACAGGGAAGATTAGATTTTGTTTCAGGATTGGATAATTCATATAAAGATGAAATTGTAACTACAAGAGGTGAGCTACAAGAAGAGTACAAGGATCGAGTAAATCTTATTACCAGTGCTTATTTAAATACAGAGTATTTAGGGGTTTTTATGGAAGGAGAATCCTCTGCCTTGCAATCCAAAAAAATAAGACAAGCTATTAACTATGGTTTCGATCGCCAAAAAATGATTACTTATCTTAGAAATGGAATGGGTACTCCAGCAGTTCATGGTTTTATTCCGAAAGGATTACCAGGTTTTACTGAAATAGAAGGCTATGATTATCAACCTGAAAAAGCCAAAGAGTTAATTACACAATACATAGCAGAAACTGGAAATGATAGACCTAGTATATCCATTGGCACGAATAGCCAATACTTAGATTTATGTGAATTTATTCAACGTGAACTTGAAAAGCTAGGCATTTCTGTTAGTATCGATGTGATGCCTCCATCAACCTTACGCCAAATGAAATCCTCAGGTGAACTTGATATTTTTAGAGCAAGTTGGATAGCAGATTATCCCGATGCTGAAAATTATTTATCCCTTTTTTATAGCCCGAATTTTACGCCAAACGGTCCTAATTATACACATTTTAAAAACAAAGTATTTGATAGTTTATATGTGCAGTCATTGTCTTTAATAAACATAGATGAAAGAAAAGTTTTATATACAAAAATGGATTCTATTGTTATTTCTGAAGCACCTGTTATTCCTTTGTATTATGATATGGCGATCCGTTTTGTCAATAAAAAGGTGAGCGGATTAGGAATTAATCCTCAAAACTTTTTGGTTTTGAAAAAAGTAAAGAAAGAAAAGTAGTAAAATAACTGTAACAGGATAAATTATTTCTAGACTGATAAATAAAAACTCATGAGTATTCAGGTTATGATTTCTTCTCTTAAAAACAACGATAGGAGAAAAAAACGTGATACTGTTTTTGAAAAAGGAAAAAATCAAACTAAATCAAGTTTTGGTTAATTTGTAGATCATAAACAGATGAACACCTATGAATATGCTGCTTTTCAGAAAAAAGTGTTTAAAGAAAAAAAGAGGCAAAAGAAAAGAACCAAAATATTGATTCTTATTTCTATTATCTTAGCTATTAGCATATTAATAACCTTGCCCTATATTATTGAATTTGGGTTTGATACGAGTTATTAAGAGGTAACATTCTCAATTGAAACTAACTACGTCTCCATTGAGAAGTTTCTTCAAAAACATGTTCTAATATTTTTGCTTCTTCTTCAGTAAACTCTATATCACGTCTAGACATTACAACTTTTGCAACTTCAAATGCTTTTTTAGTTAAGTAGGTGGTCATTCCTGCACTTCCACCCCAACTAAAGCTTGGTACAAAATTTCTTGGAAATCCACTTCCGAAGATATTTGCACTCACCCCCACTACAGTACCTGTATTAAACATAGTATTGATACCACATTTACTGTGGTCACCCATCATAAGACCACAAAACTGTAGACCAGTTCTTGCAAATCCTTCAGTTTCATAATCCCAAAGGCGAACTTCAGCATAATTATTCTTTAAATTTGAGTTGTTGGTATCTGCACCTAAATTACACCATTCTCCAATAACAGAATTTCCTAGAAATCCGTCGTGACCTTTATTACTATACCCAAAAATCACTGAATTATTTACCTCTCCTCCTACTTTACTATGCGGCCCAATGGTGGTGGGTCCATAAATTTTTGCGTTCATCTTTAAAGTTGCATGTTCGCATAATGCAAAAGGGCCTCTAACCATAGAACCTTCCATGATTTCGGAGTTTTTTCCTATATAAATTGGTCCATTTGTAGCATTAAGAGAACATAATGGCAATAGTGCGCCTTCTTCAATGAAAATATTTTTTTCATTGAAAGCAACAGCATTTTTAGGAATAGGCTGTGTTGTTCTTCCTTCCGTAATTAAATCGAAATCTTTTTGTATTGCCTCACCGTTTAGTTTATAAATATCCCACGTATGTTCTATCCGAAGTATGTCATCAAAAGTATATTGTATTACTTCAAACGTATCAAAATCTACTTCTTGGTCTTCATTTGCAAAAAAAGCTAAGGGTTCATCTTTATAAAAAACAGCTTGATTTTCAGTAAGGCCTTTAACAAGGCTAACTAAATTAGAAGAAGGAATAAAAGAGGCATTTATTAAAATGTTTTGTTCCATCTCTACCATAGGATATTTATCAGATAAATAATCTTCTGTAATGGTAGTTGTGGTAGAACCTAGATAATGTTCCCATTTTTCTCTAAGCGTTAAAATTCCAACACGAATATCGGCTACAGGTCGTGTAAAGGTAAATGGTAGTAATTGATTGCGCACAGTTCCATCAAAAAGAATGTAATTCATATTTCAATATTCAGGATTCAAAATTCAAAGCTAAACAAAAAAGCCTTCGATTTCTCGAAGGCTTGTAAAATATATGTAAAGAAATATTATTTCTTAAATTTTGCATATTTAGTTTTAAACTTATCTATACGACCTGCAGTGTCAATAAGTTTCTTCTTACCGGTATAAAAAGGATGAGAAGTTCTAGAAATCTCTAACTTTACTAATGGATACTCAGTTCCATCAACTTCTAGCGTTTCTTTTGTGTTTGCTGTAGACTTAGTTAAAAACACTTCTTCATTAGACATGTCTTTAAATGCTACTAATCTATAATTTTCTGGATGAATACCTTTTCTCATAACTATTTTCCGTAAAAACGGAAATCTCATTAATTAATACTTAATTTTTCTTTCTCCTAACCTTTCAGGATTTCAGTTTGCAAATTTAAGAATTTTATATATATCTGCAATGCTTTTAATAATTTTTTTATAAGAAAAAACAAAGTCATTTCTTTAAACATCTAAAATCATTAAATAATATCACAAAGATAGTACCTATAGGTGTTAGATACAGCTGTAAAAGTACTTTTATTAATCCAAACCGTATTTAATAACATAATCACGTAACATTTTATTACTTTTGTTTACTAACAAACCGAACCAAAAAAACACATTCCAATGGAAACTCAAAAAGTATCAATTAAAAAAATAGCTACTAATCATGGTGTCCTCTTAGGAGGTATACTAGCAGTATTAACTACCCTAATGTATGTAATTGACCTTGAATTAATGACTCAATGGTGGGTAGGTATTATCACATTTTTATTAGCAATAACTGTAGGGATTGTCTCTGTAGCAAAATCTAAAGGAAGTTTAAATGGATTTATCTCTTTTAAGGAAGCCTTTACTTCTTACTTTATAACTATAGCAGTTGGCTTAATAATAAGTGTCTTAATTAGCATTGTAATTTTTAATTTAGTAGATCCTGAAGCAGCTGAATTCCTAAAAGAAAGAATTATGGAGGTTAGTAGAAATATGATGGAAAAATTTGGCGCTCCAGAATCTGAAATTGAAAAAGCTTTAGTTGCGATGCAGGAAGAAGACAGTTTTGGTGTTATCGCTCAATTAAAATCGTATGTTTTTCAACTAGCATTTTATTCAGTATTTGGTCTATTAGTTGCCCTTATTTTAAAAAGAAATGACCCTAACGCAATTGAATAATTAATGAATATTTCTATCGTTATTCCACTTCTTAACGAAGAAGAATCTATCACTGAATTATACCATTGGATTGCTAAAGTTATGCAGTCCAATGGTTATTCATATGAGATTATATTTATTGACGATGGAAGTACAGATTCCTCTTGGAGTATTATTGAAGATATTGCACTAAAAGACAAACAGGTAAAAGGAATTCAATTCGCACAAAATTTTGGAAAATCTCAAGCCTTACACGCTGGTTTTGCAGCTGCTAAAGGTGACGTAGTGATAACCATGGATGCAGATTTACAAGACAACCCTGAAGAAATACCCGATCTTTATACTATGATTATAAATGAAGGGTATCACTTAGTTTCTGGTTGGAAGAAAAAAAGATACGATTCAAAAATTGCAAAAAACTTACCTTCAAAGCTCTTTAATTTTGCTGCAAGAAAAACGTCTGGATTGAAGCTACATGATTTCAATTGTGGCTTGAAAGCCTACCATAAAGATGTGATAAAAAACATTGAAGTAACTGGTGAAATGCACAGATACATTCCTGTATTAGCAAAAAATGCCGGATTTTCAAAAATTGGAGAAAAAGTAGTATTGCATCAAGCCCGGAAATATGGTGAAACAAAATTTGGAATGGAACGATTTACAAGAGGTTTTTTAGATTTAATAACGATTTCATTTCTTTCTCGCTTCGGAAAAAGACCCATGCACTTTTTTGGTACCTGGGGGGCAATACTATTAATGGTTGGATTTTGCTTTTCCCTATATTTAGGAATTGACAAACTATTTATCAATCCTACAGGAAGACTTATTACTGAAAGACCACAATTTTATATTGCCTTAACTTCTATGATTCTTGGAACACAGTTTTTTGTTGCTGGTTTTTTAGGAGAACTTATCTTAAAAAGTAAAAAAGAAACAAAAAACTACACTATTAAAGAACAGCAAAATATATAAGTTATACCTTATTATCATTATTTTTGCAAACTAATATTTCAGAATGATTTACGTAGACCCAAAAATTTTAGAGCGAGTTAATACATGGCTCACTCCATTTTTTGATGAAAATACCCAGCAAAAAATAAAAGACCTTATCGCACTAGAACCTAAGGTCTTAGAAGATAGTTTTTATAAAAATTTAGAATTTGGAACTGGAGGTATGCGTGGTATCATGGGTGTTGGTGACAATCGTATTAATAAATATACGCTTGGAAAAAATACACAGGGACTTTCTAATTATTTAAAAAAACAGTTTCCAAATCAAGTTATTAAAGTTGCAATTGCATATGATTGCCGTCATAATAGTAAAAAATTATCCAAATTAGTTGCCGATGTCTTTTCTGGAAATGGTATTCAAGTCTATTTGTTTTCAGATTTAAGACCTACACCAGAACTTTCTTTTGCAGTAAAACATTTAGATTGTCAATGTGGAATTGTATTAACGGCATCTCATAACCCACCCGAATATAATGGCTATAAAGTATATTGGGAAGATGGTGGTCAATTAGTACCGCCGCAGGATGGTGAAATTATTTCAGAAATAAATAGCTTAGAATATACTGAGGTGAATTTTGAAGCTAATGAATCACTTATCTCCTATATTGATACTGAGGTAGATGAAGCATTTGCAAAAGCTTCTATAGAAAATGGAACTTTTAATACTCCACAGGAAGAAAAAGATCAATTAAAAATAGTTTTTACTTCATTGCATGGTACTTCTATTACCATGATTCCGAAAGTGCTTCAAGAAGCGGGCTATAAAAATGTAACCATTGTTGAAGAACAAGCCGAACCTAACGGAGATTTTCCAACCGTAGTTTCTCCAAATCCTGAAGAACCTGAAGCATTAAAAATGGCAATCGATTTAGCCAAAAAAGAAAATGCAGATATTGTTATAGGAACAGATCCAGATTGTGATCGTTTAGGTATTGCTGTTAAAAATGAAAATGGCGACTTTACCATTATAAATGGCAATCAAGCTATGGTAATAAAAACATACTTTTTATTACAACAATGGAAAGAAAAAGGAAAACTAAATGGTAATCAGTTTATAGCGTCTACCATTGTCTCGACTCCCTTAATTGGTAAAATTGCAAACGCTTTTAATGTCCATTATAAAGAAGGGCTTACAGGTTTTAAATGGATTGCGAAAATGATAAAAGACTTCCCAGAACTTGATTTTATTGGTGGTGGAGAAGAAAGTTTTGGGTATTTAATAGGCGATTTTGTAAGAGATAAAGATGCTGTAACCGCTGCTCTACTTGCTTGTGAAATTGCTGCTCAGGAAAAAGCAAAAGGTAAAAATCTGCTTCAATATTTAGATGAAATTAGTGAAAATTTAGGTTTTTATAAGGAACATTTAATTTCAATTGTAAAAAAAGGAAAAGAAGGTGCCGAAGAGATTTCAAACATGATGAAACAATTTAGAGAAAATCCTTTTACTAAAATTGCTGGACACCAAGTTGTTCGAATTGAAGACTATTTAACAAGTGTTGCAAGAAATACGCTTACAAACACTTCTGAAACTATTGACATACCTAAATCAAATGTGTTAATATACTTTACAGAAGATGGCAGTAAAATAGCAATGAGACCTAGTGGAACCGAACCGAAAATAAAGTTCTATATTAGTGTACATTGTAATGCTGATGAATCTGATACTATAGAAACGTATCTTCAAAAGAAATTAGATACAATAATTTCTTTTTTAAATAACAGTTAACATCATTAATGAATTACTTTAAACAAATAGTACGCTTCGCTATACCCTATAAATGGTATGCAATTCTAAATATTATTGCTAATATTTTCTATGCCTTATTTTCTGGACTTTCTTTTATGGTATTAATGCCATTATTAAAAGTTTTATTTGATAAAGACACCGAGAAAATGTTAGTAGAACCAATCTATAATGGATTTACTGAAGCGGGCACCTATTTTAATGACTATTTAAATTATCACATCAGTCAACTAGCTGATAATGATGCTTCAAAAGCCTTAACTTTTGTTATTATATTAATTCTTGCGGTGTTCTTTCTAAAAAATATATTTAATTACTTAGCAATGTATTTTATTACATTTCTTAGAAATGGTACCTTAAAAGATATTCGTAATGAACTGTACGATAAAACAATTGAGTTACCACTATCTTATTTTTCAGAAAAAAGAAAAGGAGATATTATGGCTAGATTAGGAACTGATGTATTAGAAATTCAACATTCATTTTTGTCTGTTTTAGAATTGATATTTAGAGAACCTTTAACTATAATTTTCACCATTTTATTTATGCTTACCATAAGTGTAAAACTTACCATTTTTGTATTCATATTTATTCCAATTTCAGGAGTTATTATCTCTTTAATTGGAAAGAGTTTAAAAAAGAAGTCTGATAAAGTCCAAAAAGAACAAGGTTATTTTTTATCACTATTAGAAGAATCACTTGGAGGTTTAAAAGTTATTAAAGGCTTTAATATGGAAGGCATTTTTAGCGAAAAGTTTCAAGAATCAACAAAACGTTTCTTTCATTACTCAAACTCACTTCTTAACAGAACGAATTTAGCAAAACCAACTAGTGAATTTTTAGGAATAGGTGTAATTGGAGTTCTATTATGGTTTGGAGGTAGAATGGTTTTAGTTGAAGGTACCCTTGGAGGAGAACAATTTTTAACATTTATGGGACTTGCATATAATATCTTAACCCCAGCAAAAGCGATAAGTAAAGCAAGCTATAGTCTTAAAAAAGGAAATGCAGCTGCTGAACGTGTATTAGAAATACTAAATACAGAATCACCTTTAAAGGATCGTCCAAATGCATTATCTAAAAATGATTTTGATTCATCTTTAGTTTTAAACAATATCTCTTTTAAATATGAAGACACTTTAGTACTTAAGAGTTTTACTATAAATATAGAAAAGGGTAAAACTGTTGCATTTGTTGGTCAATCTGGTAGTGGTAAATCGACTATTGCTAATCTGGTAACTAGATTTTATGATGTTAATGAAGGACAAATCACTATTGATGGACAAGACATTAGAGATTTAAAAAAACATTCTCTTAGGAATTTAATAGGTTTAGTGACTCAAGATTCCATTTTGTTTCATGACACAATAAAAAATAATATTCTAAATGGTAAACCCGATGCTAGTGATGAAGAAGTTATAGAGGCACTTAAAATTGCTAATGCTTGGGAGTTTGTTAAAGATCTTAAGGGAAACATAGAATTCATTATTGGTGATTCAGGTTCTAAATTATCTGGGGGACAAAAACAACGCTTAAGCATTGCAAGAGCAGTACTTAAAAATCCACCTATCATGATACTAGATGAAGCTACTTCAGCTTTAGATACAGAAAGTGAGCGTATTGTTCAAAACGCTTTAGAAAACATGATGAAAAATAGAACCTCTATCGTTATTGCACATCGATTATCTACCATACAGAATGCAGATAACATTGTAGTTTTATCTAAGGGTGAAATTGTTGAACAAGGCAAGCACCATGAATTATTAGATTTAAAAGGAGTCTATTTTAACTTGGTGAAGATGCAATCTTTAGATTAAGTATAAAGGCTTTTCAGTATAATTAAATCATTTCAGTTTATTGTATAAAAAAAGAGCAGTTGGGATTCCGCTCTTTTTTAATCTTTTCAACCATTATATTTGGGGCTCATAACGGTTGATACATAATTTTAACAACAGTCCAAATATATATTATTTTAAGCTATCTACCAAATAAAAAGTGCTTTTCATCCATTATTTTTGCATTTTATCGATTATAGTGATCATAAATTTATATATATCAGTCTATTTAAGGTAACAATAAATTAAAAATTATGTTATAAAAAAAACGGGCTAGTCCCCAGACTGCCCGTTTGGTAAGACTTCAAATGCAGTTGAGACTGAAATGAAAATCTTATTTCCTTTAATTTTTCATAAATATAAGTAATATTTTTCCTACAATCAGTATATTTCAACTTTTTATCCTTAATTAATGTGTTTTATCGATAATACGTAGTCTTATTTAAAATAATTTTAAAACGTATTAAACCTTCTTAAAAGATTTAAGTCATATATTTAAACAAATCAATTACGTGATTGAAGAAAAGTTATTAGTATCTAATTTACAATCAGATATAGAAAAGGAAAATACCTTTAGAATTCTTGTAAAAGAATATAAAGAACGATTGTATTGGCATATCCGAAAGATTGTATTAAATCATGATGATACTGATGACATTTTACAAAACACATTTATAAAGGTTTTTAGAAATATTGATAAATTTAAGGGAGACAGCAAATTATATACCTGGATGTATAGAATTGCAACAAATGAGTCTATTACCTTTTTAAATAAAAAAGCAAAGATTAATAGTGTAACTATAGAAGAAGTTCAGGAAAATGCAATCAAAAATTTAGAAAGTGATGTTTATTTTGAAGGAGATAAAATTCAAATTCAATTACAAAGAGCAATTGCGACACTTCCTCAAAAACAACAATTGATTTTTAATATGAAATATTTTGAAAATCATACCTACGAACAACTTTCAGAAATTTTGGAAACATCTGTAGGCGGTTTAAAGAGCAGTTATCATATCGCAGTAAAAAAAATTACAACCTATTTAAAATCTAATGAAGTTTTATAATGAAAAAAAATAAAAAAACAACTGGTCTTAATACTCCTCAAAATTATTTTGAAGATTTTGAAGAACGCTTGTTTTTAAAAATAAGTGAGGATATTATTCCGAAAGAATCTGGTTTTAAAGTTCCTGACAATTATTTTGATCAACTTGAAAATACGATTCTTAACAAAGTAAATGAAAAAGAAATTATCCATAAGTCAAAGGTGATTTCACTTTTTTCTAAAAAGACATTACTCTATGCTGCTTCAATCGCAGCTTGTGCAACGATTGTATTATCATTATTTAATCTAGATAATACTATCATTGATTTAAATGACATACAATTATCTGTAATAGAAGAGTTTATTGAAGAGGAAAATATTTCATTCGACACCTATGATTTAACATCATTACTTATAGAAGATGATGATCTAACATTAGAAAATGATTTATTTTCAGAAGAAACCTTAGAAAAATATTTACTTGAATCTATAGATGATACCAGTTTATTTATAGAATAAATAAAAATGAAATTTTATAATATTAATATATAATCCAATGAAAAAAATAATACTAATCGCTGTTTTCATTATATCTACAGGTGTTTTAGCGCAAAGGCCTAATCACGAAAAGATGAAAGCATTTAAAATTGCTCACATAACACAACAATTAGATTTAACCTCCTCTGAAGCTGAAAAATTCTGGCCTATTTATAATGCTTTCGATTCTAAAATGGAAACGCTAAGAAAAGAGGGACGATCTAACATTTTCGAAAAAACTAAAGGAGACAATATCAATAATATAAGCGATTCAGAAGCAACTGAAATTATGAATGAAATAATAGCAATGAAAACCAAAGAGTTACAAAATCGTAAAGAACTGGTAAATGATTTAAAAGGTATTTTATCTCCTATAAAAATTTTAAAGCATGAAATAGCTGAAGAAAACTTTAAAAGGAAATTGTTAGATCGACTAAAAAAGCGCAGAGGCGGTAAAGAAAAACATTAACTTAATTTTTAAAATATAATTTAGAAATTTTATTTCGACCCGATGCAAATGCAATAGAATCATTTACAAATTCAATTGTATAAAATCCTTCGTCTGAAAGTTCTGCCCAAGTATCTCCTTGATCTTCACTAATAGAAATTCCTGGAGACCCCACAGCTACTATACCCTTTCCATTCGTCCCAGGAATAAAAGAAACACTAGATCGATATCCAGGTCCTTTTCCATTACTTATAAGCTTCCACGTTTTACCTCCATTATGAGTAATTGCTTTATTGCCTTCATTAGACTCTTGGTCTTCCCAATCACCTCCAAAAATGATCCCAGTGTTCTCATTATAAAAATCTACACTATAAATACCTGTCATTGTGTTCCCTTGAACAATTGGAGTTTCAAAAACTTCCCAAGTATTCCCTCTATCCTTTGAGTGAAAAACTCTCGCTTTTAATCCGCCAGAAACGATCCAAACATGATTTTCAAATAAAGCAATGTTTGAATTACTTGCTGCAAATGCTGCCTCCCCTTCTTCGGTTTTTGGTAAGATATCACAAGAAAGTTTATTCCATGTATTACCACCATCTCTAGTAATTAGTACAGATAAACAATCTTCAGTTGGGTCGCCCATAGCAATTCCTTCCTTATCATCCCAAAAGGCAATTGAGTCATAAAAAACTTTTTCATTTTTTTCAACATATACTTCTTCAATATTAGTAGCTTCCTTTCCATCAAATCCTATTTTGTATAAGACTCCTGGGTTTTCGATACTCAAAACAAAAACGGCTTCTTTAGTTTTTGCAATGGCTCTAAAACTCAATAAAGATTCTTCATATTTAATAGAAGCCAATTTAGGCACATTATTATCTATAAGACCTACTCTACCCGCATTAGCAGCAAACCAAACTCTATTTTCATCTAATGGGCTGATTGCTCTAATACTTAAACTGTCTTCAAAAACAGTTTGAATATCCACAGAAGAAAACTTTTTTGAAGAAGTATTACTACACGAAGTAAATAGAAAGGAAAAGAATAAAATTAGAAGAAATCGCATCAAAAATTTTTTTTCAAAAGTAATCAAAACTATGTATGCTATTATGATACCTTTGCAAACAATTTTATAACACATAAAACGAGCATGCTAAAAAGTTTATCACATAACAAATTGTCGAATAGCGAACAGCATGTGACCTTTAAAAAAAATAATATAGTCACATGAAACTTCATCGTAATTTAGTTTTTGCAACCATTGATTCTCTTCATCTTATCTTTAATGAAGGAAAACAAGCAGATAAAGTACTTAAAAATACACTTAAAAGAGATAAGCGTTGGGGCTCTAGAGATAGAGGTTTTATTGCTGAAACAACCTACGATATTGTAAGGTGGAAACGTTTGTATGCAAAAATTGCTGAAGTTAAAGAACCTTTTGACCGTGGTAATTTATTTAGAATGTTTTCAGTTTGGGCAACTTTAAGAGGTATTGTAATTCCAGATTGGAAACAAGTTGAACCTACCCCTACTCGAAAAATAAAAGGTCGATTCGACGAACTTTCTAAAATTAGAAAATACAAAGAGTCGATTCCAGATTGGTTAGATGAATTAGGAGTTAAAGAATTAGGTGCCAAATGGGATGCTGAAATAAATGCATTAAATAAGCAGGCGGATGTTGTTCTTAGAGTAAACACTATTAAAGCAACTGTTGAACAAGTAAGAAATGCATTGTTAGAATCTAATGTAGAAACTGAATCTGTTAAAGGAGCACCTCATGCACTAAAACTAAAAGAACGTGCAAATGTTTTTATAACGGAAGCATTTAAAAATGGTTGGTTTGAAGTTCAAGATGCATCTTCTCAAAAAGTAGCTCAGTTTCTAGATCCAAAACCAGGATCTAAAGTTGTAGATACTTGTGCTGGCGCAGGAGGTAAAAGTCTTCATATTGCTGCTTTAATGGAAAATAAAGGGCAAATTATTGCTTTAGATATTTATGAAAATAAATTAACTGAATTAAAACGTAGAGCAAGACGAGACGGAGCACATAATATTGAAACCCGTGTAATTGAAAACTCAAAATCGATTAAAAAATTAATAGGGAAAGCTGATAAAGTTTTAATTGATGCTCCATGCTCAGGCTTGGGTGTTTTAAAAAGAAACCCTGATGCTAAATGGAAATTACAACCCGAATTTTTAGATAAAATAAAAGAAACACAAGAAGAAATATTAACCTCCTATTCGAGGTTGGTAAAACCTGGAGGACAATTAGTGTATGCTACTTGTTCTATATTACCATCAGAAAATAATCTTCAAGTTAAAAAGTTTTTAAAAAAAGAAGCTGGTAATGACTTTACATTAATAAAAGAAGAAAAACTATATCCTAGTAAAACTGGCTTTGATGGTTTTTATATGGCTTTACTTCAAAAAAAATAATTTAGATATGAAAAAAACACTATTACTTTTACTCGTTTCAATTCAATTTGCATTTGCACAACAACCCTATTATGATGATATAGACCTTACACTTACAGGGCAGGATTTATATATAGAGTTACAAGTAAAAGTAAATAACGCAAGTAGCACATTTACTTATGGGGAAGTTAGAGACACTATGAAAATAACCGATGAAAATCCAGATGCAACAGAAGATGTATTGTTAGTTTACGGTTATGACGATAATGGTAGCTGTATCACCGATAGAACTCGGGATAAAAATAATTTTGGTGGAGATCCATGTGAATATAATAGAGAACACGTTTTTGTAAGATCTAATGCAGATCCACCTATGGGAAGTACAAGCAATAGTTCAACAGGAATAAGAGCAGATCCACACAACCTTAGACCAAGTGATGTCCAAATGAATGGGAATAGAGGAAATAGAAAATTTGCTGCTGGTTCTGGTAATGCAGGTAATGCTGGTAGTGATTGGTATCCTGGAGATGAATTTAAAGGAGATATAGCTAGAATGATGATGTATATGTATACTCGTTATGGAGATCGCTGTCTACCTTCCTTAAATGGTGAAGGAGCTCTAGAAGGAAGTACAGATATGCTTCAATTATACTTACAATGGAATGTACAAGATCCTGTAAGTGAATTTGAAGATCAACGCAATCCTTATCTTGAAAATGTATATGGTAATAGAAATCCATTTATTGACAACCCTTATTTAGCTACAATTATTTGGGGAGGAGAACCTGCTGAAGATCGTTGGGATTTATTTTCTACTAATGATTTTTCTGAAGATACATTTGTGGTGTATCCTAATCCTTTTTCTGAAGTTATTTGGATTCAAAATACTACTAATATCGATTCTGAAATGAATGCGGTTATATATGATATTTCAGGAAGAAAGGTTTTTGAAAAGAATATGAATGAAACAAATACTCAATTGAATATTAATACTCTTTCTGAAGGTATTTACTTATTAGAGATTAGTAATTCAACTAACAAAATTATTAAGCGAATCATAAAACAATAGTTTTCTAAATTCACTGAAAATAAAAAGCTTCTCATCAAACGATGAGAAGCTTTTTTTATAATAAGTATCTACTAATTATCTTACAACAATCTTTGTAGTTTTATAAGAACCCGATTCTTGAGCTCCCATTTTAATTAAGTATACACCACTTGCAACTGAAGACATATCAATATTATATTGATATCTGTCACCACTTTTAGCAACTGGTTTAAAACCTAATTGTTGACCTAACGTATTGTATATAGCTATATAAGCAATACCATCAAAAGAAGTAATTAATGATGCTTCAAATTGATTATTAGGTAATGAGACTACTATTAAGTCTGAATTAGCAATAGCAGAATCTACAACACCAAGTGAACCAAGGTTCGCTGTATAATCTTCCGTTTCACCATATTGAGTTTCTTCACAAGCATCATTAGGAACAGGAGCTTGCCAATTTGACTTCGCTCTCATTCTATGAACTCCATCTGCAACTCCAGCTGGTATAACTAAATCTATAGTTTCTGTAAAGGTTCCCCCACCTTCTCCAGGCGCTATAATATAATCTGTAACCACCTTTTCATCATTGGTGAAATCAAAATCATCATTATAATCAATCCAAACTGTAACATATTGATCTCCATAACCTGTTGTTATAGTCAATGAATTTGTACTATCCGCTTCAAGATTAGCAATTAAACTAGTAAAATCAGCATACCCTTCACATCCAGATGCATTGTTAATTTCAGCAATAGAGAATAATTGAAAACCATCACCAAATGAACAATCCATTGTAGGATTACAATTTGAATTTGAAACAGTTGTTTCAAACTCATCATTTGAATTGTCTTGATCTGGTCCTAAAGAAGTTGTAGCAGTTAAATCATACGTTCCAAATGCAGAGAAATCTCCTTGTTGTGTAAAGCTAAAACTTACTTCTTCTTCTGAATCTATAGAACCTACAAAAGATTCAACAACTGGACCTCCTCCATTTATTGAATATTCCACATTAAATCCTGTTTGTGTACTAGCTCCAAAATTCTTAACAGTAACAGTTACTGTTTGCATTCCTAAAATCTCACCAGATTCGGGAGCTGTGATATCAATTACACCAACATCATTCGCTAATAAATGAACAACTTCTTTTGTATATGCATCGTTTCCTGTAAACTCATCGCCTCCTAAAACAGATTTCACCTCAATTGAGTACGTTTGTCCAGAATTAGATAAATCTACTGTTTGAGAAAATGTGTAAGTTTCAGTTTCATTAGGATCCACAGTTCCTGTAAAAGTTTCAGTAGCAATTAAATTACCATCAACTCTTAACTCTAAAGGAATATTTGTTTGAGAATTTAATCCAAAATTTCTAACAGTCACTTGAACATTTTCTGTAGCTGTTAAAACACCACTGTTAGGTTCAATAATGTTATTTACTCCTACATCTTGTGCAAAACCTCCAGATAAACTAAATGAGGCAATACGAGTTCTCCATGAATTATTTGATTCAAAATATTCAGCAGTATGCCAGAAAGTAAAGTTATTAGGATCCATTGTTAAGTGAGAATAATCTCCAAAACGATTTGTGTTTGTTTGAACACCTGTACCTTCATGAATCCATTCTTCAGCAATAGTCATTTCTCCTAGAGGATCTCCATCATATCTTCCCGTATATTTAATACTCGCTTTTAAAGTTGCACTCGCAATATTGAAACCCATTCCAATATTACCAGCAGCATCCATCGCAGCACTACCCATAAAACGACTGTGTCCATCTGCAGGAGCATACGTCCCTTCTTGGTAAATTGAAAATGGTCCATTTCCAGTATTTCTTAATTCAATCCATCTAACTCCAGAAGTATCATTTCCGTCAATATCTGTATTAAAAGTAACTATCCATGAGTTATGTGAAGCAAAACTTCTATAATTTGCAGCATACGAAATTACACCACCAATCATATCTATTTTATTTCCTGTTCCGGGTTGATTTACATCACCTGTTCCAAAAGGAGCAAATACAGAGTTAAAAGGAGTTGTTGGAATTTCTTGTGGCGCAGAAATTGTTGAGTTTCCTGGGGTTACCCAATCATTTTCAATTTCCCAAACTTTTAAATGATCATTAGCAATTCCTCCCCAACCATCATCTTGTAAGTAAGTAATTAATCCAGGAGCATCAGCTGGGTAATTAGTACCCGTTAAATTTGCTGGTTCAGGACTATAAACAGTATTTGTGTTTTGAACACTACCAGGAAGAGGATATCCGATAATCTGTGGATTAGCACCTCCAGCAATCATCACATCTCTTTCCATCGCATAGACTTTATTTGTACCGCCTTTATTTGCAGTTACATAATAACCATCATGCCAAATTGCATAATGAGGATAATCTGGAAAAGCATCTAATGAATATTGGTAAACATTATAAGCACCTGTTGGGTCATTGGTTTCTGAAATACCAACAGCCAATGAATTACTTAAAGATCCAAACTCACTCACTAACCATCGGTCTGCTAATTGATCATAAAGAATAATTGGATCCCCTGAATTAGAAGAAATTCCTAAAAAGGTACCTAATGCAATTGGTCCAACTACTAAAGCCCCTGTTTTATCATAAATAATTACACTTGAGTTAACAGCGTGTACATAATGATTTGGTCCTGCAGCTCCTGTAGGATCTGGTGGAGTAAATCCAGTTGGTACTGATCCAACAATATTTACTTCTAAAGGCATTGGATTTAAATTTCCAAATTCACCTTGTATTAATAAGTCATTTCCTTGTGGATAAGAATCCATGTTAATTTGTTCATTTCGTCTTAAATTGTTTGGGACAACTCTTAACGTTTTTATTTCACTTCCATCTAAAGCAGGAGTATTAGGCATATCACGTAATGGCGCTGTTTTAAACATAAAAGTCCCCTGAGCGATCGTAGTCGGAGGAAACTTTTCTTGGGCAAAAATTACGCAACTAAATAATATTGCGAATACAAGTAGTAGGTTTTTAATTTTCATTTTTGTTTAAGTATTAGTTTTATTTTTCACAATATATAACAGTATAGAAGCCTAAAACCCTACTTTAAAATAAAAATTTTTAAAATAAAAACTCCTTTTAGATATTCTTAAAAAATGTACCTTTGCTTTGTTAAATCTGATGAAAAAATTATTAAAATGATTCACTTTTTTGAAGACGTCAAAAAAAACACTTTTGCAGTCCAAACTCAAGAGCAAATTTCTACTCAAAATATTGACAAACTTCAGTGGCTATTTGGTGGCAGCACTTATATAAATGAATCCGTGATTACGGATTTTTTTGTTGGTCCAAGAGCAGCTATGATAACACCATGGAGTACGAATGCTGTTGAAATAACCCAGAATATGGGTATTGTAGGTATCATTAGGATTGAAAAATTTCAACCTGTTTCAGAAGATTATTCAGCACATGATCCAATGCTTTCACAGAAGTATATCGCATTAAATCAAGATATTTTCACAATTGATGCTCTACCTGAGTCTATTAAAGAGATTGAAAATATTTCAGAATATAATATTTCGGAAGGATTAGCTTTAAACGATGAAGAAATTGTTTACTTAGAAAATCTTTCAAAAAAATTAAATAGAAAATTAACCGACAGTGAAGTTTTTGGCTTTAGTCAAGTGAATAGTGAACATTGTCGCCATAAAATTTTTAATGGAACGTTCATAATTGATGGAGAAGAAATGCCCTCTTCCCTATTCAAATTAATTAAAGAAACATCGAAAGCACACCCAAATACAATCGTTTCAGCCTATAAGGACAATGTTGCATTTGTGAAAGGACCAAAAGCGATTCAATTCGCTCCAAAAAGAGCTGATGTACCAGACTATTATCAAAACAAAGAGTTTGATAGTGTTATTTCATTAAAAGCAGAAACCCATAATTTTCCAACTACTGTAGAACCATTTAATGGTGCTGCAACAGGAAGTGGTGGTGAAATTAGAGACCGTTTAGCTGGAGGAAAAGGATCTTTACCACTTGCTGGAACTGCTGTTTATATGACCTCCTATTCTCGATTAAATGACAATCGTCCCTTCGACTCCCCTCAGGACAGGCCTTGGGAAAAAACAATGAAAGAAAGAGAGTGGCTATATCAAACACCACTAGATATTCTTATTAAAGCCAGTAATGGTGCTTCCGATTTTGGAAACAAATTTGGTCAGCCTCTTATTACAGGATCAGTACTAACTTTTGAACATGAGGAAGGTGCGCGTAAATTAGGATTCGATAAGGTAATTATGCTTGCTGGAGGAATTGGATATGGAAAAGCCGATCAAGCGCTAAAAGATATTCCTAAGGTTGGAGATAAAGTAGTTTTATTGGGTGGTGAAAATTACAGAATTGGAATGGGTGGAGCTGCAGTTTCATCAGCAGACACCGGTGAATTTTCTAGTGGAATTGAATTAAACGCTGTACAGCGTTCTAATCCAGAAATGCAAAAAAGAGCTGCAAATGCCATTCGTGGTATGATTGAAAGTGACATAAACCCAATTGTATCCATACATGATCATGGAGCCGGAGGGCATTTAAATTGTTTAAGTGAATTAGTTGAAGAAACTGGTGGATTAATAGATTTAGATAAATTACCCGTAGGAGACCCTACCCTTTCTGCTAAAGAAATTATTGGAAATGAATCACAAGAACGAATGGGCCTTATTATTGGTAAAGACGATCTTGAAAAATTAAATAAAATTGCCAAAAGAGAGCGTTCACCAATATATGAAGTAGGTGAAGTAACAGGAGATCATCGTTTTACTTTTGAAAGCAAATCAACTGGTGAAAAACCAATGGATTTCGATTTAGAAGATATGTTTGGGAGTTCTCCTAAAACGATCATGAATGATATAACTGTTGAAAGATCTTATAAAAATCCTGTTTATTCTGATGCAAACATTAAAGAATATGTAAGTCAAGTGTTACAATTGGAAGCTGTTGCTTGTAAAGATTGGTTAACAAATAAAGTAGATCGTTGTGTGGGCGGAAAAGTTGCCAAACAACAATGTGCAGGCCCTTTACAATTGCCCTTAAATAATTGTGGTGTAATGGCGCTAGATTATAAAGGTAATGTAGGGATTGCGACCTCAATTGGTCATTCTCCTATAAGTGGTTTGATTGATCCTGTTGCAGGTTCATTAAATTCAATTACTGAATCATTAACTAATATTGTTTGGGCTCCTTTAGAAGAAGGCTTAAAAAGTGTTTCACTTTCAGCTAACTGGATGTGGCCTTGTAATAATGAAGGGGAAGATGCAAGATTGTATAAAGCAGTTGAAGCGGTTTCAGAGTATGCAATTCAACTTGGCATCAATGTGCCTACAGGGAAAGATTCTCTTTCCATGAAACAGAAATATAAAAACGAGGAGGTTATTGCTCCTGGAACTGTTATTATTTCTGCTACGGGACATTGTAAGGATATTAAAAAAGTAGTAGAACCTGTCCTACAAAAAGGGGGAGGTAGTATTTATTACATCAATATTTCAAAGGATAAATTTGAATTAGGTGGCTCTTCATTTGCTCAAGTTTTAAATACCATTGGTACCAATGCTCCAACAATAAAAGATGCAACGTATGTTACAACTGTTTTTAATACAATACAACAATTAGTTTCTGATGAACAAATAGTAGCAGGACATGATGTTGCCGCTGGAGGTTTAATTACTTCTTTATTAGAAATGTGTTTTGCTGATTTAAATTTAGGTGCAAATTTAGATTTAAGTGGTTTAGGCGAAGATGACTTAGTAAAAATTCTATTTTCTGAAAACTGTGGGTTAATCTTCCAAGCTTCAGAGGATGATATACTAGAATCAATTCTTTCAGAAAAAAATATTGATTTTGTGAAAATTGGAAATGTTACTGAAAATGAAACCTTAATTGTAAAGCATTTACAACAGGAGTTAAGTTTTAGTATTCCTGAAATGCGTGATACTTGGTACAAAACATCCTATTTATTAGATAGTAATCAATGTGCAAATAATAAAGCGGAAGATCGTTTCAATAATTACAAAAAACAACCTTTAGATTTTACATTTCCAAAACAATTTACAGGTCTATTACCAAATAATGAACCTCTAAAAGATCGTCCAAAAGCTGCGATTATTAGAGAAAAAGGATCTAATTCAGAAAGAGAAATGGCTCATGCTATGTATCTAGCTGGATTTGATGTAAAAGATGTGCATATGACCGATTTAATCGAGGGTCGTGAAAATTTAGAAGACATTCGTTTTATAGGTGCTGTAGGTGGTTTTTCAAATAGTGACGTACTTGGTTCTGCTAAAGGTTGGGCTGGAGCATTTTTATATAATAAAAAGGCTAAAACCGTACTCGATAATTTCTTTAAAAGAGAAGATACCTTATCGGTTGGAATCTGTAATGGTTGTCAATTATTTATGGAATTAGAAGTTATTAATCCAGACCATGAAATCCATGGAAAAGTAACATATAACGATTCTCAAAAACACGAAAGTAATTTTACATCTGTGACTATTCAGAAGAACGACTCAATTATGCTAAATTCATTAGAAGGAAGTACACTTGGAGTTTGGATTTCACATGGTGAAGGAAAGTTTAATTTACCCTATTCGGAAGATAAATACGATATCGTTGCAAAATATGGCTATGAAGGATATCCTGCCAACCCAAATGGTTCTATATATAACACGGCAATGATGTCTTCTAATAATGGACGTCATTTAGTAATGATGCCACATATTGAGCGTTCTATTTTCCAGTGGAATTGGGCACATTACCCACAAGGAAGAAAAGACGAAGTTTCACCTTGGCTAGAAGCATTTACAAATGCTCGTAATTGGGTAGAAAATAATTAGTTAAACTAAACAAATAATAAATAGTTTTTCTAAGTTATTATTTATTCTACTTTTCTGATTAATATCATATAATTCAGGTAGGGTTTTACATACATTAGATGTTCTTTATAGTATAGTCTCAAGTATAAATTTATAATCTAATCTGATATGAAAAAATGTGTGATTGCAGTGTTTCTTTTCCTATGTATTATAGGAAATGCTCAAAATGAAAAAGAAATTTACCAACGTGCAAAAATCTCAATAAATCATCAAAATGACTTAAAGACACTAGAATCTTTAGGAATTCCTATAGAACACGGAAACCACAAAAAAGGAACTTTTGTAATTTCTGAATTTTCAGTTTCAGAATTAGAAACAGTTAGAAATGCTGGTTTTCTAGTAGAAGTAATTATAGAAGATGCTGCTGCTTATTTTTTGGAACAAAATAGGTTAAATAAACACCCAGAAAGAAATCCAACTTGTGGTGACACAAGTGTAGATTATCAAACGCCAGATAATTTTACTTTAGGCTCTATGGGAGGCTACCTTACCTATCAAGAAATGTTAGATCAATTAGATTTAATGAAATCTTTATATCCAAATTTAATTACTCAAAAAGAAAACATTAGTGATTTTCTAACTGAAGGGCAACCTGATAATTCAACAAATCCTCCAATTGGTGGTAACGGAATTAAATGGGTGAAAATTAGTGATAACCCAGATAGCGATGCCGAAGGTGAGCCACAACTTTTATATACTGCCATTCACCACGCTCGTGAACCAGCTTCTTTATCACAATTAATTTTTTATATGTGGTATTTATTAGAAAATTATGATACAGACCCAGAAGTACAAAGTGTCATTAACAATACAGAGTTATACTTTGTTCCTGTAATTAATCCTGATGGTTATTTGTACAATGAAAAAACAGATCCAAACGGAGGAGGTTATTGGAGAAAGAATAGAAAAAACGGGTATGGAACTGATCTTAACAGGAACTATGATTATTATATAAATGGTGACCCAAACGATGGAATTTGGGGTGGTGAAGGTGCTTCAAATAATACTGGAGATGAAACCTATCACGGACCTACTCCTTTTTCTGAAGTAGAAACTCAAGCGATTAAATGGTTTGTTGAAAATCATGATTTTGTGATGGCTTTTAATAACCATACTTCAGGAGATTTATTATTGTATCCTTATGGTTACACAGATAATATGCCAACGCCCGAGAATGATTTATTTGTTGCGATGTCTTCAGAGTTAGTTTCACAAAACGGATTTAACAATATTCTTTCATCAGAATTATATCCTGCTGCAGGAGATAGTGATGATTTTATGTATGGAACTATGGGTACTCATGATAAAATATATGCCTTCACTCCTGAAATTGGACCTTCATTTTGGCCGTCTTCAAATCAAATTGTTCCTATTAGTAAAGGAATGATGTATTTAAATCTAACTGCTGCTAAAATGGTGAATAATTATGCTTCCGTAAATGAAACATCTTCAGTGTATGCAGGTGAAGAAGCAACAATTGATAGCCCATTCGAAATTAAAAGATTAGGAATAACTGGAAACGGAAACTTTACAGTGACTATTAACCCTATTTCATCAAATATTGCTTCTGTTGGCGCTCCAGTTAATTTCAATAATATGGACCCATTTGAAACAGATAATGGTATTATTCAATATACTTTAGAAGCTGGAACAACTTCAGGCGATGATATTGTTTATGAGCTTATAGTTAATAATGGCAGTTTTGATAATATTTCACTAATCAATAAAAAGTTTGGAAATCTAGTGGCCATTTTTGAAGATCCTGGAAATAGTGTTACTGATAATTTCGATAATAATGGATGGGGGACAACTAATCAAACTTATGTATCTCCTTCTAGTTCCATTACAGATTCTCCAAGTGGAAATTACCAAAACAACGAAAATAAATCGATTGAATTAAGTAATGAAGTTGATTTAACATCTGCATTAGGAGCAAATGCTTCATTTTATGCAAAATGGGATATAGAAAATAATTATGATTATGTTCAATTCGAAGTTTCTACAAATAATGGATCATCTTGGATTGCTCAATGTGGTAAATATACTAATGACGGAAGCGGCAACAATAGCCAGCCAAGTGGAGAACCTTTGTATGATGGAACACAAAATAGTTGGGTGTTAGAAGAAATTGATTTAAGTGATTATTTAGGTGAAAACATCTTAGTACGTTTTCAGTTTAGATCTGACAATGGAGTACGTGAAGATGGATTCTACTTTGATGATTTAAAAATAAATGTAATTGATGAAGGTACCATAGGAATTTCAGATTTTGAAAATTCACAATTTAGCATATATCCTAATCCTGTAAAGGATATACTGAATATTAATACCTCTATTTCAAATTATATATTAGAGATATATACGATTCAAGGACAACTTATAAATGAAAAGACTGTTAATTCTGGTTCTCAAGTTGTAGATTATTCATCGCTAGCAAATGGAGTTTACATTTTAAAACTTTCATCTGAAAAAGCATCCCAAACTTATAAAATTATTAAACAATAAGGATTAGTTTCAATAATTGTATTTAAAGGAGTAATATTTATTGCTTCTTTTTTTTGTACTTTTAAAAAAAAAAGAAAATGAAAAAGTTATTTCTACTAGTAAGTTTGTGTATGTTTTCATTTGTTTTTTCACAAGAAAAACAAGAAACATATCAAAGAGCAAAAATTAATTATTCCTCTATACAGGATCTTAAAACATTAAGTGATTTAGATATTCCTGTAGATCATGGAGTGCATAAAAAAGGATATTTTTTAATTTCTGAATTTTCAGTTTCTGAAATAAACAGAGCAAAAAATGCTGGCTTTAAAATCGATATATTAATTGAAGATGCCGCAGCATATTATCGTGAACAAAATAGAAAAAATATTCCTTATCAAAGAAACTTAACCTGTGAGGGTACTAGTGATACAGATTATGTAACTCCCGATAATTTTAATTTGGGTTCTATGGGTGGTTATTTTACCTATCAGGAAATATTAGATCAATTAGATTTAATGAAAACAATGTACCCTGATCTTATTACTGCAAAAGAAAACATAAGTGATTTTTTAACCAATGGACAACCTGATAATTCGACAAGCCCACCAATTGGCGGTAACGGTATTAAGTGGGTGAAGATTAGTGATAATCCAGATAGTGATGCCGAAGGTGAACCACAAATTTTATATACAGCCATTCATCATGCGAGGGAGCCTACATCTTTGTCTCAGCTTATTTTTTACATGTGGTATTTATTAGAGAATTATGATAGTAACCCTGAAATACAAAGCATCGTAAATAATACAGAGTTATATTTTGTGCCAGTTATAAATCCTGATGGATATTTATACAATCAAAAAACCGATCCAAATGGTGGAGGATATTGGAGAAAAAACAGATTTAATGGTCACGGTATTGATTTAAATAGAAACTATGACTATTATATAAATGGAGATCCAAACCAAGGTGTTTGGGGTGGTGAAGGAACTTCAAGTGATACAAATAGTAATATTTATAAAGGAACTGCACCATTTTCAGAAGTAGAATCGCAAGCCATGAAATGGTTTTGTGAGCAACATAGTTTTGTGATGGCTTTCAATAATCATAGTTCAGGAGATCTATTGTTGTATCCACATGGTTATGCAGTAGATACTCCTACAGTTGAAGATGAACTATTTGCTGGAATTTCTGAAGAATTAGTTTCTCAAAACGGATATACCGATCAGATTGCTGCAGATCTTTATGCTGCTGCTGGTAATAGTGATGACTTTATGTATGGAACTGTTAATACACATGATAAAATATACTCATTCACTCCAGAAATTGGAGATCAGTTTTGGTTAAACTCAAATCAAATCATACCTACTTGTAAGGAAATGATGTATTTAAATATTACAGCAGCAAAAATGGTAAATAATTACGCTACTGTTAAAGAGACCTCTCCTCTATTCGTAGGGAATCAAGCAACCGTAAATAGCCCTTTTGACATTAAGAGATTAGGAGTGTCAGGTACTGGAGACTTTACAGTGAGTATTGTTCCTATCTCTTCAAATATTAGTGCTGTAGGAACTCCTGTATCAATTACTGGATTAGAGCCTTTAGAATCTTCAAATGGAATAATCCAATATACATTAGGAGCTGGAATTGAAGCGGGTGATGATATTGTTTTTGATCTTATTGTAAATAATGGAGATTATGACACGAGCTTAACAATTACAAAGAAATTTGGAACATTATTTCCTGTATTTGAAGATCCAGGAAACAGTGTTACCGATAATTTTGTTAATAACGGCTGGGGGGCAACCACTGCTTCTTTTGTTTCGCCTTCTAGTTCAATTACAGACTCACCAGGAGGGAATTATTCGGATAATGATAATAAAACAATTACATTGACTGATGAAATTGATTTAACAGATGCTATAGGAGCTAATGTCTCTTTTTATGCAAAATGGGAAATAGAAAACAACTGGGATTATGTTCAATTTGAAGTTTCTTTAGACAATGGTAGTACATGGATTCCACAATGTGGTAATTATACCAATGAAGGGAGTAATAATGGCAGTCAACCCTCTGGAGAACCTCTTTACGATGGCACACAAAATGATTGGGTTTTTGAAGAAATTAATTTTAGTGATTATTTAGGGGAACAAATAGTAGTTAGGTTTCAACTTCTATCTGATGGTTCTCAAACTAGAGATGGTTTTTATTTTGATGATTTAACTATTAATATCGTTGAAGAAGGAACCATAGGAATTGATGATTTTTCAACTAATCTATTTAATATTTATCCAAATCCTGTTCAAGACGTTTTAAATATTACAACTGCTCTTTCAGATTATTCAATAGAGGTGTATACCATTCAAGGACAGTTAATTCAGAAAAAAATAAATGTATCTGAGTCATCGACTTTAGATTATAGTCAATATGCTGATGGTATTTACTTGATGAAACTTTCTTCAGAAAACAACTCGAAGACTTTTAAAATTGTGAAACAGTAATAAAAAATTAATTAAATTTTAAAAAAGGAGTTACCGAATAGTAACTCCTTTTTTAATACAAATAAATCCATAATATTTTTTGTATTTTGCAACAACAATAACATGTATATGACTGACGTAAAAAGACTCTTTGACTTCCCCTATTATCAACTAGAAAAATTTGACTTAGAAAAGGCATTTATTTCAAAGAAAAATGGAGAATGGATTGCAACCTCAACTAAAGAGTATATTAATAAAGCAAATGCTATTAGTAGAGGGCTTTTAAAGTTAGGAGTGCAACCCAACGATAAAGTTGCCATAATATCCATGACCAATCGTACTGAATGGAATATTTGTGATATTGGTATTTTACAAGTGGGTGCACAAGATGTACCTATTTACCCAACTATTTCGAAAGAAGATTATGAGTATGTTTTAAATCATAGTGAAAGTGTATACTGTTTTGTTTCCTGTGCCGAAGTTTTTGAAAAAATTAATAGCATTAAAGAAAATGTTCCTTCCCTAAAAGGAATATATTCCTTTGATGATTTAGGAGATTGTAATAATTGGTCTGAAGTACTAGAGCTTGGGAAAGATGAAAGTAATCAAGATGAAGTAGAGCAACGAAAAGCGAATGTGAATGAAAATGATTTAGCGACTTTAATTTATACTTCTGGTACTACTGGAAGACCCAAAGGTGTAATGCTTTCTCATAAAAATATTACAAGCAATGCTTTGGCAAGTGCAAAAAGACTCCCCATCGATTTAGGAAAATCAAAAGCACTAAGCTTTTTACCTGTTTGTCATATTTATGAACGTATGCTTCTTTATATGTATCAACATTGTGGTGTGAGTGTTTATTTTGCTGAATCACTTGAAACGATAAGTGATAACTTAAAAGAGATTCATCCAGAAGTAATGACTGCAGTTCCTCGTTTACTTGAGAAAGTCTATGATAAGATACATGCTAAAGGTGCAGACCTCACTGGAATTAAAAAAATGCTATTCTTTTGGGCTGTAAGTCTTGGATTAAAATATGAACCATATGGCCAAAACGGATGGTGGTATGAAACAAAATTAAAACTTGCTAGAAAATTAATTTTCACTAAATGGCAGGAAGCTTTAGGTGGCAACTTAGCAGCTATTGCCTCTGGAAGTGCAGCATTGCAACCAAGATTAGCTCGTGTTTATAATGCAGCTGGAATTCCAGTTATGGAAGGATATGGCTTAACCGAAACCTCCCCAGTGGTAACAGTAAATGACATGCGTAATGGTGGATTTAGAATTGGAACTGTAGGTAAACCTATAGAAAATACAGAGGTAAAAATTGCTCATGACGGAGAAATTCTAATCAAAGGCCCACAAGTAATGCTGGGCTATTATAAAGATGAGAAATTAACCAATGAAGTACTTAAAGATGGTTATTTTCATACTGGAGATATTGGTGTAATTGATTCAGATGGATTTTTAAAAATAACTGATCGTAAAAAAGAAATGTTTAAAACAAGTGGCGGAAAGTATGTGGCTCCTCAATTAATTGAAAATGCCATGAAGCAATCTTTCTTTATTGAGCAAATTATGGTCATTGGTGAAAGTGAGAAAATGCCCGCGGCGCTTGTTCAAATAAGTCCTGAATTTGTTAGAGATTGGGCAGAAAGAAAAGGAATTCCAATAGGTGAAACCCTCGAAGAAATTTCAAAAAATGAACTTCTAATTAAACGTGTAGAAAAAGATATCAATCATTTTAACGAACGATTTGGAAAGTGGGAGAAAATAAAACGTTTTGAAATCACGCCAGATGTTTGGACTATTAAAGGTGGACATCTTACGCCTACCATGAAAATGAAACGAAAAGTAATTAAAGAAAAATACTTAGATCTTTATAATAAAATTTATGATCATTAATTTATTTAATGAACTTAAAGTAATCTAAAAGAACTTGATCATTAATTGTACTTGGAGTGAATATTTCTAATACACAAGGATGCTCATTATTCTCAAAAAATGATGACACATTTTTCTCTAAATTATTTTCATCTGAAATTGAAGAATAATTCAAGGCATACATTTCGCATAACTTTTCGGCAGTAAGGTGATGCTTTGTCTCAAAAAAGGTTTCAAAATTATCAGTGTCCTTTTTACCCGGTAATATTCTAAAAATACCTCCACCTCCATTATTGATTACAATGATTTTAAAATTCTTCGGAATATATTGATTCCAAAGAGCATTGCTGTCGTATAAAAAACTAAGGTCACCTGTAATAAAAACAGTCGCTTTATTTGAAGTTATAGCCGCTCCAATTGCCGTACTAGTACAACCATCTATTCCACTTGTTCCTCTATTGCAAAAAACCTGTAAAGTAGCATCTAAATCAAATAATTGTGCATATCTAATGGTAGCACTATTACTTAATTGTAATTGATAGTTAGATGGAATATGATTAAAAACTGTAGAAAAAGCTTTAAAGTCTGAAAAAGGAATCTGTTCAATATATTTTTTATGAAGGCCCAAACGATGTCCTTTTAAAGCCAGTATACTATCCCTATAATCACTTTTAAGCATTTGTGTATTAGACAGCATATCTTCTAAAAAAGAGGAAGGAGACATTTTAAAATGTTTAGATAACACAAAATAAGTATCATAAGCCCTCTTATCATTAATATGCCAATGATGTTTGGGTGGATAGGTTCGTAAAAATGATTTTATCTTTTTTGAAATTACCATTCCTCCAAAAGTCAATAAAAGTTCTGGTCGTAATAGTTCAAAATTAGCGTCATTAAACGGAGCGATTAATTGATCAATAGAATTAATACAACCTTTATGATGTAAGTTTGATGTGGCTTCTGTAAACACAATAACGCTATCATCTTCAATTAATTGATCTAGAATATTCTGTTCAATACTATTTGGATCTAAAACACCTACTAAGACAAGTTTCTTTTTAGCTTGATTCCAAATTGGAAAATAATCAGATAAGTCTTCTTTAATTGGGTCTATTAATTTTTCAAAAAAAGAGCTGTTAATTTTAATTTGTAATGAGTCTACAGTATCATAAAGCGGCTCCGAAAATGGTGCATTGATATGTACAGGGCCTTTTTTATTTCTGGCAATTTGTAAAGCTTTACTTATTTCTAATTCATTTTCTTTTTGAAAAAGTTCTCCTTCCCTACAGTTCGCATTATATAAAATATGTTTTCCAAAAACGTTTTCTTGCTGAATCGTTTGTCCATCTCCTATTTCAAGTAAATGACTTGGACGGTCTGCAGAAATTATCACTAAAGGAATATCGCTATAAAAAGCTTCCGCAATAGCAGGAAAATAGTTTAATAAGGCTGAACCTGAAGAACAAACTAAAGCAACTGCTTGTTTTGATTGTTGTGCTAAACCTAAAGCAAAAAAAGCTGCACAACGTTCATCAACTATACTATAATTTGTAAATGATGTATTTTCAGTAAAACCAATTGTTAAAGGTGCGTTTCTTGAACCTGGAGAAATTACCACAGTATTGACCTCATTAATAAGGCATAATTGTGTGATCGTTTGAGATAAAATTTTATTCGAAAATTTCATTGTTCAAAGGTACAAATACCAAAAAGAATATTAAAGCATTGGTTGAAGTACCTGTAACATTGTTTGCATTTTATTTTGTGTTTCTTCCCACTCCTCAATATCAATTGAATCTTTTGTAATACCTCCACCTACATATAAAGTTGCCATATTATTGTCAATTTTCATACACCTTAAATTCACAAATAACTTTGAGCAATTTTCTTTTCCACATATTGGGCCTAAAAAGCCAGTATAAAACTCACGATCATAGTTTTCATGATCATTAATAAATGATGCTGCAGTTTTTTTTGGAGTACCGCAAACAGCAGGTGTAGGATGTAATACTGAGGTAATATTAGATAAGGTAGTTTTACCTTTATTAAAAATTCCTGTAATATCGGTTCTAAGATGAACTAAAGAAGCAGCTTGAAAATTATAGGTTTTTGATACTTTTAAAATAGACGTAACTTTTTCTAGGCTGGAAATAATTGAATCAGTTACAATTTGTTGTTCTTCCTTTTCTTTTTCCGTCCATCGTGGTGATTTATTTTTATTGAACTTCTGTGTGCCAGCTAATGCCATAGTTTGAAAGGCTGCGCCATCTATTTTTAATAATAACTCTGGAGAAGCTCCACACCATAATCCTGTTATAGGATGATACCATATATATCTAAAAGCAGGAGTATATAAATTAAATAAGCGTGTAATTAAAGTAGAAATATCAATCTGTTTAATCGCAACTTCTTTACTTCTTGAAACAACAATTTTAGCCCCTAAACTTGCCTGTACTTTTTCTTTGGCTTTATGAACAAGTTGGCAATAGGCATCCTTATTTAATTGATTTTCTTCTACTTCTATTTCACAGGTTGGAATAGAATTCATCGCAAAAGGAACTTCAAAAACTTCACTTAATTCTTTTGGAATACAATGGGCATTATTCTCATATTGAAAAGGAGCAAAAACAAAACTATCTTCAATAAAGTCTTCAGCTTTACAAAGTTTAGAATTTTTTTGAAATAAAACTGAAATAATAGTACTATCAGGTAATGAATATATGACAAATGGTAAGTTCCCAATAAAATGAGAATTCACTTTTTCTATTAAGGAATCATAGGTCATACGTAAAGTTACAAATAAAAAGCTATCGTTGTTAGTTTTACTAAAGAAACAAGTTGATCCTCTTCATTTGTAATTCTTATTTGCCACAATTGTGTTGTTCTTCCTTTATGTAAAGCTGTAGTGGTTGCATAAACATATCCATCCTTTACACTTTTAACATGATTTGCTGAAATTTCTAATCCCCTCAAACTTATGTTCTTAGTGCCTAAAAAGACAAGCGCTGCAGCACTACCACAGCTTTCCGCTAGCGCTACAGAAGCACCACCATGTAAAACACCATCGGGTTGATGCACTCTTGAGTTTACAGGCATTTTTGCTACTAATGTTGAGTCGGTAACATCAACAAACGTAATATCTAAGGTTTCCATTAGCGTATTTTTGCAAATTGCATTACACGCACTTAATAATTCTTCTTTGGTTTTCTTCATGCTAATAAATTACATTTGTAAAAATACAAAATTGTAAATCTCCTTATGTCAATTGAAAAGAAAGTTTTATACACAACTTCAAATACCTATCATACCCTAAATTCTTTTTCATCAACAACTAAAAATGTTTGGTTGGTTTTTCATGGCATGGGTTATTTAAGTCGATACTTTATACGATATTTTTCTGAACTTTCTTCAGAAGAAAATTTTATCATAGCACCTCAAGCTCCCGCAAAATATTATATGGGAGAAAAGTTTAAACATGTAGGTGCATCATGGCTTACCAGAGAAAACACGATTGAAGATACTAAGAATATTTTCAACTATATGGATACTGTTTTTGAAACTGAAAAGCCCGAAACAATGCCTAATTTTATTGTTTTAGGGTATTCTCAAGGAGTCTCTATTGCAACTCGTTGGTTAGCGAGCAGAAAAATCCAATGCAATCAATTAATACTTCATTCAGGAGGAATTCCTGTAGAACTTACCACAAAAGATTTCGATTATTTAAATAGTAATACAGAAGTTACCTACCTCTTTGGCGATAAAGATCAATACATTACTGAAGCAAGAAAAACGGAAGAATCTCTAAAAGGAACTAAATTATTTGGAGATCGATTAAAAGTTGTGGTTTTTGATGGAATCCATGAAGTGAATAAGGATTTTATAAAAAAAATTAGTCAAGTATAATTATTATATTTAAATTTCATCTTTACTTATAAACCCCTATTTTTTTTAAGTTAATTAAGATAATTTCACTCTATTATAATGTAATCAAATAATGATACATTAAAAATAGATATAGGTCAATTTCATTACCAAATTCACACCCTAAAAAAATAAATATTTCTTATATATTTCATATATCGTGTTAACATTTAGTTGAAATGGATCACTAAAGTAAAAGTTGTAGCATTAATAGCTTGTTATAAGCCTTTAGAAAAAATTCAACAACTAAACTATATTATGGAATTAAATGAAACAAAATTACACGAGTTATTAGGCCAAGTAGTAACCGAAATGGGAGCAGCCGCAAATGGCCCTCTAATTACTAATCGTCAATGGCGGATTTACAAGATTAAAAAAACAACTGAAACTCCTTTTAACTTAATCCTAGAAGCTAGGACATAAATTTGAATTCATAGTATTGAAAGTATATAAACTAAGTTATAATTTGTAGCTTATTTTTTATCTTTAAGTACAATCTAATAAAAAAGTAACCTCTTATTTCATTAAATTGATATCTGCGATACTTTTTATTCTATTCCTTTCTAAAAATGCATCAATAGTTTCAAAATGTTCAATTACACGGTGTTCTTTAAACTCAAACACTTTTTGAGATAATCCTTGTAAGAAATCTCTATCGTGAGAAACTAATATAAGGGTTCCGTCAAAAGACAATAAAGCTTCTTTTAAAACATCTTTTGATTTTAAATCTAAATGATTTGTAGGCTCATCGAGTATTAATAAGTTGACTGGATCTAATAAAAGTTTTACCATCGCTAGTCTTGTTTTCTCACCACCAGATAATACACTTACTTTTTTATCAATATCATCGCCACTAAACATAAATCGACCTAAAATGTTTTTTATTTGAGGTCTTACATCTCCTTTTGCTACCTCATCTACTGTTTGAAATATTGTAAGTTCTGGGTCTAATAATGAAGCTTGATTTTGCGCAAAATATCCCACTTTTACATTATGTCCTAACCTACATGTACCTTCAATTTCGATTTCATTTAAAATAGCTTTTATCATTGTCGATTTCCCTTCTCCATTTCGACCAACAAAAGACACTTTCTCTCCTCTAGCAATAGACATATTGGCATCTTTAAAAACTACTTGCTCTCCATACGATTTAGATACACCTTCTACTGTAATTGGATAATCTCCTGATCGAGGTGCTGGAGGAAAACGTAATTTTAATGAAGAAGTATCTATTTCATCTATTTCAATTATAGTAAGTTTTTCAAGCATTTTTTCTCTAGAAGAAACTTGATTTGTTTTAGAGTAAGTTCCTTTAAAACGTTCAATAAATGCCATATTATCAGCAATTAACCTCTGCTGCTCCTGATATGCTTTTATTTGATGAGATCTTCTATCCACTCTTAATTGTAAGTAATGTGAATAATTGGCTTTATAATCATAAATACGCCCCATTGTGACTTCAATGGTACGATTGGTTATATTATCAATAAAAGCACGATCATGAGAAATTACCATCACAGCATCTGCTTTATTTATTAAAAAGTCTTCTAACCATATCACAGATTCTATATCGATGTGATTTGTTGGTTCATCTAATAAAATTAAATCTGGTTTTTGCAATAATATTTTAACCAATTCAATTCGCATTCGCCACCCACCACTAAACTCTTTTGTTTGCCGAGTAAAGTCTTCTTGTTTAAAACCTAAACCCTTCAATGCTTTTTCTACTTCAGCATCATAATTTATATCTTCAAGGGCGTAGAATTTTTCTCCTAAATCAGAAACCCTTTCTATAATTTTCATGTATTCATCACTCTCGTAATCTGTACGAGTTTCAAGTGACTTGTTAAGCTCGTCCATTTCATCTCGCATCTCAAAAACATGTTTAAATGCTTTAGCAGCTTCTTCAAAAACAGTACAATTATCTTCAGTCAATAAATGCTGAGGTAAATAAGCAATCACAGCATCTTTGGGAGCTCTTACATTTCCACGTGTTGCTTTTTGTGCTCCTGCCACAATTTTCATCATGGTTGATTTTCCTGCGCCATTTTTCCCCATTAAAGCAATTTTATCGGTAGGGTTTATAACAAAAGAAACCTCACTGAAAAGGATGGTCCCACTAAACTCAACTGCTAAATTATCAACTGAAATCATATCATATTTTTAAAGCTGCAAAACTAGTAAAAACTGTGAGAGTGTAAATTATATATTCTATGGATTCTGAAAAATAATATATGACTCAAGGAAGAAAACTTAAAGTTATACGATCAATTAGTAGAATTATGTCCTAGGTTTAAAAGAAAAATACAATAGCACTATTTTTAAATCACAGGGTGCAGTAATTAAAGACTATGTGTTAATACCAGATAATTTATTGCAAGATTTAGATCAATTAACTGTTTATTTAAATAAAGGCTATGATTATGTTATGACTTTAAAACTTAAATAGATTAGTACTTCTCTTTTTTCATACCTCCACACATAGTAGTTGCGGCAGTAAACGCTTTAATAAATCGTTCTGGCTGCCCTTCAATATCCCCTAAAGATGTAAATCTTATATTCAAGGTATTAATTTCATCTTTATGCACACCATTGTGTGATCCAGAATGGGCTACTTTTATTAACTTATGACTGTTATTGGTTTTTATTACAAATTGATGATCTTCTAAATCGATGTTTTTAATGTCTGAAAGTAAAAATTTATAAATCTTCTTTTCTTTAGTATCTTTTTTAGAAGAATTACCATTTTCAGTAAGAATAACTGAGCAATTTGTTGCATTATACTTTAATTCATAAGTATAGTCAAGAGAAGATTTCGAGCTCTTATTACTGTTCTGACTGTAAACAAAAGTCTGCATTTTACCTTGCATCCAATTCAATGCTTCTTCAACTTCAACAGTATTATTAGATTGTGATTGTACAGCAGTAGTAGCTATGATTAGAGATAGAAATAATAATTTTTTCATGTGAATTTGGATGAAATAATAATTTATTAATACACCTTCAATTATCTAAAACAGGGAATTAAAAGGTGTTTCAAAAGTAAGAAATTAATTACATTAAAAAAATTGCTCCTTTCATCTCCACTTACAGATAATCATTTTTTTATCAGATATTAACTTGAATTAATTAACTTAGTTCGCTAAGTAAAACGTATTAGTTAGAAATACTAAAATCAATTAAATGAAAACCTCACTACAACTATTATCAATACTACTAGTTCTAATATGTATGGGAAGTTGTCATTCAAATAAAGAACTTACTTCCTCAAACTCAAACCAAAGAAAAGCGATTGAATTGGTCACCAATTACGGAACCATCGTTTTTCAACTTTATAACGAAACTCCTTTACATCGAGATAATTTTCTTAAACTAACCAAAGAAGGAAAATATGACGGATTACTTTTTCATAGAGTCATCAATAATTTTATGATTCAATCTGGAGACCCAGACAGTAAAAATGCCAAGCCTGAAGATGAATTAGGCGAAGGTGATCTAAAATATATGGTGGATGCAGAAATCAATACTAAATTCTTCCATAAAAAAGGAGCACTCGGTGCTGCTAGAGATGATAATCCTGAAAGAGCCTCTAGTGCTATGCAGTTCTATATTGTACAAGGAGGTGTTAGAACAGATAGCGTAATTGATGGATATCAAATACGAATTAATAATTGGCTTGCACAACACTTTATAAAAAAGGATTCAACCTATCTACCTTTAATTAATGAAATGAATAAAGCCATGGAAGCTAGAGATAGAGACCTTTATAAAAAAATAAGTGATAGTATAACTAACATTGCAAAAAAGAATAATATATATACTCACTATATCATACCTGAATCACATCGTGAAGTATATAAAACCATAGGAGGAACACCACACTTAGACCAAAATTATACCGTGTTTGGAGAAGTGATTCAAGGTTTAGATATCGTTGACTCGATTGCAAATGTAAAAACGGGTAAAGGTGACCGTCCAGTAAAGGATGTTCGTATATTATCTGTTAAAGTTTTAAATGATTAAAAAACAACAAAAATGAATATAAAAAACGCACACATATTAATTACGGGAGGAAGCTCAGGAATAGGTAAAGAAACGGCGAAACTCTGTATAGAAAAAGGAGCTAAAGTAGTCATTACAGGAAGAGATGAAAACAAACTGACTGAAACTGCCAATGAGATTGGAGCCATTCCACTTCATTTCGATATTAGTAATCTAGATTCTATACCTGCTATGTCTCAAAAAAGCATCGAATTGTTAGGAGGTAAGATTGATACGCTTATTAATAATGCAGGGATTGGTGTTTTTCCGAAGTTAGGAGAAATTACCGCAGAAGATCTACAAAAGGTATATACTACTAATGTATTCGGACTTGCACTTCTCAGTCAAGAAATTGTTGCTTCTTTTAAAGAACAAAACTTTGGAAACATTATCAACATAGGATCTACGGCAAGTTTAAAAGGATTTGTAGGTGGTAGTATTTATGCAGCCTCAAAATTTGCAGTTAGAGGAATGACCCAATCTTGGCAAGCCGAATTACGTAAATTCAATATTAGAGTGACGCAGGTCAATCCAAGTGAAGTTACTACCGCTTTTGCGAATGATGAAAGAAAAGAACGAGAAGAAGTAGACAACAAACTAAGTGTTCAAGAAATTGCACATGCGATTATTTCTAGCCTGGAAATGCGAGATAAAGGATTTGTACCTGAAATCACAATTTGGGCGACCAATCCATTTTAATATTGAAAATATATAAATGAAAACATTCAAATTTATTGCAACTATTTGCGCGATTACCTTGCTAAGTTGCAAACCCAACAATCCACTCCCTGACCCTTTAGAAGCTGGTTGGAACAATCAAGCGGTTTGTGAGCTTATAAAGGAAAATGACAAGGTACGCGTGTTAAAATGTACCTTCCCTCCTAACGTCGGCCATGAACGCCATTACCATAAAGAACATTTTGGCTATACGTTGGCAGGAGGAACATTCAGAATAAAAGACACCACAGGAGTTCGTGAGGTTGACATACCTACAGGATACGATTTCTATAATGAAAAAGTAGAGTGGCATGAAGTTCTTAATATTGGAGAAACAACAGCCGTATTTTTAATTGTGGAACCTAAATAAAAGTACATCCTCATTTTTTATTAACTTAGTTCGCTAGGATAAATCTATAATATCAATCCATTAAATTTAATTTGTATGAAATCCATCAACCCGCTTTTTACAATATTCTTTATCCTATTATTTCTTGGAAGTTGTAAATCTGAAAAAGAAAAACCATCACATAAATATTTAGGGGTTGTTAATATAACCATCAGCGGAAACGAAAGCGCAAAACCTTTTTTTGAACAAGGTTTGTTATTACTTCATTCCTTTGAATATGAAGATGCTCGAGAAGCTTTTTTTAAAGCTCAAAAAGCAGATCCATTGATGCCTATGGCATATTGGGGAGAAGCGATGACTTATAACCACAGTATTTGGCATGATCAAGATTATGACGAAGGTGTTGCAGCATTAGCGCCATTAACTAATATCGATATTGAAAAAAAGAGTACCGAACTGGAGCAAGATTTTATAAAGGCAGTACAACTATTATATCAGCCAAAAAAAGAGAAGTTAGAAAGAGATATCGCTTATGCTAACTACTTAAAAAAAATGGTAGTAAAATACCCTTCCAATCATGAAGTAGCGGCTTTTTATGCCTTATCTCTTTTGGGAGCTGTTCCTGAAGGTAGAGATGATATTGAATATGAGAAAGGAGCCAAAATTGCCAATGGTATTCTTAAAGAAAACTCGAACCATCCAGGTGCTTTACATTACCTCATTCATTCGTACGATGATCCCAAACATGCAGCACTTGCCTTAGATGCAGCTTACTCATATTCAAGAGTAGCGCCCGATGCAAGTCATGCTTTGCACATGCCTTCTCATATTTTTGTTGCACTTGGCATGTGGGACGAAGTAATTTCTTCTAACATCAATTCGTACCAAGCGAGTATCAATAGAATGAACCGAAAAAAGTTAGATAATAGTGCAAGAGGTTATCATGCTTATCATTGGTTAGAATATGGTTATTTGCAAAAAGAGAATTTTGAAGAAGCGGCTACCTTGCTAAAAAACATGCAAATATATGCTGAAGAAACCCCAACTAAACGGGCAAGAACTCACCTTGTTTATTTAAAAGGAACTTACCTAGTCAACAGCAACCATTGGGAAAGTGATTATGCAGACATCAAAGTAGACATTAGCGACCTTAATGTGAGTCAGCGTTCTCAATATCAATTTTTAGAAGGGATGAAGGCCTACAAAAAAGGCAACAAAACACAAGTCGATCGTATTATTAAAATCTTAGATAACGATATCAATAGGGAAACCTTTATTGTTTCTAACGAAAAAGCTACATTTTGTTCTGGATCCTCTAGAGGCGTTGCTACTAAAAGTGATTTGGTAGAATGTCAAATTAGGCAAAACCAATTACAAGCATTAAGTGCCAGTTTAGATAAAAATACCGTCTTAGCAGAAACACATTTTTTAACTACTCTTGAGTTAACAAAAACGATTAGTTATAGTTATGGCCCACCAGTTATTCAGAAGCCTGTGAATGAGCTATATGCAGACTGGTTAGTAAGCCAAGATCGAAAAAAAGAAGCTAAAGCACAGTATGAAATTACTCTTACTATGGCGCCAAAACGGTTACTTAGTCTTAAGGGAGTAGAACAAACCCTGTAAATTTTTTATTTTTTTTCCCGTCCTAGTATTCGACCTTTTGTCATCCTGAGCCTATCTGCCGACAGGCAGGCTTGATTCAGGATCCATAATGAGAGTTACTATACTCAAAATGGATTCCGTGTCCCCGCCTGTACGGACGGGCAGGAAGCACGGAATGACAAGAGGTGGATTCTAACTAAAAGAATACATTTAAGAGGAAGCAAACGCCCTCAGAAAAAACTTCGTAACATAAAAAAGTAAAAAGGACCGAAAAAATTTAAGCTGTTTGAAATCCGACAAAGGAGGATGTTTCTTAAAATTTAGGTCTTGAACAAACTATTTAGAAGTGTTTTCTGCAGGCTAGACTTTCCTGCCTGAATCCTACGGCAGTTAAACCAGCAGGCAGGTTTGTCATCCTCAGATGTCACACTGAGCTTGTCGAAGTGTTGACTGGGGATCTAGGAATGAAAAAAAAAAAAAAACACACAATACATAAAACTATTTTCCTTACCTTTAAAATCTGTCCCCACACCACTCTGCACACCGCGTAATGGGTGGGGATTTTTAATTAATTACAAACATAAAATTTAGAGAAATGAAAATTATTATTCTTATCACTTCAGTCTTATTTTTCAATACTGTTTTTTCTCAAAAAATGGATACTATTTATACACACAACAAAAAAATAGCGTGTAATATTAAAGAAGTTGCAGATGAAAATGTTAAATATTCTTATCCTAATGAAGATATACTTATTTCAATAAATAAAAATAGGATTGTAAAAATTATTTTTTCATCAGGCCGTGAGGAAATTTTTGCTGAAAGTATGAGTTTTAAAAAAGTTAGTGGCTGGGAAGATTGGGAAAATGTTCTAACTACAAATGTTGATGATGAAGTAGATGGTTTATTTAAATTAGGTGATGTTTCATCAAAAGTTAAAGCTGGATCTACAATATCAAATCTTAATAAAGTAAAAAATAAAGCTTTAAGAAAAATAAAAATACGTGCAGCTATGATTGGGGCAAATGTTGTTTATTTATCTAGTGATCATACTGAAGGGGCAAGATATAATGCTTGGACAGGTGGTTCAAATACAGCAGAAGTAATATTAACTGGTGTTGCATATTCTAATAGAATCGTAAATATTGAGGATTTTAAGAAAATGATTAATGAGAAATCAATATATAAACTTTCACAAATTATTCAAATGCCTTTTAATAAGAAAACACCAACAATAAAAAAAGGTAATGATGTAGAAATTGATATGTCAAATTATATAATTGATGGCCTATTTATAAATGTAACTTATGATAATGAGCAGTTTAAGATTATAAATATTGATAATAATCAAATTATACTTATGAAAGAAGGTAAAAGAAGGACGTATAATTATATATTAAAATAGCTTAAAAAAAGAAAATATAATAATACATAAAGGTATTTTCCATACCTTTAAACCTATCCCCACACCACTCTGCACAACGCGGAATGGGTGGGGATTTTTTATAAACAAGAACAATAAATGTGTTTATCAATAAGTAGTAGCCGATAAACGTGCATAAACATAACGATATAACAGGTTGCCCGTAATTAAAAAAAAATGAACTATGAGTAAAATTTACAGACTATCATTTTTAGGATTATCTTTCATTATTCTAATTATATTAGGCTACACATTAACTGATAATTTTGAGTTTATTTTAAACCACTTTTGGTTCACTTCGGGGTTATTACTACTAATTTTACTCTCATTAATCGATCAACCACACTTCTCGAAAGATTCCAATATTTTTGTTAATGCAATAACTGCTGGAATTTCATTATTAATAGTAGATGAATCTAAACGAGATTTTATTTTTTGGGTTTTTCTTTCGATAATATTTTACTTAACTGTTAGTAGTTATATTTTACTTTTGTTAAGACAAAAAAGTCTTGGATTGGAAAACAAATTAATTCGTTTTATTTCAAGATTAAATAGAGAAATTGGGAAACCTGAAACACTTTTTTCAAGCTTTTTTATTTGGGGTGTTTATCAGCAATTTGGAACAGGAAATAATCAATTTAATGGATTACTATTATTTTGGGCAATATTTATAATTTTAAATATTCCATCTTTAGCCAAATCCATTGAAGATTTATTCGCTATTGGAAAAGATAAAAGCAATAAGTTAGCTTTAGGTCAAATATTCGGTGTTCAATCAAAAAACACTTTTTTAGTCCGTTTATATGATTCATCTGAAAGAATTGTTAATACTCGAATTTTTGACTTCGTTGAATTTAAATATTCCACAGACAAAAAAATACGAAAAGGATTACTTCTTGACACATATTTGCTAAATCAACAACAGTGGGTGAAAGTTTTATCAAACAGTGAAATAGAGAAAATATTTGACAAAAATATATTTGACAATCATAAATCAGATGTAGTTTACAGAATTGATAAAATACCAGAAAACAACTACCTGAATAGGTTTGTTGGTATTGTCACTGAGAACAGTACAATTAATAAAATTCGATTCATTTATAATTCCAAAATCAAAATTAGCGAAGGTCAATTATTAGAGGTTAACGTTCATAACCAAAAAATTCTTTATCAAATAGTTGAAGGAACAACTAAAATAGAACAATTAGAACAAAAAAACCAAACAGGTTTAATAATTGGTGAAGCAATACAACTTGGAACTTGGAATACTGAATTTTCAAGATTCGAACAATTTGGATGGGTTCCTGAAATAAACTCACCAATATATCTTTCTTCAAGAATAGAAGAACAACCGAATGGTGAAAACGAATATACCATTGGTTATATTCCTAATACTAACTATCCAGTAATTATAGATAAAGAAACATCAATAACTCATCACACAGCTATTTTAGGAATAACAGGTTCAGGTAAATCTGTTTTCACTAGAAATCTTATAAAACAATTAACATCAGATACTACTAAAGTTATTATAATAGATTTAACAGGTGAATACAGAGATAAAATAAATAACATTAATGCAATAATTACTGATGAGAATGCAAAAAAAGCGTTTGACGCAATTGAACTATTAAGTAAAGAAAAAGCGAAATTTCAAAATCAATGGAATCACGCATTAATTGAAGCACAAGAGAAAATAATAAAAACTGAATTTTACAACTCTATAAAACTTTTCCTAGAAGGAGATGAAACAGAGTCGATATTTGAATTGCCAGATATATCAAACAGTTCAAATGTTTTAGATTACACAAAATGGTTTTTCTTAACCCTATTCAAAACAGCAAAAACTAAAAACAGTTTTGGAAAAAGAGTTTGTGTAGTCCTAGAAGAAGCTCACACTATAATTCCTGAATTAAATGCAATGGGAGTTTCTGATTTCGCTTCAAAAGCATCTGTAAATACAATTTCTCAAATTGCATTACAAGGAAGAAAGTATAATATCGGATTTTTTGTTATTGCTCAAAGAACAGCAAATGTTTCAAAAACAGTTTTAACTCAATGTAATTCAATAATTTCTTTTCAGGAATTAGATAAAACAAGTAGTGACTTCCTTTCTAATTATATGGGACAAGAATTTGTGAAAATACTTCCGAATTTAAAGTTTAGACAAGCTATTGCAGTTGGAAAAGCATTTAAATCAAATGTTCCTATGATATTTGAAGTACCCGAAATAAATGAAGAATAACTACGGGCAACACCGTGTATAATTAATTGCTAGTACTTGCTTACTTACGAAAATCCTTGCGGATTTTCTAGTTGGTTTTGTATTTACTAAATTAGTCGCTTAAACACGCAACAACTCATACACAAACACGTTAGCCTTCATTTTGACCAACCAATAAATAATGATAAAATTCTTTAGAAAAATACGATACGACCTTATGGAACAAAACAAAACTGGAAAGTATTTGAAATATGCTGTCGGAGAAAGAGGAATTGTAGTTATTGGTATTTTGATTGCCTTGCAGATAAATAACTAGAATGAAAAACGCTTAGAATCAGGCAAAAATGAATTTTACTTCCAAAGGCTTGTTGAAGAACTAGAATTACAAATTGCATCTAGTGAAAATATGATAAAGGACAATACTAAAACACAAAGTTTCCTTTAAATAGCTAAAACGAGCAATGGATTATTCGCTTTGTTGGCTTTTGATTATTTTTAAAAACGACTTAATTCAATCTCTATGAAAGTCCCTTATAATTTTGGAGAACTATATTGCGTCTCAGAAAGAGATGAATGTTTTTAATCAAAATTGCTAAAAATAACTACCTTGATATTCGCCAATAATTGAATCTAATTGATATCCTTGCTCAAAATCATTTTCATCTATTAATTGGATTGAGTTTCTTGCTATGATCTTTCGTCTGTTAACGAAATCTCTGAATATTTTTCTCATATAGATTTTTTCTGCTTTTGTCAAACATTTGCTTTCAAGTATTTGTTTGAATTGTTGATTAAGTTGTTTCATAATTTTGTAATGGGTTATTTTACTATACAATGTAAATTTGAAATATTTAATTCAGGGAGAAAGAATTTTTAGATAGGACTCAAGATTCTATCGATGAATTTATATTTTAGTGGAGATAAGCAGAATTTAAACCTGTAAATTCTTAAGAAATAACTAACGCCCATACACCCTCAATAGCCAAGACATTACGAGCGTTATGATAACGCACACTAATTTTTTGGGAATCACAGAAAAAGAGTTTGTAATTCTCTCTTCTATTCTTTCTGATTAATTGCTTAAATTTAATCTTTTTATTAAAATGCTAACTTAAGCTGTATATAGCAAATAGGGTGTTTGGAGGTTCCCGAAAGTTCAGTGCTATTTACGAACACCGCCAAATCATTGATTTGGCTTTTAAAATGAATAAATTAAAAACAAAATATAATCTTTTGGCTCAGTGCAAACCCGAAAGTTTACCGCTTTCATTCGCCCTACTTGCCATATACTAAACGTTAAGCTAAAATGTGACCCGTCCTGAAATAAAAATTATATAACCAAAAAAAATCCCAACCTTTCAGTTGGGATTTTTTAATCTAATAGCTTAGTCTAGATTCTAATCATCTAGCCGTCTAGCATCTTTTTACTTCACTTCTTCAAAATCCACATCCTCAACATCACTGTTTTCTTCTGTAGCTTCAGGCTCTCCTTGTGGAGCACCTTCTTGTTGCGCATCTGCATTCTCTTTGTACATTTCTTCAGAAGCCATTTTCCAAGCTTCATTGATTTTGTCCAACGCTGGTTGAATGGTGTCAACATCTTTCGATTCGTAGGCTGCTTTTAATTCAGCTAATGCTTCCTCGATTGGTGCTTTCTTATCATCAGATAATTTCTCATCAAACTCTTTCAATTGTTTCTCCGTTTGGAAAATCATTCCATCCGCTTCATTCAATTTATCAACTTTTTCTTTCACCAATTTATCTGCATCTGCATTTGCTTCAGCATCTTGCTTCATCTTTTGGATTTCCTCTTCCGTTAATCCAGAAGAAGCTTCGATACGGATATCTTGCGATTTTCCAGAAGCCTTATCGGTAGCGCTTACTTTAATGATCCCATTGGCATCAATATCGAACGTTACTTCAATTTGAGGAATTCCTCTTTGTGCTGGTGGAATACCATCTAGGTGAAAACGACCAATTGTCTTATTATCGTTTGCCATAGGACGTTCTCCTTGCAATACATGAATCTCAACACTTGGCTGATTGTCTGCTGCTGTAGAGAATACTTGCGATTTCTTTGTTGGTATCGTTGTATTCGACTCAATTAAATGTGTCATTACAGATCCCATCGTTTCGATCCCTAAAGAAAGTGGTGTTACATCTAGTAACAATACATCTTTTACATCTCCACTTAAAACTCCCCCTTGGATCGCAGCACCTACCGCTACAACCTCATCTGGATTTACACCTTTACTTGGTGCTTTTCCGAAGAATTTCTCTACCGCTTCTTGCACTGCAGGAATACGAGTCGATCCACCTACTAAGATAATCTCATCGATATCACTTTTAGAAAGACCTGCTGCTTTTAAAGCAGTTTCACAAGGTTTGATAGTACGTTTTACTAAATCGTCGATTAATTGCTCAAACTTCGCTTTTGTTAAAGTACGAACTAAGTGTTTTGGTCCGCTTGCCGTTGCAGTTACATACGGTAAGTTGATTTCTGTTTGTGCAGAAGCTGATAATTCGATTTTCGCTTTTTCAGCTGCTTCTTTTAAACGTTGTAGAGCCATTGGATCTTTACGAAGATCTATGTTCTCATCCGCTTTAAACTCATCTGCCAACCAGTTAATTATTTTTTGATCTACGTCATCCCCACCTAAGTGAGTATCACCATCGGTAGCTAATACCTCAAATACACCATCTCCTAATTCAAGAATAGATACATCATGTGTTCCTCCACCAAAATCAAATACTACGATTTTTTGATCGATTCCTTTTTTGTCCATTCCATAGGCTAAAGCAGCAGCAGTTGGTTCGTTGATAATTCTACGAACTTTTAATCCTGCAATCTCACCCGCTTCTTTCGTTGCTTGACGTTGACTGTCATTAAAGTAAGCTGGCACTGTAATTACAGCTTCCGTTACTTCTTGCCCTAAGTAATCTTCGGCAGTTTTCTTCATTTTCTGAAGTACCATTGCACTTAGTTCTTGAGGCGTATATAATCTACCATCGATATCTACACGTGGCGTATTATTATCTCCTTTTACTACTTTAAAAGCAGCTCTTTCAGCTTCTAATTTAGATTCAGAGAATTTGTTTCCCATAAATCTTTTAATAGAAGAAATCGTTTTGGTAGGGTTAGTCACCGCTTGTCTTTTCGCTGGATCTCCTACTTTAATTTCATTGTCTTCTACAAAAGCAATAACAGAGGGAGTGGTTCTCTTTCCTTCTGCATTAGGAATTACGGTTGGTTCACTACCTTCCATAACAGCCACACAAGAGTTGGTTGTTCCTAAATCGATTCCTATTATTTTACTCATAATCGTATTATATTTTTATTATTCAATATTTTTTATTGTCGTTTAGCTAATGTCAATCTTTATGCCACTAGAATAAATCTGACAGGCTGTCATATTTTTATTTGGGCGTTCCTCTCCAGCAAGTACGCATAGGCATCTACCATACAATTAACAAGGTCGAGTCAGGCTATCCGCTATATCTTTATTTTTGTCTCAATGTTTCGACTAGTTTTACTAGCTATCTTCAAACAAAATATATTTTATTTTCGATAATGCCCAACAGGACAAAAAAAAGGATGCCGCTGCTATCCTTAACGCGAATATTAGTAATGAGAGGTTAGTATTGAGAATTAAGATGATTAAACCTTGTCATTCAGAGCAAGCGTAGCGCAACGAAGAATCTTTTTGAAATTGCCACGTCACTATACTAATCGCAATGACATATAACTTTCACACTACTATATACTCACATCTTAATCCTATTTTTTCAATACTCACAACACATTACTCAATTCTATACTAATTACCCTATTTTTGTACTCTGAATATTGAACTATGGATCATCTTACCAAATTAGAAGAGATATAGATAAATCAAAAAAAGAATTGTTCTAACATGCGTATAGACATCATCACAGTATTACCCGAATTATTAAAAAGTCCTTTCGAAGCTTCTATTTTAAAGAGAGCCATCGAAAAAGGCTTGGTAGAAATTCACTTTCATAACCTGAGAGATTTTTCTACTAATAATTACAATCAGATAGACGACTACCAATATGGTGGTGGTGCCGGAATGGTTATGATGATTGAACCTATTGACAAATGTATTAGTAAGTTAAAAGCAGAACGAGACTATAACGAAATTATATATATGACACCCGATGGTGAAACCCTAAACCAAGGGATTGCCAACGAACTTTCTTTAAAAGAAAACATCATTTTATTATGTGGTCATTATAAAGGAGTAGATCAACGTGTTCGCGATCAATTTATCACCAGAGAGATATCCGTAGGAGATTTTGTGTTAAGTGGTGGAGAATTGGCAGCAGCAATTGTATGTGATTCCGTCATTCGATTAATCCCAGGGGTCTTAGGAAATGAAACCAGTGCTTTAACCGATTCGTTTCAGGATGATTTATTAGCGCCTCCTATTTATACGCGTCCATCAGATTATAAAGGCTGGAAAGTTCCAGATATATTATTGAGTGGTAATACACCCAAAGTAGATGAATGGAGAGAAAATGAAGCCTTAAAACATACCAAAAATAGAAGACCCGATTTATTAGAGGATTAAAAAACGAATGGAACCAACCGATATTTTATTAAAAATAGAATCACATAGGGTTCCTATCGTATCGGAAAGAGTACGTCTTTCAGATTATATTCCAGGAATTTTTACTTCATTAGCCAGCCGAAAAGCAAGCAAAAAAGCCATTAAAAATGGTTTGGTAACGATTAATGGTAGCATAGGCTTTACTGGCGATTATTTAAATGGTGAAGAAATTTTAGACTTATACCAATCCCCTATTCAGAATAAAAAACCAAGCATCGATTTAAAACTCAACGTTTTATTTGAAGATGACTATCTAGCTATTGTTTACAAACCTGCGGGCATTGTAGTGAGTGGAAATAAAAAGTTTACCTTAGAAAATGCATTAGGTACCAATCTCAAAAAGAGTTTACAAAAAGACGCTTTACAAAGACCTGAACCTGTACATCGTTTAGATTATCCAACCAGTGGTGCTTTATTGATAGCAAAAACGGCAGCGGTTTTAATCGATTTGAATCAAATGTTTGAGGCGAAAACAATTAAAAAAGTATATACAGCAGTCACCATGGGATTACAATCTAAAGCTGGTACTATTGAAACAGACATCGATGCAAAACTAAGCAAGACGATTTATACCCTATTACAAACCATGCCTTCTCAAAAGTATGGAGCATTAAATCTAATGGAATTAGAGCCTTGTACTGGAAGAAAACATCAACTAAGAAAACACATGGCATCGATAGGAAATCCTATTTTTGGAGACTTATTATATGGTATAGAAGGTGAAAACGGAAAAGGAAACGGATTGTATTTACATGCTTTTTCGATACAGTTTCAACATCCAATTATGAGAACAGAAGTTTCGGTTCATGCTCCTCTGCCTAAAAAATTCGAACAACTATTTCAAAACAGCTCCCTTTGTTATGATTCAATTAGTTAGAACTAATTCAGAAAATAAAGACTTCATTGATCTGGTAAAATTACTAGATGCCGATTTAAAAGTAAGGGACGGAGATGATCATGAGTTTTACAATCAATACAATGCTATCGATACATTAAATCATGTGGTTATCGCTTATTATAATGATGAAGCGATAGGTTGCGGCGCATTTAAGCAGATGGAACATGATGCGGTAGAAATTAAACGCATGTATGTAAATATGAACCATAGAGGCAATAAAATAGCGACAAAACTATTGGCAAACTTAGAATTATGGGTACAAGAAAGTGGTTTTAAAAAGATGTTGTTAGAAACAGGAACTAGTATGCCTGAGGCGATAGGACTTTACAAAAAGTTTGGATATCAGGTGATTGAAAATTATGGGCAATACAAAGGAATAGATACCAGTGTTTGTTTTCAAAAGGATCTGTAATCTATTAGAAAGATAAACCACAGAAAAAGAGGCTACTAAAAATTCAATAAAAACATTGTGGTATTGTAGAAAAAAGCTATTTTTGCACTCAAATTTAACCCAACCTCTGGCGAAAATCGTGTATGTTGTTTTAAATAAAACTATATTAAATAATTACAATGGAAGAGTTAGTACAATTTGTTCAAAGTGAATTTGTAACAAAAAATGAATTTCCATCTTTTGGAGCTGGAGATACGATTACTGTATACTACGAAATTAGAGAGGGTGAAAAAACCAGAACTCAGTTTTTTAAAGGAGTCGTAATTCAAGTAAAAGGAACAGGAACTTCTCAAACTTTTACAATTAGAAAAATGTCAGGAACAGTTGGAGTAGAACGTATATTCCCAATCAACTTACCTGCATTACAAAAAATTGAAATCAACAAAAAAGGTAGTGTACGTAGAAAACGTATCTATTACTTTAGAGGCCTTACAGGTAAGAAAGCAAGAATTAGAGAGAAAAGAAGTTAATTTTATTACTCTAAAAAATATAAAGCGTTATCATTTATTTGGTAACGCTTTTTTTATGAACAAAAGTTAATAAGCTAAGTTCATAATTTGTTAATATATAGCGCCTTACATATTTTGTTTTTTTGATTATCTATTTTATATTTGGTATAACAAAACGGGGTAACAGTAACAAACGTTTTAAATATAGAGTAACGTTCTTTATACATTTTTTAATCCTTATACGCTGAAAATTTAAAATACTGCAAGGTGGGTTAATATTCAGAATATATGAAGCGAAGTTTTTATTCGTCCTTGATGCAAATTGAGATCAACGAAAAAAACTCAACTCTTGAGAGAGTAATCTCCATGAGGGGAAAGTGGATTCGGTTGCTAAGGGTAACTTTACAACCTACTTAAGACAGGTTCAAATCTAGTCTGAGGAAATCGTCTAGGACATTGGTTCGCCATATCCTTTGAAAATTTCAAGAATCACTTTATAGCTGAAGGTAGATATAATCTAACGTAAGTATCTTCTAGATTAAAAAATAGGGTGTTGTATTTTAAAGACATAAGTTGACTTTTAGTTAATAGTCTTACAAAGATCAACGCTCGTTGAAACAAATCACAACTGCAGGAGTTTAATAAACTTGCTTTAAATTGTAATGATTAGTTGGTAAAAATTTGTTTTACAAGAAGCCATATCAAGGTAGCAATACAATGATATGGCTTTTATTGTTTATAAACTTTTTGTTGTTACAATTATTGATTCTACCCTTTTATAAGCTTTACAAATTTGTATATTCGCAATTCTTTAAAATTCACTTCAAATACATTCTTTCAATGACTAATGTTGCCAAAATAATATACACAAAAACAGATGAAGCTCCCGCCTTAGCAACCCATTCTTTACTACCTATAATAAAAGCTTTTACAGGCCCTTCAAATATTGCTATTGAAACAAGAGATATTTCATTAGCAGCTAGAATTCTTGCTAATTTTTCTTCGTATTTAAACGAAGATCAAAAAGTGAATGATGCCTTAGCAGAATTAGGTGAATTAGCGAAACAACCTGAGGCTAATATTATTAAATTACCAAACATTAGTGCTTCTGTTCCACAGTTAAAAACGGCTATTGAAGAATTACAAGCTAAAGGATATGCCTTACCGAATTATCCTGAAGAACCTGAAAGTGAAGAAGAAAAGAACGTAAAAGCAACATACAATAAAATTAAAGGATCTGCTGTAAACCCAGTATTAAGGGAAGGAAATAGTGACAGAAGAGCTCCAAAAGCAGTAAAAAATTATGCCAAGAAAAACCCACACAGTATGGGAGCTTGGGATCCAGCATCTAAATCGCATGTTTCTACAATGGAACAAGGTGATTTTATGCATAATGAAAAATCATTAACACTTTCTAATGATGATTCAATCAATATTGTACTAACCGATACCAATGGAAATACTACCCTGTTAAAAGAAAATTTAGCGGTATTAAAAGGTGAAATAATTGATGCAACCATCCTTAGTAAAAAAGCATTATTACAATTCCTTGATGAACAGATAAAAGACGCAAAAAAACAAGATGTATTGTTTTCATTACATATGAAAGCAACGATGATGAAGGTAAGTGACCCAATTATTTTTGGTCATGCAGTGCGCGTATTCTTTAAAGATTTGTTTTCAAAACATCTAGCTTCCTTTGAAGAAATTGGAGTGGATGTCAACAATGGTTTTGGAGATTTAGCAGAAAAACTAGAAGAACTTTCTTCAGAAAAAAGAACAGAAATTGAAGCTGATATTCAAGCTATATTAAACACTAATCCTGAACTCGCGATGGTAAATAGCGATAAAGGGATTACAAACCTACATGTTCCTAGTGATGTGATTATTGATGCTTCTATGCCAGCAATGATTCGTAATTCTGGACAAATGTGGGGACCCGATGGGAAATCTAAAGATACCAAAGCTGTAATTCCTGACAGTAGTTATGCTGCAATTTACCAAGCTACCATTGACTTCTGTAAAAAACACGGTGCTTTCGATCCTACCACAATGGGGACAGTTCCTAATGTAGGGCTCATGGCTCAAAAAGCTGAAGAATATGGATCGCATGATAAAACATTTGAAATTCCATCGAATGGAACCGTAAAAGTGGTCGATTCTAACGGTACTACTTTAATGGAACATTCGGTTGAAGTAGGTGATATCTGGAGAATGTGCCAGGTAAAAGATTTACCGATTCAAGACTGGGTAAAGTTAGCCGTAAGTCGTGCTAGAGCTACAGGAAGTCCAGCCGTTTTTTGGTTAGATGAAGACCGTGCTCATGACGCTGAATTAATAAAGAAAGTAAGTCAATACCTTCAAAATCATAACACCGAAGGATTAACAATAAAAATTCTTTCTCCTGAAAAAGCTACCGCATATACACTAGAACGTGTAAAAGATGGAGAAGACACAATTTCAGTAAGTGGAAATGTATTGCGTGATTATTTAACCGACCTCTTCCCTATTCTAGAGTTAGGAACCAGTGCTAAAATGTTATCTATTGTACCTCTTATGAATGGTGGTGGATTGTTTGAAACTGGTGCTGGAGGATCTGCTCCAAAGCACGTACAGCAATTTGTAAAAGAAGGTCACTTACGTTGGGATTCTTTAGGTGAATTTTTAGCCATTGCTGTTTCTTTAGAACATTTAGGTACTACCTTTAATAACCCTAAAGCGATCTTATTATCTGAAACCTTAGATAATGCTACTGAGAAATTACTTGAAAATAAAAAAGGCCCTTCTCGAAAAGTTAATGAATTAGACAATCGTGGAAGTCACTTTTATTTAGCAATGTATTGGGCGCAAGAATTAGCTGCACAAGACAAAGATGCTGTTTTAAAAAGTCGCTTTACTCCTATTGCTGAAAAATTAATGGCTCATAAAGACACTATTTTAGAAGAATTAAATAATGCTCAAGGATCAAAAGTTGATATTGGTGGTTATTATGAACCTACTGAAAGTATCGTTTCTAATGAAATGAGACCTAGTAAAACCTTTAATGATATACTCTCGGAAATTCAATAATTTTTAAAAGCCTTCAGTTTTCTGAAGGTTTTTTTTTGTTTTTATCTTCAGAAGTTCTTTCCACTGTGTAGTATATCTTGGACTACGATCCTCTTTAATGAGTTCCCATTCTTTGACACGAGTTCCTACCAAAGCCGAAAACACCGTAGATTTTCCGTACTTACGGTTAATAGCATCAAAGGTTTTTAGTAGTTCATTCTTATTCCATTTAGGAGGGGTATGAAACAAATTTCCTTGTACATATTCCTGCGGAATAATTCCGCTTAAACAAACTCCTACCTTCTTATACCGATAACCAGGTTTATAAATAAGCTCCAGTGCTTTTCTCGCTTCAGAAATTAATACAAAAGTATCACAGGTTGGCATCGCCAATGTAATCGTGATACTTTTAGAATATTGCTTGTCCCGATCGCTAAAATAATTGGTATGTAAAAAGACTTGCAAATAGGTTGCACAAGATTTCTGAGCACGAAGTAGTTCGGTCACCTCACTAATATAATACGAGCAAGCTTCCATAATCATTCCCAAATCTTCTAATTTTTTTCCAAAAGATTTAGCGGTACCAATTCCTTTTTTTGGCTTCGGAAGTGTTGTAAACTCGAGACATGATACTCCTTTTAGCTCATACCAAATACGTAGCCCAACTACGGTCATATTTTTACGTACCCATTCCTCAGGAAGCTGTGTAAATTCATATGCTGTAAATACTCCAATGTTTTGTAAACGCTTGGCATGTTTCCCTCCAATACCCCAAACGTCTTTTATTTTAGCCCATTTTATAGCCTTTATACGCTTCGCTTCCGTATCAATGCAAAATACATGGTTATTGATATGAGCGTACTTTTTAGAAATTTTATTCGCCAATTTAGCCAGTACTTTTGTGGAAGCAATACCTACTCCAACCGGCAAACCTGTATGTCTATAAACTGTTTCCTTAATGCAATGTCCATAGCTTTCTAAAGAGGTATATTTCATACCTTCAAAATCGACAAAAGCTTCATCAATGCTATAAATTTCAACCTTAGGAGAAAAGGTTTCTAACACGTTCATAACGCGTTGAGACATTTCACCATAGAGCGTATAATTAGAAGAAAAAAAAGTAACGTTATGAGCGGTGAGTTGTTTCTTTATCTTAAATACAGGCTCAAACATAGGAATGTCAGACAAATCCTTTGCCTCTTTGTTTGCAGCAATAACACAACCATCATTATTGCTTAGCACCACTACAGGCGTACCCCACAAATCGGGGCGAAATACTTGCTCACAAGAAGCATAAAAACTATTGCAATCTACTAAAGCTATCATTGTGTATAGTGAATAATATAAGTGATAATTCCCCAGAGAACGAACTCTGAATCTATATGCTTTTTAGGGATTCTAAGTACCTTAAACTCTCCATCTATAACTGCCAATGCCAATCGATTTGGAACGGCAGAAAGTGACCGATCGATAATCAACACATCATTGTCTTTAATATCAAATTCTTCTAATTCATCGCCTTCAATACGCACAAAAAAAGTAGCATCCTGATTAAACACAAGTTCTTTTTGTAAATCTATAGAAGGTTCCGCATAATGCGTAGCAGCACTAGGAAAACCTGTCTGTCGAGAGACTTCTGGACTATGCCGAATTTTTATTTTACCAAGTTTTCCTGAGGATAAGGTTTTCATATCTCAAAAATATGGAATATATCCACTACATAAGTGGAATTATTCCATATTTTTTCAACAAATTCGTAGGTATAAATCCATAGAATATAGTTTACATTTGTTTCCTTATAAAAATATATGGAGAGTATCAGTATTTTCGACATGTTAAAGATTGGAGTAGGTCCATCCAGTTCGCATACCTTAGGTCCTTGGCGCGCAGCAGGCAGATGGATTGAAGAGCTAAAATCTAAAGGAGTATTTACAGAAATCGAAAGTGTTTCAGTCGATTTATTTGGTTCTCTTTCGTTAACAGGAAAAGGCCATGCTACCGACATTGCTATTCTTTTAGGATTATCAGGTTTTGATCCTGTCACCTTTCCGACGGAAAAAATAGACAGCACTATTGCTAGAATTAAATCGGAACAGGTATTAACTCTTAACAGCGAAAAAGATATTCCTTTTCATTCTGAAAAAAATATTACATTCCATCGTAAATTCTTAGAATTTCACCCTAACGGAATGACTTTTCATGCCTTCCTGAAAAATGGAACTAAGAAATCGGCTACCTACTATTCCATTGGAGGTGGTTTTGTTGTAAAAAAAGAACGTAAACGTGCAAAAAAGAAAATTGAAATATTTTCACATTTTCCTTATCCTATTCAAAAAGCAACTGAATTATTAGCCTATTGTAAGGCTGAAGAAAAAAGTGTTTCAGAAATAGTCCTAGAAAATGAAAAATCACTTCGTTCAGAAGAAAAAATAAATAGCAAGATAGAGGCTATATGGCAAGTAATGCTTGAATCTATGTATTTAGGATGTCATACCGAAGGAACTTTACCAGGAGGCCTAAATGTTCACCGAAGAGCATATGATATGCATAAAAAATTGATCAGTAATGTTCCTTATTCCAATACGAAAGAATGGCTTGAATCGATTAGACATACAGAGGTTAAATTTAGACAAATATTAAAATGGGTTTCTTGCTTTGCCTTATCGGTAAATGAAGTAAATGCCTCATTAGGAAGAGTTGTAACGGCACCTACCAATGGAAGTGCGGGAGTTATACCAGCCGTCTTGATGTATTATTTAGTGATAGAAAATCACGAAGCAGGTTTCGATGAAATAAAAAAGTTTTTACTCGTCAGTGGCGAAATAGGAAGCTTATTTAAAAAAGGAGCAACTATTTCAGCGGCTATGGGAGGCTGTCAAGCAGAAATTGGAGTGTCCTCAGCAATGGCTGCAGGAGCTTTAACTGAGCTTATGGGCGGTACTCCAGAACAAGTATCAATTGCAAGTGAAATAGCTATGGAACATCATTTAGGAATGACCTGTGATCCTATTGGCGGATTGGTACAAATACCTTGTATAGAGCGTAATGCGATGGGAGCCATTAAAGCTATTAATGCATGTGAAATGGCATTAGATAGTGATCCAACAAAAGCAAAAGTTCCTTTAGACAAAGTAATTGAAACCATGTGGGAAACCGCTAAGGACATGAACACAAAATACAAAGAAACAAGCGAAGGTGGTTTAGCTGTAAAAGTAAGTTTGAGCGACTGTTAGCTTACTCCTGTTTACAACTAGTTCTTCTTCTTGAATCTATAAGGTGAACAATTTTACAACCTTCATCAGTTTTAGCTAAAGTAAAAGCATTGGCTCCACAATGACTAAATTTGTCATTCAGCCAAAATTCATAGGGAGTCCAGACATGTGCTAGATTACCATCTATTTGAACTTTATAATCTAATAGACGTTCCTCCCATTTATCAGCTTCAGATCGATTGCCAATGGTTTTTATAAAACTATCCATCATACTGTCTACAATTCTATTGCTTCCATCTTTAGATGCAAAACAGTTTGTGTAGCTATATTGCCTAGTACCACAGATTTCATTTGTAGGGTATCTCCTTTATGAAATCCTTCAAAAAAAGTATCTATTACTTGCTTAGCATCTTCTTCAGAAAAAGAATCTTGCGCAAATAATAGGGAGCTAAACAAAAAAGAAAGTGATAAAAGAAACAGTTTCATAATTAATATTCTAATAATTGAGTATCAAAATTAGTACTTTTGTTTCTCATTTTGTAATAAATCTATATGTCGACAGCAAAAAAAGAGTACAAACGCATTACTACTAAGACATTAGTAGACATGAAGCGTAGAGGTGAAAAGATATCTATGCTTACCGCTTATGATTATACCATGGCTAAAATTGTGGATAATGCAGGGATAGATGTAATTTTAGTAGGAGATTCAGCTTCAAACGTGATGGCGGGCCATGAAACAACCTTACCAATTACCTTGGATCAAATGATCTATCATGCTTCATCTGTGGTTAGAGGTATTGAAAGAAGTCTTGTTGTTGTGGATTTACCTTTTGGAACGTATCAGAGTGATCCTAAAGAGGCTTTACGTTCTGCTATTCGAATTATGAAAGAAAGTGGGGGACATTCAGTTAAATTAGAAGGTGGAAAAGAAATTAAAGATTCTATTAAAAAAATATTAAATGCAGGGATTCCTGTTATGGGGCATTTGGGACTTACGCCTCAATCTATTTATAAGTTTGGAACGTATACCGTTCGAGCTAAAGAAGAAGAAGAAGCTGAAAAACTAAAAGAAGATGCAATCATGCTAGAACAAACAGGATGTTTTGCAATTGTTCTTGAAAAAGTTCCTGCAAAACTTGCTGAAGAAGTAGCCAAAAGTGTTAGCATACCAATTATAGGAATTGGAGCAGGAAATGGTGTGGACGGACAAGTGTTGGTTACGCATGATATGCTTGGAATGACTCATGAATTTAATCCTCGTTTTTTAAGAAGATACCTAGATATGTATGCTGAAATGACTACCGCTTTTCAACAATATGGAAAAGATGTAAAGAGTGGTGATTTCCCTAATGAAAAAGAATTATATTAATGCATACAACTCCTGATAACCTTCAAGTATTGTTTGAAGACAATCATCTAATCATCGTTAATAAACGGGTGGGTGATATCGTTCAAGGTGATAAAACTGGAGATGATCCTCTTTCAGAAATTGTAAAAAAATACATTGCTAAAAAATACGATAAGCCTGGAGCTGTTTATTTAGGAGTGGTCCATCGTATAGATCGCCCAACAAGTGGTATTGTTGTTTTTGCAAGAACTACGAAAGCTTTAACGCGACTTAATAAATTGTTTTCAGAAAGAGAAGCAAAGAAAACGTATTGGGCTATTGTTAAAAATACACCTCCAAATGAGGAAGACAGACTGTCCCATTATTTAATACGTAATGCTAAACAGAATAAGTCGTATGCTCATAAAAAGGAAGTTCCAAATAGTAAACTAGCTACGCTTAACTATCAAATTATAAAAAAACTAGATCGTTATATTTTATTGGAAATCGATTTAGAAACAGGTAGACATCATCAAATTCGATCACAGTTAACAGCTATAGGCTGTCCTATCAAAGGAGATTTAAAATATGGATTTGATCGAAGCAATAAAAATGGAGGAATACATTTACATGCCCGTAAGTTAGAGTTTATACATCCAGTTAAAAATGAAGAAATTATAATTGAAGCACCTTTACCAAAAGACCCGCTTTGGGATGCTTGTACTTAAACTTTAAATAAATTATTCTTTAAAGCATAAATAACAAGTCCTACTCTATTTTTAATATTTAAACTCCTAAATAAATCATTTCGATATCCATCAATCGTCTTTGGGCTTAAATTCATTTCTTCAGCAATTTCCTTATAAGTCATTTCTGTACAAGCAAACTTTAAGAAAGTTATTTCATTGTCTTTGAGAAAGTGCTCCTTAACTTCATTTTTTGGTTGAAGAGAATGCAACAAGGTTTCGGCTACTTTATCGGAATGATAATATCCTTTTTCAATGACTTCATTTAAAGCTACTTTTAATTTTTCGGGGTGAATATCTTTAAGCAAATATCCATTGGCTCCATTACGCAACATCTTTAAAATAACTTGTTCATCATCTTCCATAGAAAGTGCTAACACCTTTACATCTGGATGATTTTCTGAAAGCCATTCCATGGTTTCAAAACCATTCATAACAGGCATATTGATGTCTAAAAGAATAACATCTGGTAGTTCTGATTCAAGTTTAAATTTTTGTTGTAATGCAACGCCATTCTTAGCATGGTATAATACTTTAAAGCCTGAAAAAGTATTAACAAGTTTCTCTAATGATCCAGCAAATAATAAATGATCATCGACAATGACAATTTTATGTGTATAGGTATTAGCTTTCATATTTATAGGGGTATTTTAAATATAATTTAGTTCCGTTTCCTATGTCTGATTTTAGTAAAAAGTCTGCTTCTAATAATTCTGCTCTCGCCTTCATAGTTTGCATTCCTGAACTCTGAGTTTTTTCAGAAATGTTAAATCCAACTCCATCATCTATTGCATTAATTATCAATGAATGCTCTTTATAATCTAAAGTTACACTTAATCTACTTGCTTTTGCATGTTTAATTACATTGGATAAAAATTCTTGCAAAATTCTAAAAATTAATATCCCATTTTCATTATCTAATGTCACAACTTCCCCTTTAATATTAAAGGATGCATCTAAAAATTTCAATCTATTAAACCGTTCAATCTCAATATTTAAAGAGGTAATCAATCCATTTTTTAATATAACATCATTATTTAAAATTTTAGATAATGATCTAATTTCCTGAACTGCTTCAGATACTACTCCTTTAGTTTCGGATACTTGCTCCTTAAATTCTTTCGGAATCGTATCATTTAATATATTCAATTGTAGATTAACCACCGACAATAATTGTCCTACATTATCATGTAGTTCCCAAGCAATATTTTTAAAAGTTTGTTCCTGTATTTCAAGTTGTGAAGTTGTTAGTTCCTTTTCATATTTTTGTTTTGCCTCTAATCTTTCCATTAATAATTTATTTGTTCTTCGTTGGAAAGCAATAAAAAATATGATTACAAATGAAACCAATAGAAATATAGTGGCAACAACATATATTATTAATAAGACTTCTTCTTCGTTTGACATACAATAAAACCAATTATATAAACTGAATACATAAAAATATTAGCATACAATAATAAACTAACTTGTAAATTAATGAATAAATCATTTCCAGCTTTAAAAAACTCCGAAAAAATAGATATAGGTGTAATACATAAATAAAATATTAATGTGCCAACGGAAATATAAAAAGGTAAAAAATGCTTAATTTTTAATATTGTATCACTTTTCAATAATTCAAGATAAAAAAAGATAACACTAACAAGCAATAGCAATGTACCTGTAACTACAGTAAATTTAGAGTCCTCATAGAAAAATGCATTTGTAAAAAGTAAATATGCAATTGAAGAAATAAGAAATAAGAAAGATAATATTTTTAATATTTTCTTTCTTAGCTTATTCTTTAAATGGCACCTAAAATATAGCATAAAAAACAAAACACTAGCTACAGAATAGATATTATAAATCCATCTATTATCTTCAAAAACAGTGTTCTCTACAAATGAAAAATATTGATAGTTAGAAAAATATGCCACAGGTGCATAAGCACCAATAATTTCAACAAATAATGTGAACCATAAAAAGAGAATCAAATACTTTTCTGATTTATTATTTTTTGCATTTTTTTTTAAATAATAGGTACCTGCTAAGGCAGCTATTAATTCCATCAAATTAACTGGAATTACATTTATTAAATAATCACTTATTTCCAATGTTAATATATATTAGGAGGCCAACCATTTCCAGCTTTATTAAAAGGTGAAATATCATAATCATTATTTGAGTCAGCATCACCAGAATCTGTCGCTGATAAGAAAACCGTAGCTCTTGTAGATTTAGCATCATTGTAGGATGCAAAATATATTCGAACACCTGGATTAGCAATACCCTTTTTTAAAGATTGACTTTTTACATAGGCTAAAAATTCTTCCAACTCTGCTACACTATAGACAACTTCTCTACTATCTTCTTCATTTCTTAAATTTTGTATACTTGTGCCTCTGGAATTCACCCAGTTATCTTGAAGTGTTCTTGCTTCTTGAACTGAAATACATTTAATTGGCTTATTCATTATAGTTTTTTTTAAGTTTTACATTTTAAAAATATGCATAAACTTTAGACTAACACCTATGCAAACCCAAAAAACAGGGAAAACCCTATTTTTTATACTAGTGTTTTCCCTTTTGTTTTGATCTAATTTTCCTATTTTTTTTTTATAAAAAAAATACTCAATCAGGTAATTTCCTGTTGTTGTGATAGATATGAAATGATAGTTTTGGTACTGTTATTCATAAATAAAGATTTAAAATCATTCACTTAAAAGTGAAACATTAACTAACAATATCATAATTGAGGGTATTAAGAAAAGATACCTAAAAGAAGATAGGTTATTCTAAAAACTAAAAAAGCAGGATACAAATTATCCTGCTTTTTTAGTTTTTATGAGTTAGTAATATAATTACATTTTCACATCATCCAATTTTACTTCCTCTCCCTCTTTATTCATAAGTTTTACTTCATCAAAGCCCATATCTTTAAATTGAGCAAATTGAGTTGCTGCATCACCAACAATTACATAAGCCATCTTAGATTCATCTAAATAGGTATTTGCTAATTGCTTGTGCTGTTCTAAGGTCATATTATTGATTATACTTTCTTCGCCTTCTATATAATTTGATGGCAAACTATAGGTACTCATTTCTTGTAACATTCCTAAAAGAGAGCGTTGAGTTTCAAATCTACGTGCATTCGATTTAATTAATGCATTTTTAGTAAACTCTAAATCTTCCGCACTAATTCCTTCTTTATATTTAGCAATTTGATCTTTAAAAATTTGAACAGATTCACCTGTAGTATTCGTTCTTACACTAGAAGATGCAGTAAATGTACCTGGTATTTTAGAGCCACTAAAATTAGTTCTAGCCCCATACGTATACCCCTTTTCTTCTCTTAAAATAAGATTTACATTCCCTGAAAAAGAACCTCCTAATTTATAATTCATTACCTCAGTAGCATAAAAATCTTTATTGGTTCTAGGTAAAGAAATATATCCAATATTAATTACTGATTGTTTTGCATTTGGAATATCCACGAAATATAATGATGCTTTATCTCTATTATTTTCAATAGGAAATTCAGGAATAGCAACCTCCTTAGCTGCCCAGTTTTTATTTAAACTACTTAAAGATGCTAGCGTTTTTTCTTTATTGATTTTACCTACAATATGAAACTTACTTATCGACGGCGAGAAATTTTTAGTATAAAACTCTTTTAAGTGATCTATTGTAATTGCTTCTACTGAAGCAACTGTACCTATTGTTGGATAGCTAAAGATATGATTTTTACCATATAAAAGTTTATTATAAACTCTACTAGCTACTGTACTTGGATCTGCATCTGATCGTTTAATTTGATTGACAGTTCTAGTTTTAATTCTAGCAAATTCTTCTTCATCCCATCTAGGTTGCAATAAAATTTCTTCAATTAAAGCAATGGTTTTATCTAAATTTCTAACTAAAGTATTCCCTCTAATAACAATTGATTCATTGGTTGTAAACATATTAATGCTTGCTCCTAACATTTCAATTTCTTCTTCTAATTCAGCTGGAGTTTTATTAACTGTTCCTTCCATCATGATGTCAGTCATTAAATTAGCAACACCATTGTTATTTTTATCATCTAATAAATGACCTCCTTCAATTACCAAACTAAAGTTAACAGTAGGAATTTCATTTTGCTCCATTCCATATACTTCCATTCCATTTTCTAGTGTTGTAGTCCAACTTTCAGGAATATTTAACTTTGGTGAGATTCCTTGAGCTGGTTCTATAGAACGATCAAAATTAGAAGGTGTTTTTGCAATTTCTTCTTTAGAATCTTCAACAGTCTTTGCTACATTTTCTTTAATCTCTTCTTCAACAACAGCAGCCTTTTCAGAATTATCAGCAATTAATTCTAATTTCCCTTTAGGGACAAAGCTTGTCATAATAAACGGTTTGTTCTTTATGTATTTATTATACACTCTCATTACATCCTCCTTGGTTACCTTTTTGATATTTTCAATATCTGTTTCAATAAATCCAGGGTCACCAGCAAAATTATTATAGATAGCTAATTGAAATGATTTTCCTAATACACTACTAATTCCATTGTAAAATCCAGTTTCTAATCCTGCTTTAATTCGTTCGACATCACGATCTGTTACTTCATCTTTTTCAAACATTGTAAAAGCTTCCATAATTCCAGCTTCAACATTATTTAGGTTTTCACCATTATTCGCAGTAATTACTATATGAAATTCACCCGCTAGTTCTTGTGAATTATTATACGCAGTCGTTCTTGAAGTAAGGTCTTTTTCTTTAACTAACACTTTATATAAAGGAGCTTTTTTTCCACTTGATAAAATTTCAGCAAGGAAATCTAATGCATAAGCATCATCTTCATATTGCTGAAGTGTTGGCCAAACCATATTTAATTGAGGAGTCGTCGCAAAATTATCTTCATGATACAGACGTCTAGTTTCAGCTAAAGTAACAGGCTGTGGCTCTAATGGTAAAACCTCTTCTCTTCTCTTTATTTCACCAAAATATTTTTCAATTAATGCTTTTGCATCCTCTTTTTCAAAATCTCCTGCCAATACTAATGTTGCATTGTTAGGTCCATAATATTTATTATAAAATTCTTTTACATCATCAATCGTAGCATTTTGAAGATCTACTAATTCACCTATCACTTGCCAGTTATATGGATGTCCTTCTGGATACATGTTTTTATCTAACACCCAATTGGTATGTCCATAAGGGTTATTATCTACACGTTGTCTTTTTTCATTTTGAACCACTTCCTGTTGGTTATAAAAAGCTGATTCAGTAACGGTATTGATTAAAAATCCCATTCGATCACTTTCCAACCACATGATTGTTTCTAAAGCATTGTTAGGCACAATTTCATAATAGATAGTTCCATCTTTCCAGGTTCCACCATTTAAAGTACCTCCGGCATCTTGGATTTTCTTAAAAAATTGATCTTGAGGAACATTTTCAGATTCTTGAAATAACACATGTTCAAATAAATGTGCAAAACCTGTTCTTCCGGTTTTTTCTCTATTAGATCCTACGCCATATTGAATCGCTAAGGAAACAATAGGGTCACTTTTATCCTGATGCAAAACAACATCAAGTCCATTTTCAAGTTCGTATTTTTCAAATTCTATTGAAAAATTTGTGTCAACAACTTCACTTTCAGAAGTTGATTCTTTGCAAGAAATTGCGCTTATTGATATAGCTAACAAGGCAAATATCAAAGATTTAGTTGGAAGTCTTAACATTTTAACTGGTTTTTAGAATTTTTGTTTAAAGGTACATTAGCCTAACTTTAATTCACTTAAAATATTGTTAAAAGGCATTAATACTCCTTCAAGAAACAACCCATTAAGTTCCTTAATCAACTATTTTTTTAGAAAAACGAATAACAACAATAACTATCTCAATTTAAGTATTTTTACTAACTATAAAGTCCAAATAATATACATTATGGTTTTGTTTCAATATTACCTCGATTCCATAAAGATGTAACTAATTGGGTTGCTTTTTCAAATTTGGATGCTTAATAGCTTCTTTTGTTTGCAATGAGAAAAGCATAGCGCCTTCTATCCCAACCAACCGTCTCTATCTAAACTTCTATATTGAATAGCTTCGGAAATATGTTCGTTTTTTATGACTTCGGATGCTTCTAAATCAGCTATAGTTCTTGCTACTTTTAAGATACGGTCGTAAGCTCTAGCGGAAAGATTTAATCGTTCCATCGCAGATTTCAATAACTGAAGAGAAGCTTCTTCGAGTCGACAATAAGATCTAATCTGTTTCACGCCCATTTGCGCATTGTAATGTATGTTCTCATATTTCTTAAACCTATCTATTTGAAACTCTCTCGCCTTTGTAACACGTTCTCTAATAAGCACACTAGACTCTCCCTTACGGTCTTCGCTCAATTTTTCGAAGGGCACTGGAGTTACTTCTATATGAATATCGATACGATCTAGAAGCGGCCCAGACACTTTACTTAGATAGCGTTGCATTTCTGCAGGAGATGAAGTCATGGGCGCATCAGGATCGTTAAAATAACCACTCGGACTAGGATTCATACTTGCCACCAACATAAAACTTGAAGGATAAGTGACTGTAAATTTCGCTCTAGAAATCGTAACTTCTCTATCTTCTAAAGGTTGTCGCAATACCTCTAAAACACCTCGTTTAAATTCGGGTAATTCATCTAGAAATAACACTCCATTATGTGATAATGAAATTTCACCCGGTTGAGGATAAGCTCCACCTCCAACAAGTGCGACATCACTTATGGTGTGATGTGGACTCCGAAAGGGTCTAGACGCCATCACTCCCGCTCTTTTCATGGTTCTACCCGCTACACTATGAATCTTGGTAGTTTCTAATGCTTCGCCTAAGGTCATGGGTGGTAAAATACTGGGCAGCCGTTTTGCTAGCATGGTTTTTCCAGAACCTGGAGGACCAATTAAAATAATGTTATGACCGCCAGCCGCAGCAATTTCCATACAGCGTTTAATGGATTCTTGCCCTTTGACATCCGCAAAATCGAATTCTGGGTTTTCGAGGTGGAAATTAAACTCTGTTTCTATATCAACAATTGTTTGCTCAAGTTTCTCTCCTTTATTAAAAAAGTCAATTACTTCTTTAATATTATCTACGCCATAGACTTCAATTCCTTCCACGATAGCTGCCTCTTTTGCATTTTGCTTCGGAAGAATAAACCCTTTAAACCCTTCCTCTTTCGCTTTTATAGCAATAGGTAAAGCACCACGAATGGGTTGAAGTGTTCCATCTAAGGATAGCTCACCCATAATAATGTAATCGCTTAGTAAAGGTTTTTCTTCTATTTGTTCCGTGGCAATTAAAATACCCATGGCTAAGGTAAGGTCGTATGCAGAGCCTTCTTTACGCAAGTCTGCGGGAGACATGTTGATGATTAACTTTTTTCCTGGGATTTTAAAACCGTTATTCTGAAGGGAAGCAGCAATGCGATAATTACTTTCACGAATGGCATTGTCGGGCAAGCCAACTAAGTGATAGCCAATACCTTTATCAACATTTACTTCAACGGTGATAGTGGTAGCTTCTACGCCAAATACGGCACTCCCATATACTTTTGTAAGCATATAAATTATGTTTGGTGGGAGCTAGAAAGGAAGATGGAAGATAATATTTTTATTTTAAACTTATTAAATTATCATCAAACTAATTACATCTATTATAAGGCTGATAAAACAAGTCCGGGTTGAGTTCCCAAGTAAGTGTTACCTCATCTCTTGGTAAAGTAGCATTTTGAGGTACTGCTTCCGTATATGGATTACCTATACAGAAACCAACCGAGTTTAAGTTGACCTTTCCACTTTTCATAATCGAGATGGTACTGTAACCAAAGAAAGGCGCTTTACCTTCACTTCCACCATTACCCGCAATCACTTGGTAGGTTCCGCCTCCCAAACTATCATTGATAGGTTGCCAACGTTGGTAATCGTGTTTATGAGCTGATAACATAGAATTTACTCTTGCATTTTGTAATGCTGGCCAAAGTACAGGTCCTGCGGGTAAACCATCATGTCCTGTTTCGCCTTCTCCATTTACATAATAAGGTTTATGTCCCAAAACAAAAATATGGTCAATACTTGATTCTGCTTTGTACTCATTTACTTTATCAATAATCCACTGCGTAGGAACCATTCCTTCTACTCCATAAGGATGTTCTGTTGTTGGTGGATTATAACTGTCTGTATTCATCACTACAAATCCTACATTATAACGCGTAAAAGAAAAGGTCATGCGATTGTCTAAGGTATCTGAACTTGGTGCTTGATCTCTATCAGATGGCATGTAGCTTTTCATATGATTTAACCAAATATCGGTACTTCCCAGTAAAGGAAATTCTTTCCATGTACTATCTTTTTTACTAAGCTTCTTTTTTTTCTTATTCTTTTTCTTCTTTTTCAGCACCTGTTTTGAATATAACATTTCATGGTTCCCAGGAACCGCTACCATTTCCATTTTGGTTTTACTTATTGAATCTGATTCATATAATTTTAACCAAGCATTTAATTGAGTATCAAGATTAGGTAAGGTAGATTCTGCCAAGACTAAATCACCCAGAAAAAAGAATAAATCAGGTTGCTCTTCTAATTCAGTTACTTCTTTAAAGATACGTTGCAAAGCATATTTATTAGCCGTAGAAGGAACTGAGTCAACAGCATCCCCTCTATTTACACGGTTACAGCCGACAAAAGAAAAACTAAAAATCACGGAATCAATTACGACTACAGCTTCTTGTTCAGAAGTATTTTTAATATCAGATTTGCAATTAGAGAAGGTACTTATCACTACTAAAAAAACAAGGGCATACATAAATTTCATAATCATTCATTTAAAGATTGAGAGAAGTAAATATACTTTAATCTCAAGGTTTGACCCTTAAGCATAACTACGTATATTTACTTTACAGGACTATTATAAGGAATTAAATGCTTGCGTAATATCCTCTTTTAAATCTTTTGTAGATTCTATTCCTACGGAAAAACGCATTAAATTTTCACTTATTCCTTGCTTTGCTCTTTCTTCTTCTCCTAATAAAAAGTGGGAAGCTTTAGCTGGCACCAAAATAGTAGACTCTACTCCTGCTAGGCTCATTGATTGTTTGATTAGTTTCAATGATTTCATAAATTGGTTTAAATCTACCTCATCATGAACTTCAAAAGAAAGCATGCCTGTAAATCCTTTCATTTGTTTTTTGGCAAGCGCATAACTTGGATGGTCTTTTAAACCTGGATAATATACTTTTTTTACTAAGTCATGGTTTTGAAGCCAGCGTGCCATTTTCTTGGCATTCTGGTTTTGAGCTCTTACTCGAATTGCCATGGTTTTCATACTCCGTTCTAACAACCAAACGGTATAATCGCTTAAACTACCTCCAAGGTTTTTACCTACATTCCATATTTTCAATATATGTTCTTCACTAGCCGCCACTGCTCCTGCACAAATATCACTATGCCCGCCCATGTATTTTGTGGCACTATGTATCATAATATCAATTCCGAAATCAATGGGTGTCTGATTGATAGGTGATGCAAAGGTATTATCGATCATCGTCACTATTCCTTTAGGTTTGGCTAGGTTGGTAATCATTTCAAGGTCTGTGATCAACATCAATGGATTGGACGGTGTTTCTACATAAATGACTTTAGTATTTTCTTTAATTTTTGATTTAAAATCTTCTTCGGAAAAACCTTCGGTAAAATCGAATTCGATTCCGTATTTCGGGAACTCTTCTACTATAAAATTATAAGCACCGCCATAAATAGTTTTCTGAACCACTACATGGTCGCCCTTATGTAAAAAAGCTAATAGTGTGGTACTTACCGCTGCCATTCCACTACCGAATATCATTCCTGCTTCACATTTTTCGAGCATCGCCACTTTTTTGCCTAAAGCCTCTTGATTGGGAGTATTAAAATAACGTGGATATCGCAACACTTCAACATCTTCATACGCATACGAAGTTGACATATACAAAGGGGAAATGGCTCCTTTAAATTGTTCGTCTTTTATTTCTCCCACATGGGTACAAATGGTGTTTATTCCTGGTCTTTTGTTTTCCATTGATCTCTTTCTTTAATTGAAGCTACTAAATTATGAAATTAATCTTCGATATGCATGCTAAGATATTATTTGCTTCCATTGGACTCTATTGGAGTATCGTTGGAGTATTGTGCTAGGAAATAGGTAGCTGGAATATTGTAGCTAGTATCTGGTATAAAAAAACAAAAAAAAATATTATCCATTTAATCATCTAGGTTTTATGAATTAGATCCTGAACCAAGTTCAGGATGACAAGGAAGTTGAGGACAGGATAGTAAATTCTAATTAATTTGCGATATTTGTTAGCAATACTATTTTTTATAAAAATATATCATGAAGAAACTTTTTAATGTATTTCTATTTATTTACTGTGCTACACTATTTAGTCAAGAATACGAACCATTACTCAATGATTATAATGAATGGCATACTACCTATTGTTTTTTTGGTTGTTATAGCGATGTTTATTATACCAATGGTGACACTATTGTAGACGGTATGGATTACAAAGTATTAGATGGATTCCATTTTATTTCAAGGACGTTTCTACTTAGAGAAGAACTTCTTGAACGAAAAGTATATTTGAATTTTGTACAGGAAACTGGAAATACTGAATATTTACTGTATGATTTTTCATTAAATGTAGGAGATACATTCGACATGAAAAACCCTATATCTCCTTTTCCTGAGGATGCTGGTGATTACGATTTGGATTCAATTATACTTAGGCCTTTAGTTGATGGAAACGATTATCGCCATTTTTACTTTTCTCCCTCTGAATCGAATACCACAAGTACCACAAATGCAATATGGGTTGAAGGAGCTGGGTCTTTATCTTTAATAAATGCGCCGAGTGGTGAACCAGATATAAATGATGTAGGACACCTTAGTTGTTTCTTTAAAAACGGGGAATCATTTTACGCTAACTTAGATTCTATAGAGGCTTGTGAGCCTACCATCGTTTTGGATATGAATGAATATTATTATCCTTTAGATGAAATTATTGTAAGTACAAATCATAACACAAACCATTGTAAATTAGATAATATTGAAGGTATTAAGTTTATTGATTTATACGATATAAATGGTAGAAGATTAGAAAGTTTTACCAATAATGGGAATAAAAACTTAACTTTTGATGTTTCGAATTATACCCCTGGAATCTACATTATCATTGTTCATACAAAACAATTTAAAAAGAAAACATTTAAAATAATAATACAGTAAGAAACCTTACTTACTATAAAAAATCACCTCTTTTATTCAATTAAGCGTTTGGTTAAAGTGGAATGTTTCCGTGTTTTCTATCTGGACGCTTTTCTTCTTTTCCTTCTAACATACTAAAAGCTTTTATTAATTTACGACGTGTATTTTCTGGAAGAATTACTTCGTCAATAAATCCGCGTTCTGCAGCTCTGTATGGATTTGCAAATTTTTCAGCATATTCTGCTTCTTTCTCCAATAATTTTTGCTCAGGATTATCGGCTTCTTTTAATTCTTTTCTAAAAATAATTTCACTAGCTCCCTTAGCTCCCATTACCGCAATTTCGGCAGTTGGCCAAGCGTAATTTAAATCGGCTCCAATGTGTTTTGAGTTCATTACATCGTAAGCACCACCATAGGCTTTACGAGTAATTACTGTAACTCTAGGCACCGTTGCTTCACTTAAAGCATATAATAATTTAGCTCCATGCACAATGATTCCGTTCCACTCTTGGTCTGTTCCTGGCAAGAATCCAGGTACATCCACCAACACCAATAATGGGATATTAAAACAATCGCAGAAACGGGTAAAACGCGCTGCTTTCTTAGAACTATTCACATCCAATACTCCTGCTAAATATATGGGTTGATTGGCTACAATTCCTATGCTTTTACCTCCTAACCTTGCAAAACCAACAATGATATTTTCTGCATGGTCTTTATGAATTTCAAAGAATGAATCTTCATCTATAATTCCGCTAATCACCCCATGCATATCATAAGGTTTGTTTGCATTTTCAGGTACGATGTCTTTTAAAACGTCTCGTACTTCATCTTTTAACTCGAATGGAATCTCTTTTGCCGTTTCCTTATTATTCTGAGGCAGATAACTTAATAATCTTTTTACATCTTCCAGACATTCTATATCATTTGCTGATCTTGTATGTGCTACACCCGATTTAACCGCATGTGTACTTGCTCCTCCTAATTCTTCCGAAGTTACTTCTTCATTCGTTACTGTTTTTACCACATTAGGTCCTGTTACAAACATATAACTGGTATCTTCTACCATCATTGTAAAATCGGTTATTGCTGGAGAATATACTGCACCTCCAGCACAGGGTCCCATGATTGCAGAAATTTGAGGAATTACTCCTGAAGCTTGCACATTTCTATAAAAGATATCTGCATAGCCTCCTAACGATCTCACCCCTTCTTGAATTCTTGCTCCACCTGAATCATTTAATCCAATAATTGGAGCTCCAACTTTCATTGCCATGTCCATTACTTTACAAATCTTCTCAGCATGTGTTTCAGAAAGCGCACCTCCAAAAACAGTAAAGTCTTGTGCATACACATACATTAATCGACCATTTATGGTACCATAACCTGTCACAACACCATCTCCATAATACAGTTCTTTTTCCATACCAAAATCGGTAGTACGATGGGTCACTAAAATTCCGATTTCTTCAAAAGACTGTTCATCTAAAAGATACTGAATACGTTCTCTAGCGGTTAACTTTTTCTTTTGATGTTGTTTATCTATACGGTGTTGACCACCTCCTAAATACGCTAACTCTTTTTTCTCGTTAAGTTCTTTTATCTTTGAATCCATCTTCTTATTGTATTGGTAATCTAAGTGTTTTTTGATCTTCGATATATTGTTTTACTGCAATCATTGCAGCTATTTTTGCTTCTTCTTTAAAAGTAGCTTCAAGATCTTCGGGCTTATAATAATCTTTTACAAAGTGGGTGTTAAAATTTCCAGATCGGAATGACTCATGCTTACATACAAAGGTTCCGAAGGGCAAAGTTGTTTCTACTCCTTCCACTTTATAATCGTCTATGGCGCTAATCATTAATTGAATAGCTTCCTCTCGTGTTTTTCCGTAGGTAATCAATTTAGACAGCATTGGGTCGTAATAGATTGGAATATCGGTTCCTTCTTCGAAACCATTATCTACTCTAATCCCTTCTCCAACGGGTAACTTATAGACGTCTAAATGCCCCACACTTGGTAAGAAATTATTTAGTGGATCTTCAGCATAGACTCTCAATTCGAGTGCATGTCCCGTTATCGTTAAGTCTTCTTGCTTCATAGGAAGTACTTCCCCTCTAGCAATTTGTATTTGTAACTCAACCAAATCTACTCCGGTGATTAATTCGGTTACAGGATGTTCTACCTGCAAACGGGTATTCATTTCAAGGAAGTAAAAATTGTGTTGGTCATCTATTAAAAACTCAACGGTTCCTGCACCCACATAATCACATGATTTGGCAACCAAAACCGCTGCTTTCCCCATTTCATCTCTTAGTGCTGGGCTAAGCACACAGGAAGGAGCTTCCTCTACTACTTTTTGATGGCGCCGTTGAATACTGCATTCTCTTTCGAATAAATGGATCACGTTTCCGTGGGTATCGGCTAATACTTGAATTTCGATATGTCTTGGAGCGCTTACATATTTTTCAATAAAAACGGAACCATCACCAAAAGCAGAAGTTGCTTCTCCAATTGCTAGATTCATTTGTGATTCTAGATCACTTTCTTTTTCAACAACACGCATTCCTTTACCACCACCACCTGCAGATGCTTTTATTAAAATAGGAAAGCCTACTTCTTTTGCAACTACTTTGGCTTTTTCAACATCGGTTATAGCTTTATCTATTCCAGGAACCATTGGAATATCGTATTTTTTTACCGCAGCTTTAGCTTCTAATTTCGACCCCATGATTCGGATTGCTTTAGAGCCAGGACCGATAAAAGTCATGTTGTTTTGTTCAACTTCTTCCGCGAAATCAGCATTTTCACTTAAAAACCCATAACCAGGATGGATACCATCTACTCCTAATTCTTTCGCTAATTTTATAATTTTTGAACCTAATAAATAAGATTCATTTGAAGGAGCTCCACCTATACAAATGGCTTCATCAGCATAACGTACGTGAAGCGTATTTCTATCGGCTGTAGAATAGACAGCCACTGTTTTAATGCCCATTTTTTTTGCCGATTTCATAACTCGAATGGCAATTTCTCCTCTATTGGCAACTAATATTTTTTTCATCTATAGTATTCTTAAGCTTCAAACTCTATTAATAATTGCCCTTTTTTGATGGCATCGTCCTTTTTTGCATGAACAGATTTAATAATTCCATCTCTAGAAGAAACTAAATTGTTCTCCATTTTCATCGCACTTAAAATTAAAAGAGAGTCACCTTCTTTCACTTCTTGTCCAGGTGTTACATTAATTTCAAGTATTAATCCTGGCATAGGCGCTTTAAGGTTATTTAGCTGTTTTGCATTTCCTAAAGAGAATCCCATTTCTTTTATGAGCACATCTAATTGGTCTGTAATAACTACAGTATATTTAGAATTTTTTATGCTAATCTCATATTCTTTCTTAAGAAAATCACTGCTTAAAATTTCAGCTTTAAAGGGCTGATTGTCTTTTAAAACGTGTAAATGGGAAGTGTTGGTGGGTTTAATGTCTAACGAATTTAAGTCTTCTGTACTTAAGTCAAAATTGTATTTTTTGTTCACAGAGGCTTTATACGAATTGCTCATATATTCTTATTTTTAAAGATGAGTAAAGGTACTCTATTTTATTACTTCGTATCGATGTCTTTGGTTGGTTAAATTGTACTATTCTGTGATTAAATCTTTACTATTGTGAAGTGAATTTTTATAATTCTCTTTTCTATCTTTGCAGTATGAAGATTCTAATACAAAACATTCAACAACTACTACAAATCAGAGAACATTCTGTTGCTTGGGTCGCTGGCAAGGAAATGAAAAACCTTCCTTCTATTAAAAATGCTTGGTTATTGATAGAAAACGATTTAATATTAGACTTTGGGTCTATGGATGCTTTTCCCAAAATTGATGCAGATAAAGTTATTGATGCAACAGGTAAAATAGTACTTCCTACTTGGTGTGATTCGCATACGCATTTAGTGTATGCTGGAAATAGAGAACAAGAATTTGTCAATAGAATCAATGGTATGTCTTACCATGAAATTGCTGAAAACGGTGGAGGAATTTTAAATTCGGCTAAAAAACTACAAGCTACTTCGGAAGAAGATCTTTATCATCAATCTGTGAGTCGTCTTAAAGAAGTCATGCAAATGGGAACTGGTGCCATTGAAATAAAAAGTGGCTATGGATTAACTCCTGAAGCTGAAATGAAAATGCTTCGAGTAGCCAAAAAGTTAGGAGAAAATTTTCCGCTTACTGTTAGAACAACTTTTTTAGGAGCTCATGCAGTTCCTTCAGAATATAAAGAAAATAAAACTGGATATATCGACCTTATTGTGAATGATATGCTTCCGAAAATCGCAGAAGAAAAACTAGCTTCTTATGTGGATGTTTTTTGTGAAGAAGGTTATTTTTCAGTAGCTGATACGGAGCGTATTCTTTCCGAAGCAAAGAAATACAATTTGATTCCAAAAATTCATGTGAATCAATTTACAATTCTTGGCGGAATTGCACTTGGAGTTAAATATAACGCCCTTAGTGTTGATCATTTAGAGGTATTAGATAAAGATGATATTGAAGCTTTAAAAGGCAGTAAGACGATGCCTGTTGCTTTGCCCTCTTGCTCCTACTTTTTAAGTATCCCTTATACTCCAGGACGTGAACTTATAGACGCCGGACTTCCTTTAGCTCTAGCAACCGATTATAATCCAGGATCGACTCCAAGTGGTAACATGAATTTTGTAGTAGCGACTGCCTGTATTAAGATGAAATTAACTCCTGAAGAAGCTATTAATGCTGCAACGATAAACGGTGCCTATGCTATGGGGCTGGAAAAAACGCACGGAAGTATTACAAAAGGTAAAAAGGCCAGTATTATGATTACAAAAGAAATTCCTTCCTTTGGTTATATTCCTTATTCCTTCGGAAGTAATTTGATTGATACTGTAATAATTGAAGGACAATTAATTTCATAAGAATTCCTATCCAAATAGTCTTCAAGTAAAAAAACATAATTAGATTTGACTTCAAACTAAGAATCATGCAAAAACAACTCATAGAATGTGTCCCGAATATTAGTGAAGGACGCGATTCAGATAAAATAAATAAAATATCCTCTATTGTTGAAACCGTTGAAGGTGTTACGCTTTTAGATGTGGATCCTGGAAAAGCAACCAACAGAACTGTAATCACATTTGTCGGTGAACCTCAACCCGTAATTGATGCTGCTTTTTTATTAATCCAAAAAGCTGCAGAGCTAATCGACATGACTAAACATAGTGGTGAACATCCTCGCTTTGGTGCGACCGATGTTTGTCCCTTGGTTCCTATCGCTGGAATTTCATTAGAAGAAACGGCAAAATATGCGCATAAACTTGGTGAACGTGTTGGTAAAGAACTTAACATTCCTGGATATTTTTATGAAGAAGCCGCAAAAGAAGAAAAACGAAAAAACCTTGCCAATTGTAGAAGTGGAGAGTATGAAGGACTTGCAAATAAGTTAACTGATGCTGCATGGAAACCTGATTTTGGACCCACAGAATTTAATACACAAGTTGCCAAATCTGGAGCTACAGCAATATCTGCAAGAGATTTCTTAATTGCTTATAATGTTAACTTAAATACTACTTCAACACGTCGTGCCAATGCTATTGCTTTTGATATAAGAGAAGCAGGTCGTTTTAAAAGAGAAGGAAATGTAGTTAACGGTAAAAAAGTATTGGATGAGAATGGTGAAGCTGTTAGAGTTCCTGGAAAACTAAAAGCTGTAAAAGGAATTGGATGGTTTATTGATGAATACGGGATTGCTCAAATATCATATAACTTAACAAACATTACTATTACCTCGATGCACGAAGCTTTTGATGAAAGTTGTAAAGCAGCCAATGAAAGAGGTTTACGTGTTACAGGCTCTGAATTAATTGGATTAGTGCCTTTACAAGCTATGCTTGATGCAGCCGATTTTTATTTAGTGAAACAAGAACGTTCTTTAGGTGTTTCAGAAAGTGAAAAAGTAAAAATTGCAGTAAAATCTTTGGGACTAGATGATTTAAAACCATTTATTCCAGCCGAAAAAATTATAGAATACAAACTAAAAAATACTTCAGAAAAAAAATTAATCGATTTTAAATTAGATGACTTCGCTGATGAAACTGCAGGAGAATCTATGGCTCCAGGAGGAGGTTCTATTGCTGCTTATGTAGGAACTTTAGGAGTTGCTTTAGGAACGATGGTTGCTAATCTTTCGGGGCATAAAGCCGGTTGGGATGATCGTTGGGAATTCTTTTCTCAATGGGCTGTAAAAGGTCAAGCATATAAAACCAGGTTGTTGTTTTTAGTCGATGAAGACACCAATGCTTTTAATAAAATTATCGATGGTTTTAGAATGCCTAAGGACAGCGATGAAGAAAAAGCAGCAAGAAGCCAAGCCATAGAAGACGCTACAATATATGCTACTGAAATACCTTTTCAAGTGATGGAAACCGCTTACGAATCTATGGAAGTGATGCAAGCCATGATAAAAGATGGGATGGAAAGTTCTTTATCTGATGCAGGTGTTGGAATTTTATGTGCAAGAGCTGCAGTACTTGGAGCTTACTTTAATGTACGTATTAACGCAAAAGACATAAAGGATAGAGATTTTGCTGAAAACATTCTTGCCAAGGCAAAAAACATCTACGAAGCAACTTTAGCAATTGAAGCTGATACTATTGCTTACATTGACAGTAAGATGTAACTCTAACCAATTTGTTAAAATTTTTAAAAAAGGTTGTCTAAAAAGTGTTTTTAATTGTCATTCAGAGCGGAGCGAAGAATGTTATTCATCTATAATTCATTATTTTGAATTTTTTAGAGATTCTTCATTTCATTCAGAATGACACTTTTTATAGATTCTTTTTATATATTTGCATAAGCACTTATATAAACACTTATATGGATATATTACATACACTTGGAGAGATTGGATTGGGATCACGTTTAAAACGGATAAGTGATTTGTTGATGAAAATTACGCAACAAATTTATACAAAGCAACATATTGACTTTGACCCTTACCTCTTCCCTGCTTTTAATACCATTGCAAAACTTAAAAAAACTACGAATACTGAGATTCGTGAACTATTACATATCACACAACCTGCAGTAACTCAAAACATCAACAAACTATTACAGAAAGAATTGATTGAGTTACAGCATGATGATATTGACAAACGTAAAAAATGGATTACTTTATCTAGTAAAGGAGAAAAAGCAGTGAATCAATTACAACCTCTATGGAATATATTAGACAGAACTGTAAAACAATACACTGTGTTTCCAGCTGGTTCTTTAATAGAACATTTAAATTATTTTGAAGAAAATCTTAAAAACGGAAATTATATGAAAACGATACAAGAAAAAGTCAACACTGAACTAGCGATTCGTATTATTCCTTTTGACAAACAATATGCAACTCATTTTTATGAGTTAAATGTAGACTGGCTAGAAAAATACTTCTATGTGGAAAATTATGATAGAGAAGTGTTGAGTAAACCTCAGCAATATATTATTAAGCCAGGAGGACATATTTTCTTTGCAGTTCAAAATAATGAAATATTAGGTACTGTTGCATTGTTAAAAAATGATGAAGGCATCTATGAACTAACAAAAATGGCAGTTTCTCCAAAACATCAAGGTAAAAAAGTAGGGCAATTAATTATGCAATATTGTATTGATTTCGCAAAAGAAAACAAGTATAAAAAACTCTTTTTGTATTCTCATACTATATTAGCAAATGCTATTTACATTTACCGTAAATATGGTTTTATTGAAATTGAAGTAGAAGCAGATAGTCCTTATGAACGAAGTGATATAAAAATGGAATTACTAATTACTCCAACCACAGTTTAAAATCCTTTACGCGCTCTCGAGCTACAATCACCTCTTGCTCTTTATAGTTATTCAGTTTTAATTGAAGCCTAGAATTGGTATAGGATATAATATCTTTTATTGCATTTATATTGATGTAATACTTGCGGCTAATTCTGAAAAACATTTTAGGTGATAACTCTTCTTCCAACTTTTCTAAGGTAGTATCTAATAAATAATCTCTTCCCTCGATGGTATGTGCATAAGTTCCTTTGTTTTCAGAATAAAAACATTCTATTTCATCAACTGAGATCATTTTTAAATGCTGTCCGATTTTTGTGGTAAACCGTTTTTTATATTCACGTTCAACAGGGCTATTAGAAAGTAGTTTTTTTATATCGTCAAAATTGAGCTGTACATTCTTTGCTTTAGGTTTTAGTTCTTTGTATTTATTGACCGCCACTTCTAATTCTTCATCATCAATAGGTTTTAATAAATAATCTATACTATTCAACTTAAAAGCTTGAAGCGCATATTCATCGAATGCTGTGGTAAAAATAATGGAACTTTTAATTTTGATTGTATCAAATATTTCAAATGAAAGTCCATCACTTAATTGAATATCTAAAAAGATAAGGTCTGGATGTACATTGTTTTGAAACCATTCTATTGATTCCTCAACACTATGCAGCATTTGATCTACTGGTACATTTAATTTGTCTAGCATACGCTGAAGACGTCTCGCTGAAGGTTTTTCGTCTTCTATAATTATAACTTTCATTAATTAAAATTTATTTCCATTTATTACTACCCGATTTATCATTTTCTTCTTGGTCCATAAACTCTTTCATCTTTTTGTCTTCCCAATTTCTAAAAAAACTAAAATTCCCTTGAAACACATTCAACCCATGAAAGAATAATCCAATTCCCCAGAAAAAGGGAGTGCTAAACATGGACCATCCTATATAATTTAGATTCAATGCTCCTATTTGGAATATACCCAAATGCATTAGTATTAAAAGTGAATTTATTACTATATATACTGTTAAATGAGAGTAAAAGTCTTTAATTTTTTTAACTTTCTTGGTTGCTCTATCGTATTTTTCTTTATTAAAATTTTCCATCTTTTTATTTTTTAAGTCCAACGATCATTTGAAGATTCATCGTCTTCTTCCATGAATTTTTTTATCTTTCTTTCTTCCCAATTTTTATTTAAATAAGGAAGCCATCCAAATGCTTTAAATGAATGAAATATGATTCCAATTCCCCATCCAAAAGCTGCCCATAAAAACCAAGGGTTCCGCCATTGATTTGAATAATAATTTAGTCCAGCTAAGAGGGCAATAAAAACTACATACGACATAAGGCTTGTATAAAACTTCTTTATATCTGCAACACGTTCTTTTGCTCTTAAATATTTGTTTTCTTGTTCAAATTTATTCATAACTCTAAGGTTTATAGGTGTCAAAGTCATCTTCGTCCATGAGCTTTTTTATCTTCTTTTCTTCCCAATTTTTACCTAACAAAGGATTGTAATCGAATGCTTCCATTGCATGTCCTGCAACTCCAAATCCCCATCCTACGATTGGAAAAACAGCCCAAGGGAACCCTGTAGATTTTATGTTTAGGAAAATAAAAAAAGGTACCATGATTATATAAATAGCAAAATGAATATAAAATCCTTTTAATTTTTCAACTCGCTCTTTAGCTCGCTCGTATTTTTTTTCTGATATATATGTTTCTTGTGTAGTCACTATGGTTGTGTTTTTTGTTAGTAATGGGATAGACACTTGAAATATTTCTTCATTTTTCTGAATAGATACTGGTCTATTGGTTAAAAGGTTATAACGCTGCTGAATATTTCTTAGTCCAACACCTGTACCTTCTTTTAGTACTTCTTTTGTTTGTATATTATTTTTAATTATTAAATTATTCTCTTCTTCTGTAATCGTAATGTATAGTTTATTTGAAGGAGTAACTTTATTGTGTTTTACCGCATTTTCTAATAATAACTGTAGCGATAAAGGAACCACTTTTGCATCGGGATTCGTTAACGTTTCCGGAGTTGTAAAAACAATACTGTCTTCAAATCGCATTCTAATTAAAGTCATATATAAATTAGCAAACTTTAACTCCTCTTCTAGTGTTACTAGGTCTTTATTTTTTTGTTCTAATACATAGCGGTACACTTTAGACAATGATGTCGTAAACTTAGTTGCTGCTTCAGGGTTTTCTTCTATTAAACTCGTGAGTACATTTAAACTATTAAATAAAAAATGTGGGTCTAATTGATTTTTTAAGGCATCAAATTTAGCGGATGCTGTTCCTGCAATAATTTTTTGTTCTTTTAATTTTCGCTCTTGGGTATGACGGTAGTAAAAAATTCCGTAGAAAATACTTGTAATAATAAGTGATATAAAAAATCCATAAGAATAATACTGTACTTTCTCTCCTGTGATAAACTCATTAAATGTTTCTCCTTCAAAATAGATTTCAGTAGTAAAACGAATTAAAAACAAAATGAGAACTGTAACGGAAACACTTCCTATTATTCCCTTAATCAAATGTTTAAAAACAAATAATTCATTTTTATAACGCTTTATTAGAAACATTAAAAAGAACATATTAGACATATAAAGAACCACCGAATATATTTGATTATATACAAATGAGATGCTTAAATCCTTTAGACTTGGTAGGGTTCTAGTTTGAAAAAAGTGGATTAAACCCAGTATTACAAATACGAGTATCCCAAGCGTAAAAGCTTTCCCAAATTCTTTATATATTCTTTTTGTTGTCATTATTTTTTACAGCTAGATTCCATGATTTGTTGTGCTCTTTCTAAACCGTAGGTAGGATAAAATTTTCCTTCTGGTTGAAAGTCTTCAAAAAGCTCAATCGCTTTTTCTACATCTTTACAATAAGGATCAATTGGTTGTCCAAAAAATACAGCTCCTCCCATATCCCATTCTGCTTTGTTAAGCAATACTCTTGGACTATTAGGTGCTATATTTAAAGCCTCTTGATACATCTGTGTTACTTTTGCTCCGTATTTCATTCCGTACTGCACTCCATCATAAGCCACCCAAGCTGTATGCCAAAGTGCATCTAATAAAAGGATCTCTGGATTGTCTTTTGAAATAGCTTTTGCGTCATTCATAAAGGTAAGTGCTCTATCAAGATTCGCTGTTAATTTCGCTTCATCTTTTTCACCGAAACATTGTACAACAGTAACTAAAGAAGCGTAATACGAAGGTAACCATTCTTCCGGTTCGGCTGTGGCAATTCGTTCAAATAAATTAACTGCTTCCCATGATTTTTCTGCTCCCCAAAGACCTAGGGCTTTTTCCATTTCTGTTTCATACTTACTTTGACTAAAGCCCGTAAAAGAAACAAGTGCGATTAATATGATGATGATATTTTTCATGTGTTTATTTTTATTGTTTTTTAATGGTCCCATGCTGTTCGCTATTATTCATTTCGTTGAGTGTTAAACTTTTTAGCATGCTCGATTCATAATTTTAATGTTATCAATTTATAGTTTTATATCCAATTTTACAATTTCTCCGTTACTTACTTCAAATTTAGCATCGTTCCATTTTGGAGGTCCGAAACGAGCAGGCGCATTGTTAGAAGTTCCATAGTCTTCCAAAGGGATCATTCCCATAATCATATTCATTTTACCGTTGTTGTCTTCATCATGAAAGCAAGAAACTGCATAGGTACCATCAGGTAATTCAGAAAAAGTGAAATTTGCTTTTTGCTTGTTGATTTCAGATTTTTTAGACACCATTCCTTTTTCTAAAAAATTAGCTTCGCTATCATGTAACGATATATAAACGTTTCCATCGTTGCTGCCAAAATTGGTGATTGAAACCTCTACCGTGTTTTGTGCTTGAATCATCGCTCCTGAGAAAAGTAATGATAAATAAAGAAGTACTGTTTGCATTATTTTTTGTTTTATTATTAATTATGATACAAATATCTGGTAGTTAAACGGCTTTTTAAAAAGAAGCATACCCAACTGTTCGTTTATTAGGTTGAAATGTAAATTAGATGATTAGATTGTTAGATGGCTAGACTTTTAGATTGCCAGATAGTTAGATAGTTTACTGTTTATTTGTTGAATCGTTTCTGATACTTGATACCTAATACCTGATACTTTTTTACTATAACCTACAAATTATCCAACTGATTTTCTTTTCCATCGTCGCTTAGTGTCCAGAAGAAGCCCACAAAAAAGAACTGATCTGCAGCAGGACGAAGTGTTCGTCTGTTAAACACTCCATTCATATTTGGAGCATCTGCATATTGATAGCCATTAATATTTTTAAACCCTAACACATTGTTTACTGAGAGATATAAAATCTTTTGAGGAGAAATTAAATAGGCCCAGTTTAAACTCAAACTATTATACCCTTTTGCTTTTTCTTGTAAAAAACCATCTTTATTAGGATTCGTATACGTACGTCCACTTCCGTATTGATGGCTAAAACCTATCTGGCTTTTCCAATCTTTGATCCAATATTTTGCTACGACAGAAACATTATGTGTATTGGCAAAAGATGGAGTTGCATCTACTGGGAAGTTATTATACTTTCTCTCACTATCTAAATAAGAATAACTTAGCCAATAATCTACACTTTTAATACTCTTATTGTCTCTAAAAAATAGATCGAATCCCTGTGCATATCCATCTCCATTACTAGTGAAGTCGCTATTGAATTCAGGGAAATCAGAATTATAAGTCACTAGGTTACTGTATTCTTTTCTGAATACTTCTGCTCTAAAAATCCGATTGTTTGCAGCATATTGATAGTTTAAAATATAATGCTGTGTATTTTGAGCTTCTAAGTTATCTGTAAACTTTAGAATATCATTTTGTGGCTGCTGATAGAAATCTCCGTATGCCAAAGACAACTGACTATTTTTTCCTGTTTTATAAGCCAATGAGATTCTAGGTGAAAGGGTAAATTCCTCAAATAACTCACTGTATTCCCCCCTTGCTCCCACTTTAACAGCAAACTTTTTGGAGAAGATTAAATCAGCTTCTGTGAACACAGCAGAAATATTATTCTTAAATCCATACGTTGCTTGAAATAAATCAGCTTGAAAAGTTTCATCAAAATCGGTTAAAAATTGTTCGGCTCCAAACAATACTTTTACCCGATTGCTATACCGTTTTCTTAATTTAAATTTTAGATGCGCTGAGTGTTCTGTATTATTTACTTCATCTGTAATTATTCCTATGTCAGTTTTTGCATAGGTATAACTTGCACCACCAAATATTTTCCAACTATCACTTAAAGCACCACTATAACTGGCATTGGTATAAAAATTATTATTCTTTAATTTGAAATCTATTCCTTCTTCAAAATTGATATCCTCTTGGTTTAATTCGAAATCAGTTGCATCAAAAGCTACATAAATCTTTAATAATCCTTTATTAAATTGCTGTCTAAAAACAGATTCTCCTGCTAAGGCTTCAAAGGGTTTTTTCCATTTTTTACGGTCTGGTAAAGCTTCAACATAAGGCAATAAGTTGATGTATGAGGCATTTACACTTAAAGAGCTTTTTTCCCATTTTTGTGTATTTCCCAATCCTAGTCCCACACTCATAATTGAAATATCTGTCTTTTCCTGAACAGGTTCATCGATGGTGCTTAATAAAAGTACCGATGATAAGGCTTGTCCATATTCGGCTGAATATCCTCCCGTTGAAAAAGTAATTCCATCGAATAAAAAGGGGCTGTATCTTCCTCTTGTTGGAATATTATTGGTTGTTGATCCATAAGGCGTAAACACACGAATTCCGTCGATAAATATTTGTGTTTCTTCCGCAGAGCCTCCACGCACAAATAAACGTCCGTCTTCGGCTACTGTTGTGGTACCAGGCAGGGTTTGTAATGCACCTACGAAATCTCCCAAAGCACTTGCCGTAGTTACTACATCTAAAGGTTTTAATACCGATATTTTACTGTTATCGCTCGCTTCAAAGGTCCCTGCAGATATCACGACTGTATCTAAGGAGTTTACATCTTCTCGTAGTTTTATGGTCAGGTTTTTTAATTCTGAAACTGAAGACTGAAGTGTGAAGGTTTCGAAAGACACAAAGGAAATCACTAAGGTTTGAGTTCCAGTTTCCGAAGTTTCAAAAGAAAAGTTTCCTTCTATATCTGAAGAGGTTCCACCATAGGTTCCTTCTAAATACACATTGGCTCCAAGTATTGGTGTTCCGTTTGACTCTGTTACTCTTCCTGAAATAGTCGTCTGTGAATAGCCTATTGAAACGAATAGGAAACATACGATTCCGATTACGAATTTTAAATACTGTTGCTGATGTACGGTTTTCATTTTTGGTTGAATATAAGTTACAGGACAAAATTGCTACATCAAGATTCATTTCAGAAAAAAAAGAAACCGAATTGTAATTTATCTATTCTCAAATGTATAAAACACCAAATCTAAACGAAAATTAATATCTTGTATAAAAATTACTAAGCGCATCATTAAGGAATAATTATTGTTACTTCAATTTAAAATCATTTAAAAATATCACCATGAAAACAGATATATACACCAAAACCATTTTAACCATTATTGCCGTTTGTCTTACAATCAATGTAGTAAAGGATGCCGATATTATACCTTCAGCGTATGCTTCAGAAGGAAATAATCTACCTGAAATCACTACCGAATATAAATTGGTTCCGATTAATGAATTTGAAACAATAGACGTTCGTATTGTAGACATTAATACCTATGACGAATTAAATGTAAACATTAAAAGCATCGACAGTTACGACGAAATGAAAGTGAATATTAATAGCATCGACACCAGTGACGAGCTAGATGTTAATATTGACGAAGTTGGTGGTGGATTTATAATAAACGGTGGTCCACTTAAAGTAACCATTGAGAATTAAACTTTTCTTTTAAAAGGTCTAATAATTAAACGCGCTGCTTTATCGTAGTTGATATAATTATAGGTCCAATTAAAAAAAGTAACCATTCTATTTCTAAACCCTACTAAAAACCAAAGGTGTACAAACATCCATATAAACCAGGCGATAAATCCTGAGAAGTTTAGATTTTTAATATCTACTACTGCTTTGTTTCTTCCAATGGTTGCCATGGAACCTTTATCGAAATACACAAAAGGTTTCATCGATTTACCATGAAGTACACGTTTAAAGTTTTTACCTAAATTTTTTCCTTGTTGAATCGCAGGTTGTGCCACCATAGGGTGTCCGTTTGGATATCCTTCACTTTTCATGATCGCGATATCTCCAAGCGCATAGATGTCTTTATAGCCTTCCACAGTATTATATTCATTTACCTGATAGCGATTTGCTCTTTTCACCAAAGCTTCCCCATCGAGACCTTGTATTGAAGCTCCTGTTACTCCAGCAGCCCAAATAAATGTTGCGGTATGAAATTGTACTCCAGAATTTGTAGATACTGTATGTCCATCATATTCTTTTACAAAGGTATTAAGATGTACTTGGACGCCTAATTTCTCTAAAAAATACAGGGCCTTTGTAGAAGATTTTTTACTCATAGGAGGCAAAACTCGGTCTGCACCTTCTAATAAATGTACTTGCATTTCATCTTCAGAGATTGAAGGATAATCATTCTCTAAAATTCCTCTTTTAAATTCTGCCAATGCTCCAGCTAATTCAACTCCTGTGGGACCAGCTCCTGCAATTACAAAGTTGAGTAAACTTCTTCTTTTAGCAACATCTGTGGTGAGGTCTGCCTCCTCAATATTCTGAAGCATTAAGCTTCTAATATTTAAAGAATGAGGTACGGTTTTCATGGGCATACTTTTCTCCTCGATGCTTTTATTTCCGAAGAAATTAGTGGTAGAACCACTTGCGATGATTAGATGATCGTAGGCTAATGAACCAATCGATGTTTCAATTGTTTTTGTAGTCGGGTTTATATGCTCCACTTCAGCCATGCGAAAGTGAAAGTTTTTATTATTCCTGAAAATTTTCCGAAGTGGATAGGAAATAGAATCTGGTTCTAATCCTGCCGTAGAAACCTGATATAGTAAAGGTTGAAACGTATGGTAATTATTTCGGTCAAACAGCACAATTTGAAACGCCTCTTTTTGAATCTGCTTAATAAATGAGATTCCTGCAAATCCGCCTCCAATGATCACAATTCGAGGTAACTTAGTGTCTAAGATATTCATCCTATAATTTAGTTTATAAAGGTACAAATTGTAAAACAGAATCGATATCTTTCCTCAAGTTTTAGGTATTTTTTAAGACCTTTGTAACAAAATCTAAAAACGGTCTACTAATAGGCAACTAACAACCCATCATTGAATAAAGAACTCGAACATAGTTTTGTTAAACAGCTGGAAGCTAATCAAAACATTGTACATAAAATATGTAGGTTATATACTCATGATAGTGATTCACACAATGATTTATTCCAGGAAATAACCATCCAACTATGGCGAGCCTTCCCTAAGTTTAGAGGGGATTCTAAGTTTAGTACTTGGATGTATCGTGTCGCTTTAAATACAGCCATCACCTTATATAGAAAGTCTAAACGTAGAATAAAGACACAAGATTTTGAATCGATTAGTTTTAAGATTTCATCGGAAGCTTATGACGATACAGAAGAAGAACAATTAAAGCTAATGTACAGTGCTGTAAAAGAGTTAAATGATATTGACAAGGCGCTTGTTTTCTTGTATTTAGAAGACAAATCGTATCGAGAAATATCGGCTGCATTGGGAATTAGTGAAGTAAACGCGAGAGTGAAGATGAATAGAACGAAAGAAAAATTAAGAAAAATTTTAAATCCGTAAGGGCATGGATCAATTAGAAACATTTAAAAAACAATGGCAAGAGCGGGAACAAGAACTTCCTAGCTTGTCGTATGATAGTATATACAAGATGCTCCTCAAAAAATCTTCCTCTATAGTCAAGTGGATTTTTATAATAAGCATCGCTGAATTATTATTTTGGATCAGTCTTAACTTTTTAATGCCTGACTCTCAAAAAGCAATCATCATTGATCTGGGGATTGAAAATATTATTTTTTACGGTAATATTTTTCACTTTATCATCTTTGGAGTCTTTATCATTTATTTCTATAAAAATTATCAATCTATACAAGTAACCGACGATACAAAAAGCTTGATGAAAAGCATTTTAAATACCCGTAAAACAGTAAAATATTTTGTGTATTATAATGTGGGTATGTTTATCCTTTCAAGTATCGTATTAAATTCATTTTTCTATAATCGTAGTGATCAATTGTATGAAGTAATGGATTTTGCAGCTAAAGGGGTAGCACAAGATAGTTTTGCTTCCGTCTTTATAGTTTCACAAATTATCTTTGGTATTTTGTTTGTAGGGATTTTAATTCTCTTTTATTGGTTGATCTACGGTATTTTATTGAAGCGATTAAAAAGAAACTACAAAGAGCTTAAGAAAATGGAGCTTTAATAAAAAAAGATCGCAATTCCCTCCTATTTATTTAAATATTAGTTATACTATTCATCTCAAAAAAATAGATTAAGCCCTAGGTTTGACCTATGAATTAATGTTAATGTTTTATAAAAAAACATTTGCCGTTTAATATTTATATATATTTGTTAAACATAATTAATTTATAACCGTCATGAAATCATTTTCCTTTATATTAATTACCCTCTCTTTTTTAATTCTAACCTCATTTAAACCAAGTGTCCAAGAATTTCAAGGTCAGGCATTTTATTTTTCTAAATCTAAAATGGAGCTAGGTACTTGGGGAGCAAAAATGAGTGAAGCACAGAAGAAACAAATACAAGCACGTCTTAAGAATAGATTGGAAAAGACCTTTGTATTAAGCTTTAACAAGGAAGAATCCGTATTTAATGAAGAAGACCAAGTAGACGCCATGTCTGGTGCTACAGATACTTGGGGGAGTAATTTTTCAAGAGGCGAGCAATATAAAAATGTAAAAGAAAATGTTTTAATTCAAAGTCAAGAATTCTATGGTAAGAAGTTTTTAGTTAAGGATAAACTACAATCTATAGAATGGAAGATGGGTTCAGAATCAAAACAAATTGGACAATATTTATGTTTTAAAGCAACTTCCTTAGTTCCCACAGCAGAGTTGACTTGGTATGATTTTTCTTGGAGTGATCTAAGACCTGCTGCTACTGAAAAGAAAACGGATTCCACAGACGCAACTATTGAACCTATTGTACCTGAAATACAACTAACTGAAATTGAAGCATGGTATACACTTCAAATACCCGTAAGTCATGGACCCGCTGAATATTGGGGTCTACCAGGTCTTATTTTAGAGGTAAGTGCTGGCAATACAACGATACTTTGTTCTAAGGTGGTAATAAATCCTACAGAGGAAATTTTAATTGAAGCTCCAGATAAAGGGAATGAAATTACAAAAAGTGAATATCAAGCAACTATCCAAGAAAAAATGCTTGAAATGAGAAACAACCGAGGAAGAAGATATTAATATTTTCTGAAATAAAATTAATACCAACCCTTCATTAAAGCGAAATAATGAAAAAAATATGCTGTCTTTTGCTAATTTTTATAGCTTGTACCTCTTATGGTCAAATTAAACTTGAAGGTATTGTTAAAGATAGCCTGAACACTCCCTTGGAATTAGCGAATGTAGTCGCAATCAACCAAGAAACAAGTGGTTTAGAATCTTATTCAATTACTGATGAACAAGGAAAATATACCCTCAAATTAGGACAGAATAACACTTATAATATACAGATTAGTTATATCGGTAAGAAGACTTTTACAGAGGTACTTTCAACAAAAGAGATTGATCTAATAAAAGACTATACCTTAGCATATGACAATGTTTTGGAGGCGGTGGAACTTACATATGAAATGCCGATTGTTGTAAGAGGTGATACCCTTATTTACAATGCTGATTCTTTTAAAGACGGGACTGAACGAAAGTTAGAAGATGTGCTTGAAAATTTACCAGGCGTCGAAATCAATGAAGATGGACAGATTGAAGTGGAAGGCAAAGTAGTTAATAAGCTTATGGTAAATGGCAAGGACTTTTTTGATGGAGACACCAAATTAGCAACCAAAAATATTCCGTCCAATGCGGTAGATAAAATACAAGTGCTTCGTAATTATTCTGAAGTGGGTCAACTAAGTGGTGTAAGAAACAACCAAGATAATGTGGCGCTGAATATTAAATTGAAAGAAGGGAAAGAAAACTTTTGGTTTGGTAATGTAACTGCAGGTGGTGGATTATCACCAGACGATGGACTTTATTTATTTCAGCCTAAACTATTTTATTACAGCCCAAAGTACAGCCTTAATTTTATAGGCGACCTCAACAATACGGGTGAAGTAGCCTTAACAAGGCGTGATATAAGAGGATTTGGAGGTGGTTTTAGAGCACCAAGCACTAGCAGTGGAACTAGTTTAAATCTTGGCGATAACAGTCTTAATTTCTTAACGAATCAAGATAATGCCTTGGAAATTGAAAATAAATTGGCAACCGGTAATTTTAGCTATTCCCCTACGCAAGCCATAGACTTTAGTGGATTCCTAATTTACAATAGTAGTCGTATTCTTTCCAAAGAAACAAGTTTTGTTCAATATACAGATCCAGATTTGGGTATTCCCGATGAAGTTACCGAAGAATCTAGCAAAGAACGTTCTAATCAAGGATTGTTAAAACTAAGTGCATCGTACCAACCCAATGCCAATAATCAAATGGATTATGACATCTTGGGTCGTATATCAAACGATTCCCAAAAACAAAACATTTTATCTTCGGTGATCGGAACTACCAATCAGTTGGATGAAGTCACCCCTTATAGCATCAATCAAAATTTAAAATATTATTACACGCTAAACGAAACCAATATTTTCGCTTTTGAAGCGCAGCATCTATTAAAAAACGAAGACCCATTTTATAATGTCGTTTTAGATAACAATCCTACCGGTGAAGATGCTTTTGACTCGACAGCAGATGCCTTGGGTCTAGACAGTTCTTTAACAAATTATGACCTTGGTCAAAACAGACGCATTAAATCCAATCAACTAGATGCTAAATTAGATTATTACAACATTCTTAATGCCAAGAGTAATATCAACTTAACCCTTGGAACTATTTTGAGTCGTCAAGAATTCAATTCTAATATTTTCCAGTTTCTAGCCGATGGATCTCAATTTGAACCCACTCCAAACTTCAATGAAGGGCGAGTGACCAACGACACTGAATATAAATTTAGCGATGTTTATTTGGGAGCACATTACCGTATTAAATCTGGGAAATTTACAGTAACCCCTGGTTTTTCAGTCCATGCCTACGGAAACAGAAATAGTCAATTTGGAGAAACTGTTGAAGATAATTTCTTTCGGTTTTTACCAGATTTCGAAACCCGAATTCAGATTAAAAAGAGTGAAGCTCTCACCTTCCGATATGATATGCGGAATCAATTTACCGATATCACCCGATTGGCTCAAGGGGTTGTCTTAAATAGTTACAACAGCATACAATTTGGTGAACCTGATCTTCAGAATGCCTTGTCGCATAACGTGAGTTTGTTTTACAGTAGTTTCAATCTCTTTAATTATACGAATGTATTTGCTAGAGCGTCCTACTCAAAGAATATCGATCAAATACAAAGTGTCACGAATTTCGACAATGTAATTCGTACCAATACTTTTTTCAACTCTAATTTTGCAGATGAAAATTTTAATCTCTCTGGGCGCATGCAGAAAACCTTTGGTAAGGTACGAGCAAGCTTTAGAGCTAATTTTAATTATAGCAAAATAAATCAGTTTATTCAAGGTCAGAAATCACTTAATGAAGGCTATACCCAAACCTATACGCCAGGCATACGAACCAATTTTAAGGTGGCACCTAACGTTAGTTTGAGACATCGCTTTAGTGTAACGAACAATAACCAAGGAAGTCGTACCACTAAATTTGTAACGAATGCACCCTCAATAGAGTTTGATGCCTATATATGGAAGAAAGTGATCATTAGATCTAATTATAGCTATACCCACCAAGATCTTGGTAATGGCGAATCGCAGTCTTTTCAGAACTGGGATGCTAGGCTTTCGTATAGAAAAAGTAGGGATGCAAAGTGGGAATACGAAATCAAGGCTACTAATTTATTGAACATCGATTCTCAGGTAAGAAACAGTGCAAATAATATCTCGGTGTTCTCTTCGGAAACCTTTGTACAACCTCGATTTATAACGCTTAGGTTTGTATATACTTTATAATAGAGCGCGTTGAAGTAAATGGTTTATTCCCTTAATCTGAATCTACTAAAGCCTCAAAGGCTGATCGTTTTTCATCCATCCATTGTTTAAATATATCTTAATCTACCGTTTGCATGAGGGCTCTCATCTTGTTCATGGCGGCCAAATGCGCTTTATCATTTTGCTGAAACATTTCTATGCCGTGTTGTTTACTAAAGGTGTTGTATTCCCTCAAAAGTATCAGCTTTAAATACAAGGTCGCAAGCGCCACCTAATTGGTTGAAGGTCATTGATTTAAATGTGGGTGGGTTTTGGTTGGTTTGTAGGTTTAGCTATATTGGCAAGCATCTAAATTAGTAAAAAGAAACGAACCAGAGGAAAATCCTCGAGGATTTTGGTAAGCAAGCTTGAAGTAGCAATTAATTTTATACGGTGTCGGCAATTGTCTTTACTCCTTAGCTACTTTTACCATACTATGTTTTCCATTCATATCAGCAATGTATAAAAAATAGAACCCTTGCTCTAAACTTGAAATATCAATACGGTTTAAAGAAATCTTGTAAAGAATTAACTGACCTAAAGAATTATAAATCTTCAAACTTGCAATACTCCCCGCAACTTCAACATTTAAGACATCTTTAGTTGGATTTGGACTTACTATAATCTTCGCTAATATATTATCCTTTATACCTAAAATAGTCAAATTCTAGAACTATACTATTTTATGATCATTCCAATAAGTACCTAGGATGTCTTGATCTCCATCTCCACCTAAATCTGAGGTATGGAAAGATGCGTTTTTGCAATCGTAATTTTTCAATGTTTAAATTTAAGTTTTAGAAACATTCTATCTTATTGAATTTAGCAATTTTTTATACCCATTGTTGGCTGTTCATTGTTTTTAATCAAATTTTTTATCAATGAATTTTGAATTCAAAAGTCTAGCTACTGCCATGTAATTTGGTTTAAAATGTATTTTGTCCCCTATGCTATATTTCTTTTTTCCATCTTTCGTAGTGTTTGTACCAATATCGACAACAAGCATATCTGAGGTTATCCCAACATAGTCTAATTTTTCGTCTATAAATTCAATATCATTTTGATCAACATCTAATAAACCGAAATCAAGGATAGCCTTAATTGAAGTCTCATTAACATCCTCATCATTAAAATCCGCAGATTGTCCAATATTAGCATTACTTATTATGCCATCAGGAACAATTTTTTTTTCTTCAAGTTCAATGATGTTAGCGCAAAATTCAAAGGTGTCAATTGAAAGTTCTTTAAACTGTTTATTCTCTAATGGACTGGTTCCAAAAAATATGGCTTCCCCAACACGAAAATGGTTAATATCTTTTGGAATTGTATTATTTTCAATAAGTGGTAGAGTGATGGATGTTCCTCCAGAAACAAATTCCAAATCCTTATTAAATTTTACTGAAATTAGTTCCTCATAAAGTGATAATTGTAATAACTTATCATAAGAAGGTTCAACTCCATACATACAACCTAAATTAGAGCCAATACCGATAACCTCAATATTGGAAAGTTGAAAAACACTTTCATAAAAGTTCATTAACTCAGTTCTTTTTACACCTTCACGTAATTCACCAAGTTCCACCATTATTATTATTTGATGAATGATATCAACCTTTTTAGCCGCTTCATTTAAAGCCACAATAGTGGTATAGGAACTATTCAGAGAAATATCAGCGTATTTTACAATATCATCTGCATATATTTTTGCAGGAGGTTTAATATAAATTGTTTTCATTTCAGGATTCACAGCTTTTAAATTTTTTAAGCTCGTTAATCTGGAATCACCGACAGAGTCTATCTTCTGAATAATTTCATCAGTAAGAATATGTTTTAGAAACTCTTTATCTCCTGAAAAAACTTTTGTAATTAAACTCCAAGTAATATTATGAGAATCAAAATATGCACTCAAATACTTGATATTATTTTGAATTTTTTTTGTATGAATTCTTAACTCAGCCATAAACTATTTCTTTAATCTCATTTCTAGATAAGGGTTGGTAAACCCAAGTTTTTCATATAGGTATTTTGCAGGGTTATTTGCTTCCACATGAAGAGCAATATCTCCTTTTGCATATTCAATGGCATTTTGCATTAAAATTCTCCCTAGTCCTTTACCACGATATTCTTTATGGGTAGCAATGTATACAAGTATGTTCTCTGGAATATATCCTCCCATTCCAGTCTCATTAATTACAGTTATTCCAACAATATTATTGTCATCTATAATAAGCATTGTGAACCCTCCAAAAGAGGTGATTTCTTTTATTGAGTATTCAATTGCTTTTTGAATATCTTTTTTAGGGTCTCCAAATCCTTGAAGATGTTCAAAGAGAAAATTTACTATTTCTTTTTTTTCTACTGAACTTGGTCTGTTTACCTCATCAAATATTCTTGTTTCAATCATAAACATTATGTTTTATGACAGTATACTCAATTTTTCGGGATAACCAAATTATATCAGGTTTATTAATGACAGCCAACGTGTTTCTTTAGTTTGTATTAAATATCTTTAGATAGAAAAAGAGGAGAACTATAACGTATTTTAGATTTCAAGCTCCAGTAAACTTACGAGTCCTCTCTTTCTATAAAGGTGCCAAGAACCATTTGGAATACCAGGAGTTAATCTTCCGATAAAGGAAGTAGTTAAAGTGCAATGTCGTTTTTTATATTGTTGCCAAAGGTTTTGTATAACGAAAGTGGCGTTTAGTGGCGTTTAGTGGCGTTTAGTGGCGTGAGATTCGTAAGAATAAATTTGCGCAGCAAATGTTGGCCCTGCAGGCAGGCAGGCAGGTGAGCGTTGGAAAGCCGCTTTACGTTATATTCCGATTATAAATTTAGTTAATTATATGTTCTAATTTTTAAAACAACTATTTATTTAGCCATTTTTGTTATACGTTGTTAGCCACTGGCTTTTTTACTTTTTATTATTTTCAGTCTAGATTGCACCAATTTTTAAATTCACTGTTATAGGCGTTTGTATAAGACCCATCAATATCATAAGTAAGCATGTAAGTCTTTTTAATTTTGTTATAATAATATTTTACTTTGGACTGTTTAATTTCTAACATATCAAGATTTTCGGGGTAAACTTTGTAAATAACTTGATATTCTTCGATTTGTTGAACAACATCCTTAGCTCTTTTTAATGAAATAAATTCCTGCCCTTTGATTCCAACAAAAACGAACGGAAGAAATAATATAGCAGTGAGTATTGAATTTAATAGATTTCCTTTAAGATTTCTTTTGAAAAGAAGCTTTCGAACAAATAAACTTAGTATTAAAGCGGCAATTACAAATAATAAGATTGGTAAAAAGCAAACAACAGTCAGGAAGGACCCATAAAAACCAAATAGCACTCCTACTACTATGGGTGAAATTATCAGATATATCTTTTTATTCATAGTTTAAAAATTCCTAAAAAGTGATTCTTTCCTATAACCCTATAAATTTAGATTTGTTGCGTTAAGTTATTGAATGGAGTTTAGCTTCAATAATTTACACTAACCTCCCTAAATATAAAAACAAAAAAAAGCCTCTCCATTGTATCATGAAGAGGCTTTGTAAAAAAATATACTGTTTTAGAATCTATAGTTCACTGAAAAGTTAATCATAGTTCCTAATTGACTAAAGTGATACCCATCATACGTCATTTGAGAATAACGTTGATTAAAAGTAATCAAGTTAGAAGGTGAGTTAACAACGGCTGCGCCATCAAGTATCGCCTGACCTGTAGAAGTTGCGTCCGTAAATTCCCATTCTGGTAATACATTTAATAGGTTATTAACGTTTAATGCGAGTGTTACTTTATCAGTCGCACTATAAGTGATTCCTAAATCCGTAACAATTTTAGCTAGAAATTCAGTTCTTAAATCTGAACCGCCATCTTGAACTGCATCAGCAGGTATATCATCACTATCAATAAAAAGGCCTTCAAGATTTTGTAAACCTTGCTGAGCAAACTTGGTTTTCCCAAAATAAGTATTATTCAAGTTAAAACCGAATTTACCTAATTCATAATCAGCTCCTAAGATCCACTTAGTCTCTGGTCTTGATGTAAAGAATAATGCTTCTTGCGTTTCATTTACAACAGATTGACCAGAATTAGCTACTAAAGGAATATCCTTTACATCGCCATCTCTTTCGTTTTGAATAGTATAGTTACCTGATAAATTAAGATTTAATCTACCTTCCCCTAATTTGATGTTCTTTTTACTTAATACAACATCAATACCAGATGTTCTTGTATCTATCGCGTTAGAAAAGAAACTTACATCACTCAAGTTATTCTCAGCTAAAAGAATATCTAATGGATTTGCTGTATCTCCCGTTGCACCAATTTCTGTACCCAATACAATTCTATCTTCAACGGCAATGTTATAATAATCTACAGTAAAGCTTAGGTTATTGGCAAGTTTTCCACCAAATCCTATTGTGAAGTTCTTAGACGTTTCAGCATCTAATTCTGGTATTCCCAATAATTTTGCTTGTGTAGATACATTGTTAATTAAACCACCCACTTGAATCCCTTGTCCAGGAACAAAGCTGTATTGTGCTTTTTGAGTATAAATCTGGTGTAATGTTGGTGCTCTAAATCCAGAAGATACAGAAGCTCTTGCAGAGATTTTGTCTGTAATTTTATAACGAGTACTAAATTTGTAAACAAAGGTGTTTCCAAAATCTGAATAATTTTCAGTTCTAACTGTTCCACTTAATAGAAAAGCATCACTAACATCATAATCTAAAGATAAATATCCACCAAAGTTATACCGATTAAACTTCCCTGAATTTTGAGGTGCATTTCCTGCAAAAGAATCTGCTCCACCACCATCATAAGATGCTAATTCACCTTCGATTACTTCAAAAGTCTCATTTCTAAACTCAGCTCCTATACCAATACTTACTTTATCAGATAAGATTCTATTCATATCAATGTTCCCTACATTATGAGTGAACTTTGTTCCACCTGGATCAAATGATTGCTGGCTATTTGATTGGTATAAAGGAGCTCCCTCAGTAACTTCACCATCATCAATAACTCCATTATTGTTACTATCAATCCACGTTGATGGTGAAAACACTTCATTTCTGTTATGAGATTGATTCACTTTATATGTCTGTGTGTTTCCACCTGTAGTATAACTTAAGTCAACATTCCATTCGTTGATTTTTGTTTTTACTCCTACTGTTCCGTTGTAGTCGTTAAGTAGTCCTTCAAATGTAGGCACGTATCCGTCGTATCCTCCAGCATTATTAGGATTATCTCCTGGGAAAAAATCTGCTAAGTAAGGAAAATCATCTACAGTTCTCCAATACGGAGTTCTATAGTTTGCAAAACTGTTTACTTTCTTATACACATAAGCTGCATTAAAATATAACTCTGTGTCATCACTTAAATCAAGTCCACCATTTATTAAGAATTTTGAAGAAGCAGTTTCTGGAGAACCGTTGATGTTATTTGCATCAGGGTTACGAGATAAAAATTCTTGTACATCTGCAAGATCTGCACCAAAATCTGCTGCTTCACCTGCAGCATTAACTGTACCTGGTCTATTAGCTAAATTTACTTTAGAAAGATCTATTGTATAATTTACAAATCCTTTATCGTCTCCAATTTCAGATCCATTATTTACTGAGATACCTACCATTTCACCATCACCTTCAGAAGTAATTCCTGTTCTTAATGTAGCAGAGCCTTTATTCACATCATCCTTAAGAATAATATTCATTACACCAGCAATCGCATCAGAACCATATTGTGCAGATGCTCCATCTCTTAGGATTTCAACACGCTTAATTGCGTCTGTAGGTATTGCAGAAATGTCTGCACCTGTTTCTCCACGTCCTGGTGACGTTTGTGTGTATAATAAAGCACTTAAGTTCTTTCTCTTACCATTAATTAATATCAATGTTCTACTAGGTCCCATGTTTCTTATTTCATAAGGATCTAGAAGCGACGTCGCATCATTCACTGGCGTTTGCACCGTATTAAATGAAGGTATCTTATACTGCAAGGCCTTATCAAAGGTTACCTGACCTGTATTTTGAATATCTTCAGAAGTTAAAACATCTACCGGTAAAGCAGTATCAGTTTGACTTCTAGGTGCCGTTCTTGAACCAACAATTACAACCTCATCCAGACTAAGTCCTTCTGCAAGCGTAATGTTTAGTGTCGTTTGGCCATTTACTTCCATACTATTCGTTTCATAACCTAAAAGGCTAATCACAAGCGTAGCATTGTCCTGTACTGTAATCGTGTAGTTCCCTTCAAAATCGGTCAAAGAGCCGTTTGATGTTCCATCTTCAACAATATTTGCTCCGGAAATTGGGGAGTTACTCTTATCACTCACAGTACCCGTAACGGTAGTTTGAGCGATTGAGCTGATACTGAAAAGAGTACCTAGTAATAATAAAGTAATTTTTTGCATAAGGTTTGTTTAAAATTAATATTAAATAATTTTCAAAAATTTAACGTTTTGAATTAATAATTTCGCTAAAAATAATACTATTAATATCTAATCAATAATTAATTAGGTGTTAATTCAGCTATTTCTCATACACACTGCCATATGTAGTTGTTTTCTTACAGCGCAGGGGTAAATAGTGTTCATAGGTATTAATTCGGCCAATAAATATGGTGTAAATCCAAACATTAACATTCATAAAATACTCAATTTGTTTTCTTTTATTTTTCTTGTAAGATTAACAATACCGATTTCGGTTTTTAGTTTTCGAAACGTTATTAATATCAAAACCAATAACAATATGTTTTCTCCATAATAGTAAATTGAAGATATCCCAAGTTGAACTAAACCAATTAGCACATAAATAATTAGAAGAATAGTCAGAGTTAGAATTATATAGTTATTCTCTGATTTTCCATTATCAAAGTTATTTCTAATGAGTAGACAAAAAATTCAGCAAATAGTTTTCGTATAAGCTATAATAATAGGAATCATAAACCCACACAATAATCCTTGGGTTCAATATCTGTATATAGAACTTAAACCTTGGTGTAAGTATAGAATGTTAAAAACCAACCATATAAGTTCGATTATTTTTTCTACTTTCATTTTTTTGCATTATGCACAAACGGTTTTGTATATGAAAAGTAGCAGATTTATTTGCGATAATTTTACGTTATAAAACAAAGATAGCAGAAAAGAAATAAACTTTAAGTTTAGCTCTTAACTGCTATTTTTTACATAGGGTCTTGTGTGCAGTACTTATTCGTTTCGTTTGTAATAAGCTACAATACTTGCCTTTGCTAATGTTTGATTCCAAAGTTTAAAACCAACAATGGCTGGATTTATATTTTCATCAAGTCCTAATTTATCTGTTTTTAAAGCATAAACAGTAATTATATATTGGTGGAATCCGTGTCCTTTAGGTGGACAAGGCCCTCCAAATCCTTTAATTCCATAATCCGTTATACTTTGAATAACACCTTTAGGTGCTAAATTTAATTCAACATTTCCTGCATTAGTTACCAATTCATTTACGTTAGCAGGAATGTCAAAAACGACCCAATGCCAAAATCCACTTCCTGTTGGTGCATCTGGGTCATACATTGTTATAGCAAAACTTTTTGTTCCTTCAGGTGCATTTGCCCATAAAAGTTGTGGCGATTTGTTATCTCCAGTACACCCAAATCCATTAAATTCTTGTGTCTTTGTTGCTTCTCCACCTAAATCGTTACTTAATAAGGTAAATGTTTTTTGTCCGAAACTGGCTGTTGTGAAAATTAGTGACAGCATTAAAATTAAACTTGTTTTTTTCATTTTATTATGTTTTAATATTTGATACAAAATTAAATCTTAAATGAAAAAAGAGACATAGTTAAACGCTCAAAAAGTGTCGCAAAAAGCTCATTCTGTTTGTTGCTGTTTTGGTGTTTTATTGTATTTTGATTTATAAGCCTGAATAAAGCTCGATAAATTTTCGTAACCTACTTCAAAATATATTTCAGAAGATTTTTTATGTTTTTGATTGAGCAAATAGTAAGCGTGTTCTAATCTTTTGTTTTGAAACCATTTGATAGGTGATTCAGAATAATGTTTTTCAAATTCTCTTTTGAAAGTTGATACACTCATATTACATAAAAAAGCTAATTCTTTCAAGGTTAGTTTTTTCAATTGATTACTCTCAACAGTTCGAGTAAAGTTTTGAGTAAGATTATCATTATTGGACGTTAAAGAATATAAAATATGTGTTCCGTGTAGCTCTATAAGATAGAGCATTATCTCTTCAAATTTCACTTCAATTATTTTTTTTTGTACTGTTTTTGAAAGTTTAGAAATATCTATTAAGCTATCAACAAAGCGTTTAATAAATTTATCATACTCAAATGAATAAACAGATTTATATTCGTTCTGTTCAATGTTATTTAGTTCGAATTTTTGAATGAATTTGGATAAGGTTTCGTTAGTGAAAAATAAAAGAATACTTCTATAATTTTTAATTTCGGATAGTTTTTCTGTCATTAAACAATGACCAGATTTCATAATTAAAAACTTGCGATTATCAATAGAAAGGTCTGAATTATCAAAAATCACTTCTTTGTTTCCTTCAATTAAAAAACTAAATGTATTCTGATTTAGAATGATTTGTTGTTTGGATATTTCCTTTGAACTACAATAGTCATAAACTTGAACAGTCAGTGACTTTTCAGAGTTTAATGATTCAGGCAGTTTAATTATATCCATTCTTGTTTTCAGGGTTTCATGAGGTATTGCACACAACGTGTTTGTATATGGTTTGTTACGTGTTTTAAGCAACTAATTTAGTAAATAATTACCGACCAAGAAAGTCTGCAAGGACTTTCTTGGTCGGTAAGAATCTAGCAATTAATTATACACGGTATTGGCAAATCGTTTTTTTATTTTTCATTTAGATTTAAATTCAATCATGATTTCAGTCCTGTATTAAATCCGATTACACCGCATACGAACGGTGTTGTGAGAGGCCGCACTCTGTTAGTTTCTAGCAGAGCCATCATGCGATTGGCAAATCGTATTTTAATCCTCGTCGTATTTGTAAACTATTTCTTTCAATATATCGTTCTCAAATTTAAAAATGAAAAGTGTTGTATGTTTCAAATTACCAATTGTAATCGAATTAGCTTTTAATTCTGTTTTTACTATATTTTCAAGGATTCCTTTTTTTTCTCCAATAGTAATAGTGTCTAAAAATTTAAAACGCGAATTCTTTATCTTGGCTGAAACTATTATTTCCCAATTTGATTCTCGATAAAAGTGAATTTTAGTTTTGTCAAAAATTAGTGTTTTACTAGTATCAGCAACTGTTTTGTTGTGTGTGTTAATTTCAGGTTTTTCTTCTCCTTCAAATACTGGATTAAAAGCTATTCTATATAAGTCGGATTTCAATAGCATTAGTAAGCTATCATTTTCAATGTATTGTTCTGTAAAAACAGTTTCCTCAATCTTATTTTTCGATTCAAATTTTTGAGTTTCGTTTTGTTTACAGGAAATTAATAAGATTATAATTCCGACGGAAGTGAGTAGTCGTGTTTTCATAGGCTTGCTAACGATTGGTGTTTCTAGATTTTTTAGTATAATTTCCTCATCAAATCCACCTTTTTTGAAGGTTTAGGGATTTGCTTTATACTCCCTTTAAATGGCTCTCTTACTAATTCAAATTCATCAGTTTCTCCGATGAGATGAAAAATATAGCAATGTTCTTTATAGGTGCGTTCCTGACCGCTTGATAATGAATGGTCTAATTTTCCATTTATTTTAATCTCAATAGAAGTGTTCATCTCTAAATTGCACAGCTTGAAATTCTCCCTTTTTGGTTCACCAATCTCATAATAATCATAAAGAAGATGAAGTTCTATTTGGTTATCCACTTTCTTTAATTGAAATATTTCGAATTTTACTTTCCCGACAAGAGTGAAATATTGGACTTGTTTTAAGGCTTTAATCTCTGATTCAGAATTAAAATCATTCAAGATGATAAGGTCACAATTTAAGATATCTGTATTATAGTCTAATTTTGATAAAATCAATTTACCATCTTTCAAGTAGGCAGATTTTGAATTGAGTTGGCTTTTCCATGCTGTTAGTTCTTTTCTGTCTGAAAACGACTTCAGATCCTTATGATACTGGACGTAATTATGGTATACTTGAAGCAGTAATTTTGATTTTTTTGTTTTAATGATTTCCTCTTTCATTTCTTATTGCCAGCACTATTATAATGCTTTTAATGGTGTTTTAAAATTTTACATATTCAGTTTCAGTACTATTGTTAGCCCATTTAATTTTTAGAGTGTCATTTTCAGTCAATGTAATAATTCCTTTATGACTTTTATCTTTGTAAAAAACGGTGATTTCGTTTTTATCTAATTTATAGGGAATATCACTATCACTTTCAAAATCCACCACATTAAATGATTTAGCGCTTAGTCTAAAATCAGCAAATGGGGCGGTTGGGTCTTGAGTCCAAGTTCCGAATAATTTTGTGGTGTCAACTTCTAAATTTCTAAAAATTGATTCCTCTAGTTGTTCACTATTTTTAATTTCTCTTTTGCTATAATTAAATACGGCAATTGAATTGGTTTTCAATATAGTCTCTAGTCCTAAAATAAGAGCCTTATTTTTCTTCTCATTTTTACATGAAAAATTATTTAGAACTAGAATCGAAATTATAATGTATGTTATTTTTTTTCGCATTATGCAAAAAGTGATTATCTGTTTTTTATTCCAAAATTTATAGACATTACTAGGGGTTTTAACAAAGAATATTTTTATTAATCAAAAGTTAAGTTGGTATACTGATCTCCATACGCTTTATCTGAGGGTATTGTTTTTTTTCTGAAATCATGTTGATTTCCGTGTATGGTATCTTTAAAATCACCTGTCCATGTTGTTTTACCACCAATAGTTTGAGCATAATAATAATAAATTCTATTTTCAGTATTTGCTAAATAGACTTCTTCATTTGGTTCTATATTAAAGTACCCTTTGGTTTCCCATTCGTCATCTAAGTTTTTAAATATTATGGCAAGTTCAATTTTTTTATTACACTTATTTTTAAAATTTAGTTTATAAAATTGATCTTCAATAGGGTCATTAATAGAGTTTACTTTTTTTGATTTTACAAGTTCCCCGTTTTCATAAAGGAATTTATATTTTTCACCATCTTCAAATTGATACCATTCTCCTTCTTTTTCAACATCTACAAATTCACCTTTATACCTTAGTTCTCCATTCTCATAATACTCTACATAATTGCCGGTATAATCGCCAGAGTTATCTTCAGTATATTTTTTTTCTAATTGACCGTTTGAAAAATAGAAAGACCATTCTCCGTTTTTGTCGTCATCTTTGTATGCGCCTTTTTCCTTTAGTTTTCCATTTTCATAATAGAAAGACCATTCTCCGTCTTTGTCGTCATCATTGTATGCGCCTTTTTCCTTTAGTTTCCCATTTTCATAATAACTCTCATAATTGCCTATAAAACCGATATATTCCTCTTTAGAATAATATTTTTTTAATTGGCCGTTTGAATAATATTTCCAATAGGTCCAGTTTCCTATTCCTCCATAGTAGTGCCCATAACCGCCACCTTTTTTTCCATTATTACCTTTTTCGTATGGGGAACCATTTTCTAAATATTCTTCATATAATCCAATTTTATTGCCATCTACAAAGGTTGTATTGCTTTTTAGTTGCCCATTATTGTAATATTCTTTGTGTATGCCAACTTCCTCTCCTTTAATAAATTCTCCTATTGTTTTCAGTTGCCCATTTTCATAATATTCCTTACTTACGCCATGGTATTCGCCATCTAGCAAATTAGATTCCTCTTTTAGTATAAATTTATAAGGGTCATCAGTCGCGTAATAATCGTTCCGTATCGCTTTACCTATAGCAATCTCTTCATTATACTTATTAATTCCTAATTTTTCACTTATAACAATGACCCCATTGGGCAGATATGCTTTATATACACCCGTTCTAATGGTTTCGTCGTATTCGCCATCAAAAAAATAAACACTTTTATAGGTGCCTTCCTCTTTTAATTCTCCGGTTTCCCAAAACGTTTTAAAAGGACCAACTTTATAGCTATTTTTATATGTGGCATAGTCATCTAATTGTCCTTTTTTATTGTAACTCCAATACGCTCCATCCAGCTCTCCATTTTTCATAGTTCCTTTTTCTGAAAGCGTACCATCCTGGTAATATTCAATAAAAGAACCGTGTTCTATAGTATCAACATAATTTTTAATAGATCTTAATTGACCATTGTCATAATACTCCTTTTTTTCTTGAGCAATGATTAGGTTAGTGAATAGTGTTAGTGTTAATAATAAGATGATGTTTTTCATGTTTCTTTTTTTATTGTTTTTTTAAGGTCTCATGCTGTTCGCTATTAATCATTCCTTTGGGTGATAATACTTTTAGTATGCTCGTTTCATGTTTCTTTTTTTAAAATCGTGATATATATATTAAAGCCAGTAGTTCTTGTATTGGTGTGTTTGATTTTGTTGGGATACCTATTGCTTAAAGGTTTTTTTAAAACTTAATGCTCCATTTTTAGTATACTATTTCCATACGCTAGTTTCTGTAACGTTTATATTAATTTTAGCAACAGCAGACTAAATAGTTGCTAATTAGCACCAGTTACTTTTCCTGAATTTTAAGAGCTTTAAAGCTTGCATCAACATGATCTAATTCGTAAGCGTAATCGAACTCAAAATACACATTGGTGTTGTCTTTATACTGAGCTGAATTTCTTTTTTTCCAATACGCGAGCATGTCTTTTAAGCATTCTAAATCTCCATGTACAATAACCTCTCGCCCTCTCATTAAGTTAGTTTTTCCGCTAGGAACAGCTTTTAGAAATTCAGAACGGCCATAAACAGAGAATTCATTATTCTGAAGCGCATATTGACCATTAATATAACTAGTACTGCTTAGAGTTCCTGTTACTTCGAATATCTGACTATAATACATGTTTGTATTGCTTCCGTTTTCATTCCATTTGTGCTGTAAATAAATTAAGTACACCTTGAAGTCTTCACCACTTTTAATTTCGTTTTTTGCATCCCAAGCTTTGTAGCAAACAGGTTGTTTCGGGCGCTGGGCAAAAGAAGTGAATGAAATGATTAAAGCGATTAGAATTACTAATTTTTGTTTTTTCATGTGTCTTTTTTATTGTTTTTTATGGGTCACATGTTACTTCCATTTAGTCATTTCCTTGGGTATCGAAATCTAATTATGGAAGTTTCATGTTTTTTGGGTTTGTGTTTAATTGATTACTATGGATTTAAGCATACTATTTACTAATACCTATATTTTTAGATTTTCATTTTCGGAATCATCTTTTTTTCTGCGCGCTAGAAACGCTAATAAATAACATTAGACTTGATAATAAAATTTTTCTTTTTAGGTCTTTAATTTTAGTTGTGGTATTTTAATATTTTATCAAAGGATTAGCATTTACGAGATGGTTAGTTTTTTTAAAAATATTAAACGGCTAAAATTAATAATTTTAATTCGTTTCTAATTTTATAATTTCACCGTTTTCATCAAAATAAACCCAATTAAGAGCCTTTTCTCCATCTTCATAATACCCCGACACCTTTTTTTGACCATTTTTGTGGTATTCTATCCATTCGCCGGTCAGTTTTTCACCATCTTTAAACATTAAAATTTCGAGAGACCGACCAAAATTATCGTAAGCTTTCCATTCGCCACTCATTTTTCCATTTTCAAGGCTTCCAACAGCAGCTAATTCCCCGTTGTCATGGTACTCTTTCCATTCGCCAGTTTGTATATTATTTTCCATTCTTCCAATCATCTGTAATTCCCCATTTTCGTAATAGGTAGTTGTTAGTCCGTCTAATTCTCCCTTTTTATAGGTCCTTACTCCATTTAATTTACCTGATTCATTATATTTTTTCCATTCGCCAGTTTTTTCATCATTTAGATACATTCCAACACCAGATAACTGACCATTTTCATGGTGCTCTTTCCATTCGCCATTTTTTTGATCATTTTCATATAGTCCAACGCCAGATAATACCCCGTTTTTGTAATATTCTTTCGATTCGCCAGTTTTTTGCCCATTTTCAAACTTTGCAATCGCCTTTAATTCGCCGTTTTGATAATAATCTTTTCCTCCCCCCACAGCTTTACCACTCAAATATTCTCTTTCAATATATAATCCCCCATTTTCATAATACGTATTGTTTTTGCCGTTTAATTCTCCGTTTTTATAGGTCCTTACTACATTTAATTTACCAGACTCATAATATTCTTTCCATTCGCCAGTCGGTTGACCATTTTCACCCACACCTATAATCATTAATTGGCCGTTTTCGTGAAACACTTTCACTTCGCCCATTTGTTTCCCGTTTTCAAATACTTCAATCTGCATTAATGGTCCGTTTTCATAGTATTGTTTCCATTCGCCTATTTTGCTATCATTAGAATCATATTGGCCACTTATTTTTAAATTGCCATTATCATAGTATTCTTTATGCTCTTGAGCATTTAAAACGTTTATGGATAATACTATTATTAAGAATAAAAATATATATTTCATAGTTGTGATTGATTCAAGTTTGTTTAGTAACGGTATTATTTTATGTTTGCTATCGGTTAGTTTTGAATTATAAATTTTTAATCACCAAACCAATAATTTTGTTTGTAATGCGGATAAGGTAAATCATCAGTGCTGTTGTATATAAACTCACTTTTTTCTTCTCCAGTAAGCCAATCTACCCAACCCCATTTGCCATTCTTTTTAACGGCAAGTTTTGAAACACCATCGGCATCAAAACGTTTGTAATCTTCATATTTGCATGCTACCGTTTCTTTGGCCTGCTTATCATAACTCCAATAAGAGAGATAAAAGCCTACTTTTCCGTTATTATATACCGCAGTGTACTTTCCGTTGAAGGAATAAAAGTTTATGCTATCATATTGCATAGGTATTAACTCTTTTTCTTCCATATTCATGTCTAGGAATTGATACATCCCCCACTTTTTGGTTTTTTTACTTCGCGCTTTTAAAGCACCATCTCCGTTGTTTGGGTCAAAAATTACAAGGTCAGCATTCAATTTTGTTTTTACTAGTTTGAAGGTTTCTACCATCCAACGCTCCATTTTAATTAATGGAACTTCCTCTGGTGTGTCAAAAATTGGGTCTACAATATAAAAACCTTCAAACCAATCAATTAATCCCCATCTACCACCTTCCTTAATGAGGACATAATCTTCACCATCGACCTTTTTATGGATGATTTTATCAAATTTACAATTCACTCTATCGGCAGCATCTTCAATTTCATAAGGCAGCAACAAAATACCGTATTTATCCTTCTGTTTTACGATCTGAAAACGTGCTTCTTGTTCAAAAAAGCTTAGTGAATCAAATTTTGGTGAAATAACTTCTTCAAAGGAAAAATCTTCAATATCCATACCTGAAAAAACGTTATACAGCCCCCATTTTTTGGTGCTTTTCATTTTGGCCAAAACCATTTCTTCTCCATAATTATATCCCAAGATTATCTCTTTGGCTTTCATTTTTTTACGTATCTCTTTTTGCGATATTTCTTGAGAGAAGCAGTTAACTGTAAAAAGTGTTATGAGATGTATTAAAAATATTCTTTTCATTGTTTCTGAATTATACTAGTTTAAGTTAATCTTTGTTTCAACACCATCACAATCGTTAAGCTTCTTTTCGAGTTCAAAAATAATAGGGTCCTCATGATTATTTGTTGCAACCCATTCCCATTGACTCATAGATCCATTTCGTAGCAATTCTATACCTAAATTTTGTTGCGCAAACCCTGAAAAAGTTGAAAGAGAAATTGCTATAGCTAGGGTGATTTCAAAAATTAAAATTTTAAAATGTGTGTAATTGTTTGATTTCTGCATATTATTCGAGTTATTTTTTCAACAATAGTTAAGTTACTTTTAGAAGTTGGCTGTTTTATTAATGCCAATGGTTTGTCTATGAAGCGTATCCCTTAGGGTATGCTTTATAGGTGTTGTTGGCAAATGTTATTCTTATTTTTCACTATTTATATATTTGTCAGTTTTAATAAGTTATTCAGTTGGAGATTAGATATTTACTGTACCATTGCCTTTTACCAAGGTTCCTTTATTCAAGAGTTGACCGATGCTTGCGAGGTGAAGTATAAGTTGAATACGTAGATTATCATAAGTAGCAAAAGCTATCTAATTAGGGCTTTATAATCTTCTCTTAGATGTTAATTTGTAGTAATAAGTGCTCCACGCTAGCAGGGCACATTGAAGAGTTAAAATTTAATCAAAGTCCTTATTAATAATTAAAGAATAATATTTACCTCCCACAGATTTATACAAGCCCTCATATTGATTGCTAACACCCGATTCTCTCAGATAGATTAGTTCACATCTAATTACATAGCCATCACCTAAATAAGAAGTGTGCATCATGTGGTCATCATCACTTCCGGTAGTGATAACAAAATCATGAGTTCCAATCGAAAAATGTGTAAAATAAATTTTAATACTACCATCATCTTGCCTTTCTAAAGTACCGGCCCATGCAGGGTCGGGAGTATTTGAGATGGCATTTTCTCTATCAAAAGACATTCTAATAGAGGTGGACGCCCCTATGGTTTGAGCATCTCCAGTTGATATTGAATCCGAAGTTTTTATAAGATTTCCATTTACATCATAAAACTTCCATTCACCAGTTTTTTCAGTATTTTCATATTTTCCAATGTCTGATAATTGCCCATTTTCGTGATAGGTTTTCCATTCACCAGTCATTAAACCATTTGTAAATTTCCCAATTTTTTTTAACTGCCCATTTTCGTGATATAATTTCCATTCATCAGTCATAGAACCATTTTCATATTTTCCAATGATTGATAACTGTCCATTTTCGTGATAGTATTTCCATTCACCAGTATTTTTTCCATCTTCATATTTCTTAATTGATGATAGCTGCCCATTTTCATAATAGTTTTTCCATTCACCAGTTTTTACTTCATACATATAACCAATGGATGATAACTGCCCATTTTTGTGATAGGTTTTCCATTCACCAGTCATATAATTATAATTATTATCAAACTTTCCAATGATTGATAATTGTCCGTTTTCATGGTATCCTTTCCATTCGCCAATCGCTTTTCCATTTTCATATTTGGCAATTCTTTTAAGCTTTCCATTTTCGTGATAGTATTTCCATTCACCAGTTCGTTCTCCATTTTCCATAAAACCAACAGTCATTAACTGTCCATTTTCATGATATTCTTTTTGCTCTTGGGCATTAGCAATCGTTGCTAATAAAGCAAGTGCTAGGAATAAAATTATTTTCTTCATATTTTTTGTTGAATTATTAAATGTTTTATGTTAATTCTTGTTTTATAAATATGTCTTCAATTTATTTAAATAATTATATAAATATTGTGCATTTTCCCTCAACACTCCATAATTACCATATTTAAAGTTCCAAACTTTTCCAATACCAATATATTTTGATTTTTTACCATGCCGAATCTGAAGAGCAAATTTATTTTTGACATTACCATATTTAGCTTTTTCTTCAAGACGTATATGCTTAAAAAAACCTTTTCTCGTGTCTGCCTCGAATATTGCATCCATTATTTCATATAACAGGTTTTTACTGGTGATTACAACACTTTCAGAATCGTCAAATTCAGTAGGAAAAGTAATTTTAATTCTATATTTTTTTGATTCTTGCATTTGACCTAGAGAAACGGTAATATCATCAAATTTTTTCCTTTCAATTGTTTTTCCCTTCTGTGCATTTAAATTTATGCTGAATACTAATAATGAAATGTAAATTAAAATGTTTTTCATGATGTAAAATTAGTCTGTTCTATTATTTTGAATGGAACTGTGGTTTTGTTCGCTTGTTGCCAACGTGTTATATGCAATGCACTTATTTTAGAGTTCAAAAATTAACTAAAAAATTTCACTAAAATTTAGAAGGTATTTTGTTGTGATGCACTGTAATCTATTTGTAGATACATGATGCTAAAAGAAAAGGAATAGAACCTCTTTTTTTCCATTGAGGCCACCAAGCTGGGTCTATATCCGACTTATTTGCTGTTATTGTTCGCTTAATAGCCCCTCCTTTATTAAAGTCGCTTACTGATATACTGAACTCGTCAGATCCTCTAAAATCAAGAGCGACTCCTTTATAACTGAAATTTTCATCTATACCACCATTAACAGGTTCTATTGTTACCTCAACTGTAATTGAAGTAGCAGTTTGACTTAAAACGCAAGCTTTCTGTCTAATGCCAGCAGAAGAATTCTGGCCACTAACGCCACTTGATGCAAGACATTCACCTTTGTAATATGTCCAATCGGTACAACCTTCAGGGTCAATTGATGTTACTATTACTTTTTCAGGGAGCTTAACTGCATTTGTTTCAGCAAAGCATATAAAAAAGAAAGGGAACGCTATTATTATACTTTTAAAATTAGTTGTCATATTGTTTTATATTTTCTTGAGTTTTTTTCATGGTTTTAGAATATAGTAACCGTCAACCTAATTTTCTTTCAAATGAATCAGTTTTATGGTTATTTATATCTTAAAATTTTAAGACATTATTTTTCATATTCACCTAAAGATTATTTTATCATTACTGTTTAATGTCCGTAAATAATATCTTTTTAGGGATTAAAATTTAATTGCACCCTAGAATAAAGTTTACTTTGATAACATTAGCGAATATAAATTTCGTTTTTTTTATAAAACGATAGCCATAAATGTCACGAACTGCAGATTTATGAACACCAGTTACCTCATTAAAATCCATAACAATAAAATTGTGAGTCCGTTTTGGTAACTAAATAGCTTTGAGTTTGCTATTGATAAGATGTTGTTTAATTATAAAATTGTTATCTCAACTTCGAGATACAATAATGAAGCCTGCGGCTTGCATGTTATTTTTTAGAAATCTATTTATTATAAATTATTGACTTTTAAAGTGTTCAATATTTTTTTTAAAAGATCTAGAAACTTTAAGTATCGTATTATCAAATAAAATAAGCTCTGATGCTTTTAATACTTTTACCTGTTTTAAATTTACAATGTAGCTGCGGTGTATTTGAATAAATGAATCTGATGGCAAAATCTCTAAAGCCCATTTTAAAGTCTGTCGATCTATCTCGGGCGAAGCTTTAGTAGTCATAAAAAATTCTAAATATGGGCCATCAGATTTAATATATTGAATATCCTCTATTTTTAAAATCGCCTTACTTTTAAGTAAAATAGTAGGGTTTGATTTTGTATTTAATTTTCTTACAAGGTCTTTTAGGGTCTCATTTCTTGAGGATAAAAGTAAATTTTCGTTTTCAAAGTGTACTTTTTGGTGATACATTTTAACAAATTGGTTAATTATAGCAACAGAAAGAATGACAACCTCTAGTCCTACTCCCAGAAAAATAGGATTCAAAGGAAAAAAAGATTCTTCAATCATACCATATTCTATTCCAATATATGCTGTAGCGCCTAAAACAGGAAAACCAAAGGCAATAAAAAATATAATAGCATTTGTTCTTTTGGTTTTATAGGTTTTAAATGCAGCTATAAAAGCCAAAATAAAAACACAAAAAACTAATATGTACATTATATTTAAAAGCCAAACTGTATATGATTGATACAAGTCAGTAAAGCAAATCCAGAAAAGTATGCTTGTGGTTAAAAGTATATTTATAACTTTAAAAGCTTTAACGATGATAGGTATCTTTGTTGCAATATTTAAAAACTTATTTAAAAAGAGAGTGCTAGAAACAGTAATTAATACAATTAGAATAACACGCGAGTAATTATTAAAGTGGTGTGATTGCGGATATATATACTGATATGAAAAACCTAGTGATGTTAATAAATATAAAATGATGAAGAACGAGTAAGCTCCATAATAAAGAAATAAAGACTTGCGTGTAATAATACCTGCAATCATGGCAATAAGGCTAATAAAACATAAAACACCAAAAAAGATTCCATAATATAGGTTTTGTTTTATTTCAAAGTTTTCAAATGTATTTTTATTCCAGAGGTATATTGGAAAACTAACAGAGGCATTTCTTTTGTCTATCATTAAATAATAACCTCTGGCTTTTAGGTTATTATTTAAAGGAAATATAAAACGTCTGTTTATGTAATTACGATCACTAAAAGCCCGATTACGATCACCACCAAAGCCTATTTTAGTAAAACTAGTATCTGTTTTTTCATAAAGTTCAACTAGGTCTATAAACGGATTATTAAGTTCGAGTAGCAACTGTTTTTTAGGATACTTTGTCCTAGGAATCTTAAAATATAACCAATAAAATTTTTGTGAAAAACCTTGGCTTACAATTTGCTGGCTTAAGGGTAGCGCTTCTTTTTTAATAAGGCTATCTATTTGTCTTACTGTATAGTTGACGTCAGTTTCATAAATTTTGGTATAAAAATTAAATTTTATTTTTTCTTTAGAAGGTAATTGATTAAGAAAATCACTCTTATTTTGTGCAACTGATAAAAAAGGAAATATTAGTAAGGCTGCAAAAATAATTATAAACGAAGAATTTACATTAAATATTAAAATAGGTAATAGCTGCTGTTTTTTTTTCAAATCTTATTTTTCAAATCTTATTAATTTATACATATACTTATTGTTTAGTGTATACATATTTCATTAAGGGTCATAATGTTTGCCAACGTGTTTGTATATGAAAAGTAGCAGTTAAAAAGATACTTTTTTTTTGAAAATCATAATTGTATTAAAAAAGTACAAGCTTCTGCGTCGAGTACTTAATTTGCTGTTTTTTATATATGCTGTTGGCTACAGTTATTTCTTGTAAACCGAAACTCCTTCTTTTATTGTTTCTAATACTATAATTCCCTTGATTTCTTCTTCTAAAACCTTTAAAGGATTTTTGTCCAAGATAACCATATCTGCTAATTTTCCTTCATCTAAAGTTCCTTTTGTCTCTTCTTCAAAATGTTGATAAGCAGACCAAATTGTAATTGCTTTTAACGCTTCATAAGGTGTTAGTTTTTCATTAGCCCCAATAACTTGTCCAGAACGTGATTTTCGTTCAACGGAGATTCCTACCATACGCATTAAGTTTGGCAATGCTACAGGCGCATCAGTATGAATGGTAATCTTTAACCCCTTATTTAAAGCTGTTCTAGTTGGGCTAATTTTATTCCCCAAGCTATCCCCAATAATTTCCTTATGCCAATCTCCCCAGTAAAACGTGTGCAAAGGAAATAAAGAAGCTATTATATCTAACTCTTTAAAGGAATCTAATTGATCCTCTCTTACATATTGGCCATGGATTAGTACATTTCTTCTGTCATTATTTCCATATTTATCGGCCACTGGCTTCATCGTTCTAAGCATTTGATCCATCGCAGCGTCACCATTGGCATGTGTCAAAATTTGCCAATTATTTTTGAATCCTTTTTCATAGATAGCTATAACCGAACTATCATTTGGAATAGCAGGATAACCAAGATACCCTTCTTTTGCTCCATCAGGGGGAATTAAATAAGGTTGTGTTCTCCAGGCTGTTCTTCCTTGGGGAGAACCATCTAGAGTTAATTTCATTCCACCAATACGATAATGATTACTATAAGTTTTACTATTCCATTTAGAACTCATGTATTTATCAACAAATAAATAATCAACATAGCTTACTACATCTAATTTTAGTTTACCAACTTCTGATGCATTCACGAGCATTTCATGATTTTCCATAGTTCTCCCTTCTTGTGCAGTGGTGTATCCAAACGATAAAGCCATGTCTTGGCCTGCTTCAAAAAAATGATCTGCTGCTTCTTTAGTTATTGGGTTTAAAATTTTAAGCATATATGGAATTGCAGCTAATTCTTCTAGAACGCCATTAGGTTCATTCCCTGTTTCTCTTCTAATAATACCACCTTCAGGATTTTTAGTTGTTGAGTTAATATTTAATAATTCTAATCCTTTAGAATTTACCACGGCAAAATGACCTGATATATGGATAATCATTATTGGAAATTCTGTAGATACTTGATCTAAATCATGCTTTGTTGGAAATCGTTTTTCTTCTAGCACAGAATCATCAAATCCCATTCCAAAGATCCAGCCTGTTAATGCTCTATTTTCTTCAGTATTCCAATCTTTCAAAATATTTATTAGAGAGGTGATGTCTTTAGCTCCCGCATCTGGTGGTGGTAATATTTGTGCTCCTATAGCTTGGGCTGAAAATGAAGCAAAATGTGCGTGTGCATCAATAAATCCAGGAAGTAAAGTTTTTCCTTCCAAATTTATCATATTATGACCTTCACCCGCAAAATTCATTGCATCTCTTGTAGTACCTAAAAATTCAATTTTACCATTATTAACTACAATCGCTTCTACATATAAAGGTTTATCTCCTTCCATGGTGATGATATCTCCTCCACTATAAACCGTTGCGGAATTTACAATACCTGTTTTTTTATCCTGTTTGCAGGATATGAGAATCATGATTCCAAAAATTAGGGTAAGTGATTTTAAATAGTGCATATGTTTGATTTAAATTGTTGCCAACGTTGTTGTATATTGTTTGTTGCGTGTTTCAAGCAACTGATTTAGTAAATAATTACCGACCAAGAAAGTCCGCGAGGACTTTCGCAAGTAAGCAAAAAGCCAGCAATAAATTATATACGGTGTTGTGCTTTCGTTTTTATTTCGTCCGAAATTATTTCCCACCTTTTCTGTCTATAAATATAAAATGATTCAGCCCATTTTGCTACAAAGTTTGTTAATATTCCTGCATATAATTCAATTTCATCTTTGTACTTCATCTTGTTCTTGTCAATTTGGTTCAAATGAATTTTATGATTCCAAATTTTTACAAATGAATTTTGTTCATTCGTGAGTATTGAGAATTCCTGATGGTCAATGTTCATGAATTTAAGTAAATGAATTCCGCCAAAAGGTATTAATCCATAAATCAGCATTTTTGTCTTTATGGTCATATTTTCTTTCCAATATTCTGGGAATTCAGACCCAACAGGTTTAAATGTTACTTTTCCTTTACAAACAAATTTAAGTAATGAACTTTTTTGAACTTCATTCCAAGCCGTATTTATGTCAATATTTAATTCGGAATAAATTGTCAATTTTTTTCCTTTAACACTTTTTCCATTGTAATTGATTTCTATATTTTCAATACTTGAATTCATTGGTTTTTATTTCTGTTTTTAATGAAGCACAACGTTGTTGTATATGGTTTGCTGCGTGGTTTAAGCACCTAATTTAGCAAATAAAAACCGAATAGAAAATCCGCGAGGATTTTCGTAAGTAGGCTAGAAGCAAGCAATTGATTATACACGTTGTTGTAACCAGTTATTATTCAATTATTTTTTCTGTACTTGCTCCAAGCCAGTATTCAATAAATGAATCAAAACTGAAAATTAATACAATAAATAGAATAGTAATTCCAAAAGTGATTAATCTTTTTTTAATTGAAACACTAGATTTTGATTGAAAGTTAGTAAGCTTAATGACAGTATCTTTTACTATTTCTCTATTGAAAAATAGAATTAAGAATAACATTAAAAGAACTATTATGGCATTGGCTAATGCTGGATATACATCAAGAAAAACAATATCGAATACAATTATGTTTACCATTATAGGTAATAATATCAATACTCCAATAAGCTTTGTTTTATTCCATAAAAGAAACCAAGCACCAATGAGTTGGGCAATTCCTACAAACATTATGTAAAAATATGAATGTCCCATAAATGTCCAGGCTAATGAAAATCCACTTGCCTCACCTAATGTTGTATTTGCAATTTCAGCAGGTAATTTTCCTTTCATATAAAATTGACCACCTAACAATTTAGACAATGCATAAATATTAAGAATTATGAAAACGCACTGACGTAATACAAGTTCAAATGTTACTTTGTAGTTTGATTTATTCATTAGTTCGTTATTTGGTTAAGTTTAATTGCCTTGAGATTAACTTAAGAATTGAAATGCTATTAGATACTTTAAAGATTTCCCATTATGATATCTGAAGGTATTAGCTATTACAACTAGAAAATTTAGAAAATACATTGCGCTGATAGTTATTAGTATTCCGGCAAAGGAAATGGTAGTTAGTTCAAGTTTTGAAGTAATAAAAAGACCAATAACTAATAAAAATAAAAGTAATGTCCAAGATATTTGAAAGTTTAAAATAGATTTTCCAACATGGTCTATATCCTTTATCTTATCTTTTTTTGAAGTCCAAATAATTAATGGAATTAGTATGCCAAGTAATGGAAATGCTATAAAGCAGAGTTGCGACAAGTTTAATAGTAATAAAGCTTTACTATCTTCAATAATTTGCCAATCTATTAATTCGTTAGGTGTAACATTTAAACCACTTGATAATCTTTTAATGGAATCTCCAGTAGGTTGGGTTTCTCCATTTTCAATTCTTTGAACTGTCCGTAAACTTAACCCAGAATTTTCTGCCAAGAGTTCTTGTGACATACCGTTTCGCTTTCTTAATTCTTTTACTCGTTTTGCTAAATCTTTATTCTTCAATTGAGTTATGTTTAATTGTTGAAGCAAAGCTAAATAAAAGCATTGGCATTGGTGTCGTCATCTACATGACATCTTTACGTCATCTGTGTTTTAATTGGTTACAACGTGTTCGTGTATGAGTAGTAGCGAGTTTTAGTGTACTACTTTTCGGAAAGTAATTTACAAAATAAAAAAGAATAGCGATTTGAATTAAAACTCAAATCGCTATTACTTATACACGTTGTTGGCGGTAGTTTTTTATTTATTTATCTCTTTAAGTAGTTCATTTGCAGCTAATTTTCCAAAAGCATTTGCAGCTAAGGGACTAGCTCCTGTAATTAATTTTCGGTCTTTATGAACTGTATTATCAGCTTCTTCGTTGATGATTGTAACTCCCAAGTTGTTTAACTTTTCTCCATACTTGTAAGGCATGTGACCAGGTGTATAACCAATCATTGGTCCTTGCTCATCCACAGCATCTGGAAATGAAGCAATTTTATAACCATTATATATATAATCATCTTTGTTGCTGTCTAAGCCAGCTGCTAATAATGCTGCTGGACCATGACAAATAGCAAGAGTAAACATATCATTATTGTACGACCAGTTTATTAGTTTATTCACATCTTTGTTTTCTGGTAGTCCTAGCATTGCTCCATGACCTCCAGGAATAAAAATAGCAGCATAATCTGAACTTTCATTCATGGTGTTAGCAACAAAATCAGATAAGTTTCCTGGATTTTCAAATTTCTTTTTGAATTCAGCATATATTGCTTTTACATGCTCATCGTCTTCTGGCATTGCCCATTGCTCAATGACAACTGGTTTTCCATTAGGTGTTACAACATCTACATCAAAGCCAGCATTTTTTAAATGTAGCACTGGTAAAAGTATTTCGACAGGATGATTTCCAGTTGAGAACTTTTTACCATTAGCCATGGTCATGTTTTTCTGCTCTGTGCAAATCATTAACACCTTTTTATTTCCTGTGTACTTATTTTCATAAACAGTATTATCAAAATCTGTAGTCGGAGATGTTGCTAATTTTAATGCTAATGGTGATGGAATATATGATCCATCTTCAGTTTCTGTTGGTCTAGATGTAAAGTAAAATACAAGACAAGCTAATAAGATGATGCTTACAAGAGTTAATATTATTTTTTTCTTCATGATTTGATTTATATAAATGTTACTAATTTCTCTATTGGTTTTCTAACCTTTACGAGATTGGCTAACCAATCTTTATCTGTGTCTCTGTATCCTATTGGTAATAAAAGTGTACTTCGTAATCCTTTTTCTCTTAATCCAAGAATTTTATCTAATGCATCTGGATCAAAACCTTCCATTGGTGTACTATCTATGCCTTCGTAAGCAGCTTGAGTAATTGCAGCCATAAAAACGATGTAGGTTTGCCTTGCTGCATGTTCAAAGTTTGTTTCTGCATTACGCTTTGGGTAACCATCTAATAACATTTGTCGGTAGTTTTCCCAACCTTCGTTTTTAAAACCTCTTATTTCGTTGGTTAAATCGAACATATAGTTAATACGATCTTCAGTATAATTATCCCAAGCAGCAAACACCAATAAATGCGAGCAATCTGTAACTTGCGATTGATTCCAAGCGATTTCTTTGATACTAGATTTAGTTTCGTTATTTGTAATTACAAACACTTCAAAAGGTTGCAATCCACTAGATGTTGGAGCTAATCTAACTGCTTCTAAAATATTATCTATTTTTTCTTGAGAAACTACTTTGCCATTCATAGCTTTAGTAGCATAACGTTCATTTAATTTGTCTAAAAAACTCATTGTCTTATTTTAAGTATTCGACAAAAGTAGATGATAATTAAAACGCAAATATGAACCTATGGTAATAAATCAATTTTTAATTCTTTCTTTTCGTATTCTACTTAAACTTTGCGGAGTAATGCCTAGATATGAAGCTATTTGATAGTTAGGTATTATCTTTTCAAATTCGGTATATTCTTTAATGAATTGATTGTATTTTTCAATAGCAGATAGTGCTAATAAACTTAAAATCCGTTTTTGAAGAGCAGAAATCCGTTTTTCAAAATTCTTACGCTGAATGGTTTCAAATTGAGGAAATTCTTGATAAAATTTTTCAACTTTAGAATTATCGATTATTAAAACCTTAGAATGTGTTAGGCTTTCGATGGAGACAACAGATTTGCTATCTGTATAAAGGGTAATGTAATCACTTATCCACCAGTTCTTAATGGCAAACTGTATTGTGTGTTCTTTTCCGTCTTCCGTTTTGAAAAAAGAACGCAAACAACCACTTACAACAAATACATGCTCTTTTTTAATAGAGTTATCAGTTAGTATTTGTTCTCCTTTAACTAAGTTTTTCTCTTTGATTATTTCATTTAATTTATTTTCTATTTCAGGTGAAATTGAAACCGTATTTTTAAAATAATCTAAAAGTTCATTCATATATTCAAATTACCGCCAACGTCTATGTATATGAGCAGTGCGGAGGAAGAAAGGCATTAGCCTTTCGGACGGACACGAGCTGATTTTTACAAATTTCGATTATTAATTTTTTTAGCAATAAGTCGAATTTGTTAAAATTCGGCGGTCTCCCAAATATACCCGAACTTTTAATTAAGCACAAACTCCCGCATTGCTTATATACTTTGTTGCCAGTAGTACTTATTTCAATATCTTGTAATCTATCAAACCAATCTTGAAGATAAATCTCAATTGTGTTCGATTTCAGTTTCAAAATAACGATTAAACATATTTGTTATATGAAATGTAAATATTGTAACTACAAATATCCAAGTTAGCGCTTTCGACACCGTCATAATAAATTATTCTTTTATGATCCTTTTTCTTATTACGCCAAAGGACGTCTTCACAACTAAAATGTAAGTACCTGAAGCTAGTTGGGCAATATTTAGTGTATTTTGATCAATAATTTCTGTCTTAACTTTCTTTCCAAGCAAATTAAATAATGTAATGTTTTCCAAATCAACATTATTAGGTAATTCAACATTAATTTCATCTTTGCTAGGATTTGGATAAATTGAAACTGCATTAGATGAAAATTCATTGCTGGACAAATTTTCTTCTACTTTCAATGTCCAAGATAACGAGGTAGCATCAGAACCATTAAATGCAATTGGTTCCCAAACAACAGGGTTGAATTGCGTAGTTATTTTTTGTGGTGTGTAAGGAGAAGTATTTGTGGAGCCTAACCAACCCCAGTAAAAAGTATTTTCACCTGGAGATCCATCTGGAACATACTGAGCCGGTATCATCCAATAATCCCCTGCCGGTAAAATCACAGGATTATTTTCATTTGCCTCAGTAAAATCAATTTTTATATCTGTCCTATTTGTTGAGGTATTGAATTGTGTAATTGTAAAACCTTGATTAAGTGGTATACGAAAAAGGCTCACAAGAGGAGTGTCTATTATTGGATCAATTGCTGGCACATTTGAGCCAGAATTTGACACGATAAACACACTAAAATTACTGGGTTGAAAGGAACTGTTAACATTTTCACCAAAAAATTCTACTTCGAGTAACTGTGTTTCTTCCGTTAATGTAAAACTATCTGCACATAAGATATAGTTAATATCCCCAAATCTATCGGATTCTGAGGATGGATCCGAGAAAGTTTTGTCAACACTTGGAAGAGGAGGATTATCAACAATTGTTATTTGTCCAGCCGCATTTAATACTAACAGAAATGCAACAAGTAATGGCATAATTTTTTTCATAGCTTTGATTTTTTTGCAAACATAATAAAAATACTCGGGGTAAAGATACTTCTATTACTGTTTTGTGAAATTGTATGAGAATTCAACGAATAGCTCTAGAAGGTAATGAGTCAAACTAAAATACTGTCATAATGTTTCTTATACGATTCCTATTTATTTTGGAAAAATATGTTCTTAAAAAAGTCAATTATCATTGGTTTTTTCGTATTACTGGCAACGATTAGTATATGAAAAGTAGGCGATTTCGAAGCACTAAACTTTCGGTTAAGCACAAACTGTGATACGAGCCAAAAGCCTTTATTTTACTACTGTTTCGCCTATTTTTTATATACATTGTTGTGTGCCGTATTTCTTTAATGTTTTGATTTAAATCCGTTCGAAAAACTTCCCGAATTATTCTCCCCTTTATAGTTTATCTGAACGCTATATGATTTACCTTTTTCTAACTTTTCTGTCTTTACTATGAATGAGTTTATTCCTTTTTTTGATTTAGCCTTTATAGAACCGATTACTTTATCATTTTCATAGTCTTTTATCTCAATTTCAATGTCGAGTTTGTCTATAAAGTAAATTTCTAGTTCGACTTTCTGGGCTGATACACTATAAATATCTCTAATATTATTCTCATCCGTTTTATAGGTTCTTTCTCTTTTCGTTCCTTTTTCAATTCCTTTAATTTTTGAATAGGTAATTATTCCTTGAACATTACCAAACTCTACAAATGGCATTGGAAAAAATGGAAGAATAAAATATCGATAAGCGTCAGGTGTCGCTTGAACAATCTTTTCATAAGTAAATCCGTTGATTGTGTCCTTACTTACTCCTTGAAGAGAAAAACCCTTTTGTCCATTTTGTTCAATAATTTTAAGTTCAGTTTGGTAATCTTTGAAAGGAATAAATTGGTGTCCGTAATAATATCCACTATCTGAAACTTGCATCAAGAATTCTTCAGGTCCATCTTTTGAACCGCTCAAGTAATTGTAGCCTTCAATTTCCATTCTTAAAGACTTATTTCCGTCAATTAACGTATCTCCAATGTATTTGAAGTTTTTAAATTGCTTGTCTTCATATTCGGCAATTCCTGTTGAATCATTGTACCATTTTCTCCGATAAAACAACTGTATTTCATCTCCTGATTGTATGTCAAATCGGTTGTTGGTTTGGAAGTTGTTTTTAATACCTTCTGATATGTCATTATAATTGTCTCCGAAAAGTTGTTTTGTATAAAAATGTCCGTTACTCGAAACCGCTAATGTTTTCAAGTCTGGTATTATTAATGCATAAACCTCTGAATTTTCTGTTTTAAAATACTTTCTTGGGGTTTTATCGGTCGCTACTAAACTGTCTCTTGGATAGCTTCTCCGTGTGTCGATAAATTCAAGGGACGTTTTTACTTGTTCTCCAAAAAGGGTAGCTATTTGTTCTTCTGTCTTATTGTAGTTGATATTGTGAACGGTTTGAAGAGTTCTGTTGAGAAGTCTATAATTCCCATCTCGAAATGATTCGTAATAGATTTCAGTTTTTTCAATGTCAGAATAGTCGGTAAAATCTTCCGTTTTGAATTTTATGAAATTCCGATTTTCTATCAAGGTATCTTTTAAGTCCGTTCTAACTTGAAGTCCAATAATTTCATTTTTTTTGTCAAAGTAAGTTGCTCGAACATAGATTTTCGATTCAGCCATCTCTTTTCTGCTTTCTTGTCCAAAGCTGAACTGAGTCAGAAAAAGGAATGTTAGAAGTATAGTTATTCTCATTTATCGGGTTTTCTTATATTGCACACAACGTTTTTGTGTAAGGAAAGTTGCGTGTTTTATGCACTAAAGTTAGCAAATAAATCACAGATAGAAAGTCCGCGAGGACTTTCGTAAGTAGGCTTTTACTAGCATTTTTTTTTACACGGTGTTAGCGCCAGTATTTTCTATTTTTATTTAAAAATCCGAGTATTTTATATGAAATTGTACTAGTCAAATTATTTGTCACGCAGTCTATCGTTCCAGATTCGCAAGTAAATTCAAATCCTGGGTTTTGGTCGTCAGCTGTCAAAATTTCATCGAGAACAATTTCGTCAAATTTCAGATTGTATAATTGATATCGAATTTTTCCACTCATTTCATTTTCATTGGTTTGGAATTCAACTTTAGGAATGTTCACAATCCAATTGATATTATGGTTTTCCGCAATCTTTTTCAATTCCGCTTTTGTTGAGTTATTTATTTCGTGAGCTGGATAAACCATATTGTTTTCGTTATATTCAAATAACTTATAACTTAAATAGAAATTAAGTCCAAATGTAATTTGAGAGCCTAGATCCATTTTTCCCATAAAGAGGATTTCTTTTTCAGATTTAAGGTCAAAATTTTCTCCATTACTTTCTCTTATTCTTTGTTTTTGTTCATCACTTGGTTTTTCTTTATACTCATATAGTTTTGCGATTGAGTCAAGTCCTTTGTCATAAATCGTTTCTTGAGGATTTAAAACGACTATAGATGGAACTCGATTTTCTTGTGAAAATAAGTTCAATGAAGTAATTAAAATTAATATCAGTAATGTTTTTTTCATATTGGCGCTAACGTCTCGTATATGAAAAGTAGCGCTGAAAATAAGCGATAACTTTTCGGATTAAACACAAGCCGAATTTTTAAATTTTACTATTTATTTTTTTATTGGAAATCGTCAAATTTAAAAATTTGGCGACTTTCCAAAAATGCCCAAACCATCGTGTTAGCAAAGAATTGCGCTATTTTTTATATACATTGTTAGGTGTCTGGCTTTTCTTTCCACAAACTTGCTAGCGTTGGCGTGAAAGCTCTTTTAAATTTGTGAGGTACGAGCAAACTTTAAATGTGCTTGAACTTGCGTTGGCTTATATTATTTGGGTTATTCCTAATCTACTAGAGTAACTACTATATTCAACTTGAATTTCAGATAATAATTCTTTATTGAAAAGTTTTAAATTTTCGAATTTATCATTAAATATCTTTTCTGGCACAGAAAACACATATCTAAAATCAAAAATTAGAGAAACATCATTTTCATCTTCCGTAAATGTTAAATTGTCAAACATTTTAGTAGAATCAGGAAGTTCACTATTTAGTTTTATTTTCCCTAATTTATGTTTGTTTTTTGCATTCAGTTCTTCATCTTTCCATCTTAAAGGATTATTAAGTTTAATTCCACTTAATAACTTAATATTTTTACCAAATTTATTCTGTGCATAATCACAAGGTCTAATCAGGACTACTGTAATATCTTCAATTTTAGTTAAATCGGATTCAATCTGAAATTGAAATTTTGGATTCAATTTAGGGTCATCTACAATCGAATACATTTTTTTTAGCAAAGAATTTTTATTTAAACTAATTATTCCTGGTGTAATTTCATTTACACCTATATTATCTTTTTCAATTAATTTAAAGTGAAACCAAGAGTTTAATTTCGAATCAATATCTGTTATAGGAAAAGTAGGGATATTGTATAGTGACTCCTTATTTATAGCAGATATATCACTAGTTGGTCTAGTTGACTTTGAATTAGATGATAATATAACATCCATAGCGTCAAAGAGGACTTTCCTTTTTTCATTCTCATTTCCTTCTCCTAATAAATAGGTTCCTCCGTGTCCTAAGATTATTTTCTGAAGTTTCTTTTTTAAGGCGTCTGGTAAGATGTTTTTTGTTAAATGACCAATAATAACATTTGACGAGAATAAAACGCTCTTTTTCCAAACTGATAATTCGTTTAACTCGGGTATATTATTTATTTCCGAGTCTATTTTGTTTTTAAGTTCTTGCCATTTATATGAGTTATCAGTATTCTTATAGCTGTTGTTTTTGATTTCATTAAAAGTAACAAATGGTTTTTTGTGAATTTGAGTCAATCCTTCAATTATTTCATCTTTATGTTCTTCTGTGTCTTTAGACCAAATTACTAACACGTAAAAAGAATTCTTTGGGACTATGCTATCAATCCATCCTATGCACATTTCAAGGTCGAAATCAATTTTATAATATAAATCTAGATATACTAAATTTACATTGGAAAACGGTGATTCTGGAGGAGTATCACCAGCTACTATATCAGCATCATAATATTTAACTCCAATACCTTCTTTACGGTAAAGATCTAAAATGCCGTCTACTTCCTCTATTTTGTCGTCAATGAAGACTATGTTTGGTTCGAATGACAACATATTATTTTTGATTTTTGTTAAATGTTAGTTTTATAGCTGCGCCTCTAAATTTAGAAGGAATATTTAAGCTGTCGAGTTCCTGACTATCTGAAATTTCAAGTTTTCCATATTTCATCATAATAGTGTCAATTAGGTATAGACCAATACCAATGCCATCATCTTTCCTTGTAAAGAAAGGCATAACAACTTCATTAATTTCATCTTTAAATCCTGGGCCGTTATCAATAATTAAAATAACTGGTATATCATTCTCTAAATAAGTTTTTAAGTATATTCCTTTGTCGTTTTTGTAGATAGTATCTAGCCAATACATACTATTATCTATAATGTTCATTATCATTGTGATAAAATATCTTTTATCACATATAATAGTGTCCATATTAGTGTCAAAATCAGTAATTATTTCAATTTCCCTTGATTTGAATCTTTTACCATAATTTGAAATAGCTTTTTCAATGGATTCGGTTAATTTGATTGGTTTATTACCACCTTTTCTTAATACGGATAAAATACCTTGAACATAATCTTCAAGTTCATCTACTTGCTCTTGCGAAACTTCTTTTTTGAAAGGTTCTGAATTTACAGATTCTCTCATTCTAGGAACCAATTTTTCAATTTCGTGTAAGGCAACAGAAGCTGTCATTCCAACTCCAGCTGGTATTAAAAGGTTATCTTTTTTAGTCTCAAAATCCTTCTGTAAAACATCAACTTCTTCTTTTAGTTTCTCTTTTTGTTCGTTTTTAGTAAAATCAGTTGAGTCAATGAGTTCTTTAAAAACTGAAGTTTGGTCTTGATAAGATTTCGCTTTAGGAGCGGGTTTAATATAATTCAACCATTTATTTCTATCTTTAATTCTTTCAATCCTGAAGTCGTTTAGAATTGCAAGAATACTTTTGTAAAATATTTTAAAGGAATCATTATCTATAAATCCTTCTCTATTTGTCGTTTCAATTAGATTTGTAGAATTTTCAGAATCTAAATATACAAAACCAATATTCTGATTATTTGAGAACCATTGTTTACTTTGCACTCTCTTTATATCAAGTTCAAGCCAATCATTACCCGGTTCTCCATAATTAAAAACACGCATATCGTTCTTAAATACTTTTATTCCATAATGGTGCTTTAAAACATTTTTTAATGTTTTGGAGTCGTAAGTATAGTTTCTTAAAGTAGCAGAATCCAAATCATAAGAATATAGTTCAAGTAAGATATTACCAAAAGGATTTTTCTTTTCTACAAATTTTTTAATAAAGTCATCAATTTTGTCTTTTGGTAATTGTTCTTCCTCTTCTAATTCTTTTCTGAGGGCAGGAATCAATCTACCTCTAATGTTTTCTGTTACTCCATCAATTTTTCTTTCCCCAAATTCAGCATTTAATGCTAGTGAGAACTCATAATCGACTGTTAAATTAAATTCGTCATCTAATAATGCTGTATATTTATAAGGTGCGATATTTAAAATTTGATTTGCATCAGGAAAATCAGCTAGCCATTGATTATCAAATTCTAAAGATATTTTAAATTCACTTTCTTTGTTTTTAGGAGAAAGCATAGAAACTACGTTTCTTTTTAAGCTTCTAGCCATTCTTCTTGACCAAGGTTCCTTTAATGCTGATACTTCTATAAGAGTACCAGAATCATTCTTGAAATGAAATTTCGATTTGTCTGTTTCAGTCTGCCAAGTAATTGGTATATCCTCTAAATATTTAGATTGCGAAAAAGCAACCCAATCTATTGAAAGTGTAATTTCATAGTCAAGGACATATTTTCTCCATTCTCCATCTGTACATTTGATTACATTAGCAGGTCGAGTAATGAGTTTGATTGTATTTCCTAATTTATGTACAGCAAATCTACCAACTCCTTTTTCTCCCATTGGTACTCTTTCAAAAATGGGGCTTCTGTTGATTATTCGTTTACCGTTTTCATCAATTGGTTTTCTATGGTCTGTACCAGGTTCTAGCCAAATATTTTCAATTATAGCAGAAGTCAGTCCAGTTCCGTTATCTTCAATAGTGATAAGTGCATTTTCAGTATTTTCAATGTCTTTAAAGCTGACAATAACCTCATTTGAATCGGCATCATAACTATTTTTAACTAACTCATAAATTGCCATAATTGGGCTTTTTATAAGTTCTTCTCCTAACAATCTTAAGATATGAGCTTTTGGTTTAAAAAATTTTATGTTTTCCATCTTAAAGTTGTTCTTTTATTTTTTTAGCAATTTCATTTGCCATTAGAGGAGGAACAGCATTACCTATTTGTCTAAAAGCGGCACTTCTGCCTCCTTCAAAAAAGAAGTTGTCTGGAAATGACTGAATTCTTGCCGCTTCTCTAACGGATAAAGACCTTATTTGCTTATTGTCAGGATAGATATAATGATGTCCATCTTTTGCTATGTGGGCAACCATTGTATGAGAAAGTCCATTAATGTCAACAACTTTATACCTGTCAACAAATGAAGTTTCATTTTTATGGGTTTTAAGTTCTGTTGGTAAATCGGGATATTTTAATCTTTCAGATTTCTTCAACCATTTATTTATTGCGATTTTATAGATATTTAAATCCCTTTCATTATGAGGTCTAGCAATATGTTGTGTAACAAAATCAACTCCGTTTCTTAATTCAAATTTTTCAAGATATGCTGTAGTTGGTTTAGAGTATTTCGTAATGTTATTTTGTTCACCTGGTTTTAATTTTTTTAAATCAGATAAAATTTGACTTACAGTAAACTGTTCTTTGGTTTTATCAAATTTTGGATATTTAAAATGACTTCCTTTTTGCCAGCCGATTAAGATGATTCTTCTTCTTTTTTGTAATACTCCAAAATCTTCTGATTTCTGAATAGTATAATCTATTTCATATCCAATTCGTTTAAAATATGCTTGCATATTTTTAAAATAACTTCCTTTTTCTGCGGTTATTAACCCCATAACATTCTCAAAAACAAACACTTTCGGTTCGTATTTGATAAGAAACTTTGCATATTCTTTATAAAGGAAATTTCGTGGGTCGTTTTTCATTCCATCTTTGTCTCTAGCTCTACCAACTAGAGAATAAGCTTGACAAGGAGGTCCACCAACAATCAGGTCAACTTGCTTTCCTTTTACTAATTTATTTATTTTTTCAAATATAATTTTGTTGTTTTCGCCACCAATAGGAATGTTTATAACAGAATCAGAAATGTCAGAATTAGAAAAGCCTTTTAAAAACTCTTCACGAGTCATTTTTTCTGAAATATAATCGTAATAATTTTGTGTTTTATTTTCTGATTTTAGTTTATGATAAACTAATCGAGTTTCTAAAGTATCACAAGCTTTTTTATCTATTTCTACGTGAGCAATAGGAGTAAATCCTGCTTTAATAAAACCTTCAGATAATCCTCCTGCACCTGAAAATAAATCTATGAAATTTAAACTTTCCATAATTACTTATTTAGTTTTAAGTGTCCATATACTTTTTCAAGAATGTCATTTGGGTCAGCATCTATAGCTTTAGAAATAAGATATAGTTCTTCAGCTTTAAGATTTGTATCCTCTTTTATACTTAGATTACTAAGACGAGATTTTCCAATTCCTGTTTTTCTTGAAACTTCCGCTTTATTTATTGATTTGTCAGTAAGATATTTACCAAGAAAAGTCATACTTGTTGTTTTAATATTGTCCATCAAAAGTAAACAAAAGTTCCGATTTAACCAACTTTTGTAGCCTTATAAGATACTATCGTTTCAAATATAACTGAATCGGGTGGCGGTGGGAAAGGGCAAGCTCTTTTTATTTTGTGAGGCACGAGCAAAATGAAATGTGCTTGACCGTGCGGTGGACTTTTTTTTAGCTTGCACCTAACGGCTCGGCTATGGTTAGTACGGGATTAAAAGTAACTAAACTTTCGAGTTAGCACTTAGCCGAAACTTTTTATTTTGTTTTATCTTTTTTGTTCTAAAGCCAAATCAAAAGATTTGGCGGACTTGGTTAATATATCTACACTTTGGGTTTAACACGAAAACCCGTATTAATTATAGCCATTGTTAGCTACTGGCTTTATAAATTCCGATTAATTTACTTTCTTTTTTATTCTGAATAATGTTTTCGTTGATTTTTGTCCAAGGCATTTTAAATCGTTCATATCCTCTGTAAATAGTTTCCCATTCTTCTCCATTAGGTTTTTGAAGAAACGATTTATACACTTTGTCATTTTTCACAAACTGTAATATTCGGTATTCTCCATTTATAATTCCGAGTACATTTTCATAAAACATATCCACTAATTCTTGAGATTCAGCAGAGAATAACTGGCACCAAATATAGGCAGTCGAAATATGAAGTTCATCATCGTTTTGTAAATTCAGATTGATTTCAAAGTCAAGTCCTTTTTGTTTTGGAATATCCATAGACAAATCCACGTGTTCGTGTTCATAGTCCATTTTCATAGTCAATTCAGGGAAATGGTTTTGTATTTCCTTAAAAGTCTTTTCCGCTATGTTAAAACATTTTGCTTGCGTTCTCATTTTCAGCTTGTAGCTAACGTTGTTGTGTATGGTTAGTTGCGTGGTTAAGCAACTAAATTAGTAAACAAAAACGAACCAGAGAAAATTCCAGCGGAATTTTCCAGATAAGCACTTGCCAAAGCAATTGATTATACACGGTGTTGTGCTTTCGTTATTTTTAGAAGAATTTTATCATTCATGTAACTCTATTTCTTGGTTTAGAATTGATAATATTTGCGTTATATGATTCAACATTTCTTCTTGGATATTATATCTTAATTTTTCGACTATTGTTTTACTTAATAAATTACCAAAAAAAGCATCTTGTTTAAATAGAAAATCAATGGCAAAATCTTCCTTCGGACTTCTTAAAGTATCTAAACCGATTCTTGGTCCATTTTTACGTAATCTGAGATTTACAATTACGGGAGCAAGAATATTTTGCATATTATTAAGAAGATTCATACTATTTTCTTGATCTTCAAACCCAAACTTAACGATGGAGAAATATTCGGCTAGTAATTTAGTAAGTTGGTCATTACGTATTAGTTCTGAATTACCAGAATTAATAAAAGCGTCATATGCACCTGTTAACAGTTCAGAACGATACCAAGAATAGGCTCCATAATTTATATAATTCATTATCGAGTCGTTAATAGGTCTTGGTATTTGGCCTTCATACATTTTTATCAAATTACTACTTTTTCTAACTACATTTTTTTGCATAAACATAGTCTCCAACAATCGCTCTTTAGACTCTAAAAAATCTGTTTTTAAAGATAGAAGGATTTTATGTTCTTGTTTTAATTGGTTGCGATGTTGGTTCCAGTTACTTACTTGAAGTGCCAATAAAATACCAACCATAACTAGAAGTATTTCACCAATAGCATATTTAAAGTATTTTCCAGTTTTATTTTTCTCCATAAGATCGTAACGTATTTTTCTAAAGAATTTTATCATTGGTTAGCGGTTTCTGATAATGAAGCACAACGGTTTGTGTATGAAACGTAGCGTGTAAAAAGACGCTGACTTTTCGGATTAACACAGAGCCGAATTTTTATATTTTGTTTTTAATTTATTATTTTCTAAAAGCCAAATTAAAAATTTGGCGGTCTTTGCAAACAAACACAAACCTTTCGGAAAGCCTTTATTAGCTATGTTTTATACACGTTGTTGTGCTTAGTTTTTTATTCTTCTTTAATTAGTATCCATTCTATATGTCTGTGTGAAATATGATTTCTCAAAGAGTCTCGGCTTATCCAATGTTTCATTTCGACAATGTCCTTATCATTCCATTTTTCAATCCTATGTTGATATCCATTTTCTGTGTATTGTGATTCTTCGTCAGGATATACGTCCTGCGATTTATACATTGTCAGGAATAAAACTAGACTTATCAGAGTTGGAATAATTAAAGCCTTCATTTTCCATATTCGTTTGAATATAACTAGCAGTAATGGTAACCAAAGTCCAACTAGTATTGCAATTCGTAAAATTGAATTCAAAGTGTCTCTTGTGTTGACATTGAAATTTGAATATTCAGGTCGTTCTAAGTCAATAATTGATATTCCCCATAACCATAAGTATGTTGAAACTAGATTCAAGATTATCAATAGTCCAAAAAGTGTTATTAAAAGAACTCTATTATTCATTCTATATTACTAGGTCTTTTTTAAATTAAGCACAACGTTTAGTATAAGAAATGTAGGGCAATTAAAAAGCACTATCGTTTCGGTTTATTACTTAGCTAAATATAAATATTTTGCTTTTATCTTTTCTACTATAAATGCCAAATTTTATATTTAGCGGACTTTGTAAATATGTAAAAAACTTTCGGTTTAGCACAAACGCCCTATGTTTTTTATACATTGTTAGCTACTGTTCTTTTTCATTCATATTTATTAGTATCCAAGGGAATTTTTCAGGGTCAGGACAAGTTCCAGATATGTTTTCACAATTTTCGGCTTTCACAAAGTCGGTGAAATTAATAATTGTTGCTTCTCTTGTACACATACAATCTTCACAATCGCCGTGAAATTCTAATTCGTGTTCATAAATAAATCTATCAATCCAAGTTCTATTTGGAAAAACTAATTTTGCGAATTGAGGTTTAACAGGTATTTTATCTGATTTAATTCTCCATTCTCTTTCCCAAGTGAAATCATTTCTACCATCTAATTCAGGATTGTAACTAACAAATCTCCAATTTAAGTTTGTGTTATTTTGTTCAACATTGTATTCATCCCTTGTTGAATATATAACTGGTCTACCACCTTGTTGAAATACTTTTTTCTTTTGGTATTGAAAACCGAAAGGAGTATATCGAGAAAATAATTTTGAATCAAGACATCCATCATTTGTTAAACATCTTGCTGGTGATTCTGTAAAACAGACGCATTTATGATTTCCTAAAATCATACCATTAGCACCGTTTAGTTTCTCTTCTTGTATTATTTGCTTGAAATTCAAATATGCTTCCTCATAACTTAGAGAACCATTTTTTGCTTTCGTGAAATGTATTAAGTTATCGCAGTGGTCAAATTTCATTCTTTTTCTCAATTATAGTTCTTGTCAGCTACATTTACTTGTATATGTTTTATTCAAAAACACTCTAATTATTTCAATAAAATGTCTAATCAATTCGTCACTTTCAAATTCTAGGATATAATAATCACTTTTCTCAGTAACTTTTAGCTGTTTTATATTTTTTAAGGTATTTATTCTTTTTTTAGATTCAGATTTTTTTAATATCGAATTAGACGAATGAACAAATAAATTTCTAAGCTGATTTAGCTTTGTGATTTCATTCCATTCATAATTCATTTCTTTAAAATCAATCTCAATAACTTTTTCTAAATATTTTTTAATCGTAAAAATTATTCCATTTCCTGAAATATCATCAATTTTGATTTTTTTGTCTTTCTCTGGGATTTCAGCAAGTTTAAGTAAAGATTGCTCAAAGAAAGAGTATAAGGATATTACAATTGAACTATAGTACAACTGTAAACTTTTTTGTTTTATATATATATCAGAAGGGTCAAAAAAGTAATCTTTGGCTTCATCTGAAGTGTTATCATATTCACTTAGATGTTTTTTTACATTATTATCAATTAGTGTATTTGTTAACTCTAAATATTCTACGAAAGAATCTAATCCAAAATCAATTTCGGCAAAATGGAAATCTTCGGATAAAAAAACATTATTTATTGGTCTACTTAATCCCATTTTTTTAATTGTAGCTAACGTTGTTGTGCATGATTTGTTTGCGTGAATTTAGCGAATAAATAGTAAATAATTACAAGCCTTTGAAGTCCACGAGGTTTTTCCGAAGGAAAAACTTATTAAGCAATTAATTATGCACGGTGTTGGCTTGCGTTTTTTTCTTCTTTATTATAAACACTATTCCAACTAATACATTCCAAATTAGAAAATAAATCCAAATATTTTTCGCAAATTCAGTTAGACAAGGTGGACAAGGATAACCAGGAATACAAGGTTCACATTGTATTAAAAATGGGTCGATTAAGAATCTTCCTATTAGAACGATATTTCCAAGAATCCAGATGTAGATAATTCGTTTCTTATTTTCCATGAGTCAATCGAATAATTTTACAATCATAAGAGTCGATTATTATCATAAACGTTCCACCTTTCATTCCTTTTTGTAGAGTTCCGCTTAACAGCCAATATTTATCAATTTTAAATACATTATATGGTTTTTGTTTTTCAATATTTTTTTTTCCATAAATGTCCCAAAGAATTATTTCAGCGAATTCTACTACTTTTTTTTCTTTCGTCAAAATGGATGTTACTCCAATTATATTATGAAGGGTTGAATCAGAAAGAGCTTCTAAAACAATCTCTTTTGCTTGTTTTTTCGTCAATTTCCCACGCTCGGTTTCCTGCCCAATTATAATTGAACTGGAGAATAGTAGTGTTAGAATTATTATGATCTTAAAGTTTCTCATGTTCTTTTTCAATGCATGCCAACGAGTTTGTATATGAAAAGTAGGGCGTGGCGCAGCGTGCGGCTTGAAGCGGCGAAACCTAGACTTATCTTCTTTCCTCAAAATAAATTGAGCCGCGTGCGAATCAGCAAGGCAAGCGAGTTCAGATTTATCAGAAACCAAGATAGTTAATTAATTGCATGAAACTTTCTATTACCGAAAATCTTGCCCTATTTTTTATATACTTTGTTGTGGGTAGTTTTTTATTTTACATTCCCACAGTTTCATAGATATAGCTAATTCCAGTTTTAGGATTTCTTAAATATCTTGAACGTTCAAATTGGGCTGTTTGGTCTTTTGCATAAATCAGATAGTTTTGGTCAGGTTTAAACCATTCAGGCAATTTAGTCCAACCTTTCCATTCGTTTCCAACTGTGTCAACTTCAAGTCCGTTATAGTCAACAAATTCGTCAAACCATTTTTTGTCCGATTTGAATTTAAGGAATAACTCATATTCGAGAGTAAAATGAGGTGATTGATAATATTCGCCTTTAATCAATTCAATTTCTTTTGGTGGTTCGTTTCCAGACCAATATTTATATGCTTTTTCAGCATTTTTTGTTTCTGTTGAGAAACAGCTGACCAAAAGGAAAACAATTCCAATTACTGATATTTTTTTTAATATTTTCATTTTATCAATTAGTAATGAACCCAATAAGAATCTGTTTCTTCTCCATCTTCGACCATTCGAATTTGGACATCAAATAATTCAGTCAGTATTTTTTCTTTAGTTGTGTTGTCAAACTCTTCAAATTCCAATTCTTCAATATTTTCCGAAATTTTATCTCCGTTATGCCATTTTTCCTCAACAATTTTTTCAATCAGAATATTCAATTCAGGTGAGGGAACTTGCTTTTCAGATTTATGCCAAATAAATTCCTGTCGTTCTTCTGGGTCATTCTCATCATAGATTGCAATTCCGCTTATTGAGTCAACCGTTTTGTCAATTAATTCAATTCTCTTAACTCCATATAATTTGAGATATGATTTTAAAAAATTCAGTCTTTTTGATTCGTTCATTTCCGTTTTCTCAAATTACCCACAACGTTGAGTATATGAATTGATTTTTTACGAATTAAAAACTAAAATTATGGAAGAAGCAAAAAAAATATTAGATAAGCACATACAAAACTTTTACAAAAAGAATAGAATGGCAAGATTTGACGATATACCAAATAAGGTATTTATTGAAGCAATGATTGAATACGGGAACTTAGTAAAAAAATAATTTATATACATTGTTGTATGTCTTTTTTAATTGCATACAACGTTGTTGTGTAAGGAAAGTTGCGTGGTTTAAGCAATAAATTTAGTAAATAAAACACGAACCAAGAAAATCCGTGAGGATTTTCGTAAGTAGGCTTTTACCAGCAATTTTTTTTACACGGTGTTGGCAATAGTTATTTTATTATTTCAAGTTTTAAATGATTCGGTTGTCTTGAGTACCATCTGATAGCTTGTGAACTTGCTTCTTTCATAAACTCATTTAATTGGTCAAACTCTGATGAATCTATCTCTTCTCCAGTTAAATTAAAATTTGATTTGGCGTGAACGACTTTATTGCGAGTTTTATAAATTATTTTACTAGCAATATTTGATGATGTAGTAATTTTTTGTTTGTCAGTAGAATAAGTTAATTCGGAAGCACCAATATGTTTTTTAATTTTCTTTTTTATTGATTCAGGAAGTTTGTCAAATAAACCAACAATATCAAAGCAAGTATTAAAAGAAGCTTTAATTAAATCCTCATCATTAAATCTATCACGCATAGAATTTGCTAATTCAAATATAGACCTGATATAATCTCCATCTTCAAATAAACTTCTCGGTGCATCTAGTTTTTTTCTCATTAATTCATTAGCCTCAATATTTACAGCAATTGGTGAAAAATGCTCTAAAACCTTATAAAAATTCAAAAACTTTAATTCTGGGTCTTTAATTTGAACTGCTGATATAAAAAGGTTCATTCCTTCATTGAATGGTTCTAATTCTCTTAGAGAGTGTGATGAGTTTTCATCTTGTATATCAGCTTCATAGTCATAATAGTCATTTACAGGATTTCTTATTTCTGACAGACTTAGTGAAAAACCTGTGCTATCAGCAACTTCGAAAATATATGAATTGATAATTTCAAGCTCTTTTTCTTTATCTAAAACCTTATCTTTACTTTCGTATTCTATTTCAATTACTAAATATTGACTAGCTGTTCCCCAATAACCGTCACTGTCATATTCTCCAAGTTTTGTAGCTGAAAGTCCAACTATAAAGGACTGTTCTAAAAGACTAATTTTAATTCCATTTGTTGAGCTAGAACCTACTTTGTGAAATGTGTTTAGAACATATTCATCTTCCGAATCTGTTAAACTAACAATGTAAAATCTACGAAGATTAGTTTTGATATAACCATTGCTAATTATTTCGATAGATTTAATTTCATCAAATAGGCTTATTAATTCAAGAGGTTCAATCTCTACATATTCTTCTTCTCCAGGAAAATTGAAATATATTGCTTCAATATCTTCTTCCTCTGTTATTATTTCCTCTATGCGTTCTTCGGAATAAACTAATTCTTCTTCATTATCTGCAAATATTTCGCAATAATCAATTATGAAATTATTTACTTCGTTTATTTTTAGTAATTGTTCCTTATTTAGTTTCATTTTTTAATTATTGCCAACTTGTTATATCGTTATGTTTATACTCGTTTATCGGCTTGTGTTACTAGATAAACACACTTTTAATACTTTTTATCTAAATAAAATCCCCACACCATTCGCTAAAAGCAAATAGTTGTGGGGATAGATGCTAAATATAAAAAAAAATAAAGACTTTTGGGTTTTTTGTTTAAAAGAAAATCTTTCGAATTACAATAAAAACAAAAACCATTAAAGTATACATTAAAAAGAAGGGTAGAATAAAAGCTTTTAAGCCTGCTACAAGCATCACTGCAATAATGAGTAATTGGAAGCCCAAGCCAAACGTTGAGACACTGGTCATAAAAAATTTAGGCAATACCTTCCCTTTATCTGCTGTAGGATCTAAGCTATAAATAATTCTATCGAAAGCACCGTACAAAAGTGTATACAGACCAAAAAGAATATTTACATGCTGTTGTTTTTCGCCTTTTAATGCGATGGGTGTTTTATGTTCAAACACACGACTCGTAGTATCGCCATCAAATTTATTTCTTAAAATAACATAGTAGTAATTATAAAGAGTCCCTTGTAATTGTAAGCCCAAGAATGCTAAAATGCAGATCCAAATGTTCGTATCCGTAACATAGCCTATAGAAATAATAAATAAGGCATTTAATATTATGTCTGCTACAGAATCTAAATAACGCCCGGTATAGGATGGTTTTTGTTTTACGCGAGCCAATTCACCATCTGCAGCATCTAAAATAGATTTTAAAATTAAAAAGAATGCCGCAAGCCAATAATACTCTTGTATAATACAATACATAGCAATGAGGCCTGAGATTATAAAACTAATCGTAACGTGAATTGGAGTAAAAGAAGTGTTCTTTAAAGAGTTTGCGATAATTTTAGCGATGGGTCTTCCATAGTCTGAAAGATCAATAAATTTATGCTGTTTTGGTAATTTGGACATGTACGATCATAGAAAGCTGTATTGTGGAATATACCGAATTAAATAAAGATAAATATACTGTAAAATTATAGCTTATGAATTGGTTTTATTTTTTTTTGTATTGCTGGATCCTGAATCAAGTTCAGGATGACAAAGCATTTGTCTTTCAGTGATTTACACGGAATTCATTATTTTATTAACTTTATTGCAGAGCCTAAATCAAGTTCAGGATGACAAGAAGAATAGGATGAGATACTGAGTTAAGCTCAATATGACAATAATTGTTTAGCCTTGTCGAATCGTGGGACGGTTATAAATCGTTTGGAAAAAGGATGACAAAGCAATTGGCGTCTTGTATATTTCGTCTAAAATTTTGCTCTTATATCTAGCGTCTAGCGTCTTTTTTTGGAAATTATTTTAAGGCTCTTTTTTTTATCATCCCACCTCTTGCGTCTTTTATACTATGCATCACAACAAATGCATTCTTATCTACTTTATCTATTTCGGTGTGTAGTTTTGCTAATTCGAGTCTTGTTACTAAGGTATAAACAATCTCTGTTTCTTCCTTCGTCAGTCCTCTTTTACCTGAATAAATAGTACAACCTCTTCCTACTTTTTCTATAATAGCTAATCTAATTTCATCGCTATAATCTGATATAATCGTCACTCCAACATATTCTTCAATTCCAGATATCACAAAGTCAACCGTTTTTGATGCTGCCAGATAAGTCAACATTGCATATAATGAAGTTTCTATTGAAAACACATAGGCTGCAAATGAAAAAATAAGAACATTAAATAACAAAATTACATCTCCAATAGTCATTGCAGTCTTTTTACTCAGAAAGATTGCTAACACTTCTGTTCCGTCGATCACAGAACCTCCTCGAATTGCTAAGCCTATTCCTAAGCCCAAAAAGAAACCGCCAAAAATTGCAATTAGTAATTTGTCATCCGTAATAATTGGAAAGGGTATAAAATGAATTGTAATCGCTAATAATACAATTGCAACAATACTTTTAAATGCAAATTGCCTACCAATTGTAGAAAAACCCATGATTATAAAGGGTAAATTGATTACCACTAGTAACACCGATAATGGTATTTGTGTAAGTTCTGCCATGATCAATGAAATACCCATGACACCACCATCGATAAACATATTTGGCAATAAAAATCCTTCCAATCCAAACCCAGCAGATAATACTCCTATGATAATAAAAAAACTATCTCTAATGAAATGAGAAAATTCTACTTTCGTATTTTTTATTACTTTCTCAACTTGCGTAGCTTCATATTTATTTTTCTTTAGCCTGCGTTTTACCGTTAATGAGATTATATATTGATAAATAGAATTCATTTTTTATTGCCCTTTTTTGAATGAAGTATAGCCCTCTCAAATTTAGTTGTTAATATTCAGTTATAGTGATATTCTCCAATTAATTTGGTGAATTGTTTTGCTGAAATTAATACAAATCTGTTTAGAATAAAAGGTTTAAAATTGGATCTAGAAATCCTGAATCTTTTGGAGACAATATGATAAAGCCCTTGTCATTCCGTACTTGACACAGAATCCATTTTCATGTTAAGTAATTTGTGGATCCTGAATCGAGTTCAAGATGACAAAAAGATATGATTAATGATGAAATAAATCTAAGACTTCACCTTCCAGTGTCGCTCTTTGTTGAGTTCTTCAGCTTTTTTAATTTCTTCTTCAGAGATTACTTTTAATAAAGAAGGATGCTGTTCTATGGCAAATTGTAATTTTTCAACAATAGCATCTATGCTTTCATTTTCGTAATCTATTTCTAAAGGTTCTTTAATTACCATCGATTGTAGAATCCCTCTTTTTTTAATTCGGAGGCCTTTTTTATCGAACGAACGTCTAAATCCGTCAATCACAATTGGCACCACAATGGGTTTATTCATTTTAATAATATGGGCGGTACCTCTACGAATTGGTTTCCATGGTTTTGTCGTTCCTTGTGGAAATGTGATAACCCATCCATCTTCCAAAGCTTTAGTTATATTACCAATATCGCTCATTTTCACTTGGCGATTTACGTTTTGTCCTTCCGAGCGCCACGTACGTTCTATACTCACAGAACCTGCATAAGCCATAATTTTTGGTAATAAGCCGTCTTGCATGGTTTCTTTTGCAGCAACAAAATATAAGTTTAGTTTGGGACGCCATAAATACCCAATGTTTTTAATAGTATCCTCCCGCCCACTTAAACTGGCATTAAATACATGAAACATGGAAACGACATCAGCAAAATACGTTTGGTGATTGGAAACAAATAATACATTGTTTTCGGGTAAATTTTTAATGATTTCGGAACCTTCAATTTGAAGCTCATTAAAACCTTTAAAACGTCTATGGGTTAAGGATCCTAAGATTCGGATCAACCAAAGTTTTAAAAATAATATATGTCCAAATGGATTTTTTTTAAAAAGCCCCATGCATTTGTTTTAATATTAGAGTCGCAAGGTTAAAGTCAAACTAACGCGGATGCGAAGATACAAAATAAACCTGCTTACAAGAGTTCTTTTAGCATTTCTCGCACTTCATTTAACATCATGGCAGTAGCTCCCCAAACGACATGACCATTTAATAAAAAGGCAGGCACCTCAATATTAGTGGCATATGAAGTGGTCAATGTTTTTGTAACTTTCACAGTATCGTCCATAAAATGAGCCAATGGCACCTCAACCAATGCCTCTACTTCCTCTTCTTGCAAAATAAATTGAGGGGTGCTTTTTGAAATTCCTAAGTAAGGATACACAAAATAATTACTTGGCGGAATATATACTTCCGTTAGGTGTTTTAATACTGAAATAGAATCACGTAACACTCCTACTTCTTCTTCCGTTTCACGCAAAGCAGTTTCAAGTAGTGAAGAATCTTCAGTCTCATACTTGCCTCCTGGAAACCCTATTTGTGCTGAGTGAACCCCTTTATATGTTTTTCTAAGAATTAAAGCCAAATGAGTTTCTCCCGAATTTGAAGGGTAAAATAATGCCATAACACCTGCTTTTTTAGCCGACTTTGCCTTATGTGCAAGCTTCTTTAATTCGAGCAAGCGTTCAATAGGTGCCATTTTTAAATGCAGCGCTTCCCCTGGAAGTTCCATTTTTGTTATTTTTACAATCTTATTTTCAAATTCCTGAAATGTCATTAATGAAATATATCCTTTCTTTTAGTTTGCTTTTTTTGTTCTTTACAAGTTGTGAAGATAAGAAAAAGTCTTCCGAAGTAACACCAAAAAGCACTGCTGAAAAAGTGAAAATTCAAGCTGAAATTGATTCGCTTTCAGAAGCAAGAAAGTTAAATGCTATTAAAAAAAATACACCTGCTCCTTATCCAAAAATCACACCCGATAATGTAGTAGAATTTTTAACTGAATACGGCAATAACAATCCTGAAACAAAAGTATTAATTAGTACCACTGAAGGTGACATTGAAATTAAACTGCTTAAAGACACGCCTTTACATCGTGCTAATTTTATTTATTTAGTGAAGCAACAATACTTCGACAACACTTTCTTTTATCGCGTGGTACAAGACTTTATTATTCAGGCTGGGAATAGCGATAATGTTGGCACACAAAGAAAAAGATCTAAAATTGGAGGGGATTATTTAATTCCTTCCGAAGTAAAAAAAGGAAAAATCCATCGATATGGTACTGTATCTGGCGCAAAAGAATATCGTAAAAATCCCAATAAGCTATCCTTTCCATTTGAGTTTTTCATTTTTGTAGGGCCTCTTCAAAAAACCAAACATTTAAATGGAGATTATACTGTTTTTGGTTCCGTTACAAAAGGGATGGATATTGCAGAAAAAATTTCGAAACTACCAGCAGATGAAGGAGAATGGCCTTTAGCTAATGTTTATGTTTTATCGGCTACTGTGATTGATTAAGTTCATCTTTTGAATAAATCGTCGGCAGAGAAAGTTTAAAGTAAACAGCCAGCAAGCGTATTAAAATGACCATTCCTCCAGAGATAAAAACGATGATGGTATTCGAAATTGGCAAATATTGTAACATAAAATAAGAAACACCTCCAACAATACAGGCTGTAGCATAAATTTCTTTTCTGAAAATAATAGGTATTTCATTACACAAGATATCCCGTATTACTCCTCCAAAACAAGCTGAAAGGGTTCCTAATGCCACACATATAATAGGTGAAAAACCAGCCGCAATTCCTTTTTCAACACCAACGACGGTATATAGTGCAATACCTATCGTATCGAATAAAAATAGGGAACGTCTTACATAGCTAAGTTTATTTCTAAAAATAATTGCAATGACTGCTGCGGCAGCAATAACATAAATAAAACTTAAATCTCGCATCCAAAAAACAGGGGCATCGATTAATAAATCCCGAAGCGTTCCTCCTCCTACCGCTGTAACAAAAGCAATAATAAAGATTCCAAAGGGATCCATTCGTTTTTTTATAGCCGTAAGCACTCCCGAAATCGAAAATGCAATGGTTCCTAAAATATCTATTAATAAAAGTAAACTCAATTGTTCTGGGTATAAAAATTATAATCTTTAATCACTCTATCTATAAAAAGAATGGGGGTTTCTTCAAATGTGATTTCCATGACTTTGGAAACTCTAGCCGATAGTTTTAATATCACATTATGGTTTCCATTAATCTTTGCTTGAATAAACATATTTTTAATGGTTTGCATTTCAAGGTCTGTAAAAACAGTAACCTGCGGATATTTTGGGTGGTAATCTAAAGGAATATCAACTAAAATTGTCTGCCTAAAATTAACGCTCATTTTTTCAGAAATAACCGTTGTTGTCGCGGCTAAATCACCTAATCGCTGTCCTTTCCCATTCAACAAAACAGTTACTAAGGCTAAAGCACCACTCGTTAAACTTATATCGATTATGCGTAACAACCAACGAATTAAATAATTTGAAAATGCGGGGCGTGAGCCGTCTAATTTTACGACTCTTAATTTCATCACTGCTTTTCCTGGACTCCTTCCATTCCAAAACATTTCCCATAGTAAATGATACAAAAATAGTGGCAACCCAAAGGTCATTGCAATAATAAAATTTAAATCATCATTTACATCTCCTATAGACATCACTAAAACAATGATGATTACATAAGCAATCATAATCAACGAATCGATTAGATATGCCAAAATTCGATCTCCTATCCCTGCAACATTTTGAATAATGTTAACATTTTGAGCCGTTTCTATTTGAAAATTATTCATTAAATCAGTTACTTTGAGGCTAAACTATATCAATCAATGCGTGAAGCTTCATTTGCTAAGCAAAATAAAGACAAATGGTTAAAATTTGAAAGCGTTCTTAAGAATAATGTTTCAATAGATCCAGATGAACTTAGTGCCTTGTACATTGAAGTGACAGATCACTTAAGTTACGCTCAAACTTTCTACCCTAACAGCAACACACTAAGGTACTTAAATGGTATTTCTGCTTTTGCACATCAAAAAATATATAAAACAAAAAGAGAGTCCCGTTCTCGCATTATCACATTTTACACCCAGGAATTCCCATTATTTTTCTCAAAATACCACAAACAATTAGCAATTACATTCATTACTTTCTTACTATTTTCAATAATTGGAGCCTATTCTGCAGCAACAGATCAAAACTTTGTACGACTTATTTTAGGGGATGGATATGTAAATATGACACTTACCAACATAGAAAAAGGAGATCCTATGGCGGTGTATAAAGAAATGGGAGAAATGAATATGTTTCTAGGGATTACAATTAATAATATAAGAGTGGCTTTAATGGCTTTTTCCTTCGGAATGCTTCTCAGTTTAGGCACCTTGTACATTATCATGAGTAATGCTATTATGCTTGGATCATTTCAGTATTTCTTTTACGATCAAGGATTGCTATGGGAATCGGTTCGAACCATATGGATTCATGGTACCATAGAAATATCTGTTATTATTATAGCAGGCTGCGCTGGATTGGTCTTAGGAAACAGTATCTTGTTTCCTGGCACTTATACAAGATTACAATCTTTTGTAAGAGGTGCTAAAGACGGACTTAAAATAGTATTGAGCACCATTCCATTTTTTATCATTGCTGGATTTTTAGAAGGATTTGTTACCAGACATACCGAAATGCCAGATTGGCTAGCAATAATTATTATTGGAGGTTCTTTGAGCCTTATCTTATTTTATTATGTGATGTACCCCATAAAACTTAAAAGAAAACATGAATCGAGCATGCTAAAAAGTGTGTCGCTTAATAAAATCACTACTAGCGAACAGCATGTGACCCGTTAATACAAATAATAAAGACACATGAAGGATTTAATCAACTTTAAGAAACAAAGAGAATTAGGAGACATTTTAACTGATACGTTTGCATTTATCCGTTCCGAATGGAAAGCACTCTTTGGAATGATTTTTAAATTAGCAGGACCTGCTTTAGTCATCGTATTGATCGCATATATTTACTATATGCAAACGACACTAGGAAGCATGGGTACTGCTGATTTTTTAGGTTCAGGTGTTTTTACGTTTAGTTTTGCAATCGCTTTATTTATATTACTAATTGCTGGCATTGTTTACAACTCTTTTTTATATGGAACGGTCATAAGCTATATTAAATCATATATTAAAAATGAGGGTGAAATAAACAAGGATGAAATCTCTTCCGAGGTTAAAAAAAACTTCCTTGGTTTATTGGGTATAAGTATTTTGGCTGGGCTTATGGTTGGAGTCGGAGTTATATTTTGTTTCATTCCTGGAATTTATCTTGCAGTAGCCTTATCTACTGTGTATTGTATTTACATTTTTGAAGGTAAAGACGTAATCGAGAGTATTAGTTATTGTTTTAACCTAATTAAAGAAAACTGGTGGATGACCTTTATTACTCTTTTTGTGATGGGTCTCATATATTATTTTGTGTTAATTGTTTTTCAAATACCTCAGTATATTTATTTTTTCATCAAAGCTTTGACCTCAGCACAAACTAGCTCTGTAGATCCAGCTGATATGTTCGATTGGGTCTATGTTGCGCTAAGTACCATAGGTATTATTGCTCAATACCTTTTACTTACTATTATGGTAATTTGTACCGTTTTTGTGTATTTCAATTTAAATGAAAAGAAAAACTTTACAGGCACTATGGAAACGATCGAATCATTAGGCGACTCTCAAGAATAATCTATGAAATATCTCATTTCACTTATAACTTTATTTTTTATTTTTTCTGAAATACATGCTGAAACGATTCCTCAGGATAGTATTTCAGCACAGAAGAAAGAAGTGCGTTATGATAGCGATGGAAAGGTAAATCCAATTGAATTTAATACAACTGAAATTGAATCGTATAAAAAGGATTCAGCCTTCGATTATACAGAAAAAGTAGTCGAAGAAAATTGGTGGACCAGTTTTACAAAATGGGTAAAAGATGTTTGGAATCGTTTTTGGCATTGGGTATTTGGTGACTATGAAGACAATGGAATCATTGCTTTTTTTATAGGCATTCTCCCCTATCTTATCATCATTGGACTCATCTTCTTTATAGCTTGGTTATTTTATAAATTAAACCCTGGAGCGAGACTTTTAAAATCGAAAGAAGCTCCCGAAATGTTTTTCACTGAAGAAGAAGAAATTATAAAATCGAAAGACATTCAAGTGTTAATCAATAAAGCATTAGATAAAAAAGATTTCAGATTGGCAGTTCGCTATTATTATCTATTACTACTAAAAAACCTAACAGATGTAAATCTTATAGAATATGAATTCGATAAAACAAATAATGATTATTTAAAAGAAATTACCTCAAAAGCCATCAATCAGAATTTTGAAAAAGCAACGCTTTTATACGATTATATCTGGTATGGAAACTTTTCTGTTTCTGAAAATGATTTTTATAAAGCGCAACAGGTGTTTAAAAATATAGACCTTCAAATCAAAGAAACACATGGGTAGATTTCAAAAAACACTACTCGTTGGATTTTTAATCGTCATTGCAGGTTTTATTTACTTGGAAGCAACAAAACCAATGCCTATTAATTGGTATCCAAGTTATAATAATGAAGATAAGATTCCTTATGGAACCCATGTTTTATTCAAGGTATTAGAAGACACTTTTTTAGAAAATATAACCGAAATAACTCAATCTCCTTTTGAAAAATTACAAGATTCACTTCAGGAAGGAAATTATATTTTTATCAATGATCAAATTGGTTTTGATGAAGCAGAACAGGATAAAATGTTGAATTGGATTTCAAAAGGAAATTCAGTATTTATTGCTTCAAATTATATTAGTAAAAACTTACTTGACACCTTAAAATTAAAAAAGAATACAGCTGTTTTATTAAATAAAATTGGAACTGAACCATTACTTAACTTAGTCAACAAAGATTTAAAATCTAAAACTCCGTATCATATTAAAAGAGATTTGAGGCTTAGTTATTTTGAAGAGATTGATACCTTAAGTCATACCGTTTTAGGAGTTACTCAGGTGTATAATGATACTTTAAAAATTACAAAACCATTAGTGAATTTTATCAAAGCACCGGTAGGTAATGGTTTCATATACATTCATACACAACCTGAAATTTTCACCAATTACTTTTTATTGATCGATGACAATGCTACCTATACGCAACAGGTGCTTTCCTATATCAATAATGGAAAACTCCTGTTATGGGATCGGCATTATAAATCTGGAAAAAGAATTAATCTTTCTCCTTTGCATATTTTATTCAGCAATAAATATTTAAAATGGGCCTATTATTTTGTGCTTATAGGAGCCTTCCTTTTTGTTATATTTGAAGGAAAACGGAAACAACGAAGCATCCCAATTGTAGCTCCATTAACTAATAAAACCTACGAATACACAAGGACCATTTCGGGAATGTATCTCGATAAAAAAGAAAATCATAAAATTGCGCAAAAACAAATCGCCCTATTTTTTGAATTTATACGTACCCGATTACGTGTTCCCACTGAACACATAAACAGTCGATTTTTTAATGCTGTGGCATCCCGAACTGGAAATGACATGGAAACCACAAAAAATCTATTTACTTTTATTGAAAAAGTACAGCATCAACAAGATACCTCTCAGAGCGAGCTTATAAAATTATACGAAGAAATCACCGTATTTAAAAAGAACACCGATGGAAGAACCTGAATTACAAAACGAAGAATTACATTTTAACAATCGTATCCCTTTAGAACAACTAAAAGAAAAAGTTGAAGCCATAAAAACGCAACTCAATAAGATCATTATTGGGCAAGAAGATTTTATAGAGCTCTTAATTGTAGCCCTTTTAGCAGATGGTCATGTATTAATAGAAGGTGTGCCAGGCATTGCTAAAACGATTACAGCAAAATTATTTTCTAAGACATTGAAAACAGGCTTTAGTAGGATACAATTTACGCCCGATTTAATGCCGAGTGATATTTTAGGAACGTCCATTCTGAATATGAAAAGTTCAGAATTTGAATATAAAAAAGGTCCTATTTTTTCTAATGTTATATTAATAGATGAAATTAATAGAGCTCCAGCAAAAACACAGGCAGCTTTATTTGAAGTAATGGAAGAAAGACAGGTTACTATTGATGGACATAGATACAAAATGGAATATCCGTTTATGGTATTAGCTACTCAAAATCCTATAGAACAAGAAGGAACTTATGCTCTGCCTGAAGCTCAATTGGATCGATTTCTTTTTAAAATAAAAGTGGCTTATCCAACCCTTTCAGATGAAGTAACCATACTTAAAACACATCATGAACGGAAAATGAAAATTCCACAAGATTCGATTGAAGGTGTTTTATCGCCAGAAGATTTAATGGTATTACGCTCTCATATTCAAAACATACTAATAGAAGAAAAAATATTTACATACATCGCTCAAATAGTTGATAAAACTAGAAATCATTCTCATTTGTATTTAGGAGGTTCTCCAAGAGCATCCTTAGCAATTATGAATGCATCAAAAGCATTTGCAGCAATGAATGGTAGAGATTTTGTAACCCCAGATGATGTAAAGAGATCGTTGAATCCAGTTTTAGGACATCGTATTATTTTATCACCAGAACGTGAAATGGAAGGTATGACTCCAGAAACTGTTATCGATATGATAGCTCAATCCATAGAAATTCCTCGATAAGTGATCGCATTTATAAAATCATTTTTTCTAAGTCAACGGTTCTTTATTGTACTATCAATAATTGCTGTGCTTTTTTTAATATCGTATTGGATTCCAAATATATACGGTATTATTTGGCTATTAGTCTATGGTTTTTTATTGGTTCTTCTTCTTGAAGCAAGTATGCTTTTCAGTAATAAAGGTATTAAGGGAGAGCGCATTTTACCTGAAAAGTTTTCAAACAGTGATGAAAATGAAATCATTATTCAATTCAGTAATAACTATTCATTTAAGATAGATATATCTGTGATTGATGAGCTTCCTGTTCAGTTTCAGAAAAGAGACTTTATAAAAATTATTCAAATTGCTGGGAAACATAGAAGTTCCTTCCAATATAATGTACGACCCGTCGATAGAGGAGAATATATATTTGGAAATTTAAACTGTTATGTGACTTCAAATATTGGATTGATTAAAAGGCGGTTTACATTCAACAAAGAACAATTGGTAAAAGTATATCCTTCTTTTATCCAAATGAAGAAATATGATTTTCTTGCTATTGACAATCGACTCACACAATACGGTTTAAAAAAGATAAGAAGAATAGGCCATACACTTGAATTTGAGCAAATAAAAGAATACATCATAGGAGATGATGTGAGAACTGTTAATTGGAAAGCTACGGCAAAACGAGGACAGTTAATGGTCAATCAATACCAAGACGAAAAGATGCAGCCTATCTATTCTATTATTGATACGAGTAGAGTGATGAAAATGCCTTTTGAAGGATTAAAATTAGTAGATTATGCTATAAATAGTGCCTTAGCATTTTCAAATATCGCTTTAAAAAAAGGAGATAAAGTAGGGATGGTTGATTTTTCAAATAAAGTGGGTAGTTATTTACCTGCTCAAGCAAAGAAAACCTACCTCAATAATATATTAGACACTCTATATAATATAGAAACTAAGTTTTTAGATTCCGATTTTGGGGTATTACAAAGTTTGGTGAGAAGAAGAATTACACACAGGAGTTTACTTTTATTATATACCAATTTTGAACACATCTCATCACTTCATAGGCAACTTCCTTATTTAAAAGCGATTTCAAAAAAACATGTATTAGTGGTTATCTTTTTTGAAAATACTGAATTGCATAGTTTAAGTCAGACAAAAGCAGAAAGTATTCCTGAAATCTATGACCAAACCATTGCCCAACAATTTGAATTCGATAAGAAACTAATGGTAAGGGAACTTCAACAAAGAGGGATACAGACCGTATTAACTTCACCTCAAGACCTAACTGTGAATACGATCAATAAGTACTTAGAGATAAAGGCAAAAGGCTTACTTTAATTGCTTTGTGCTACAATAATTACAATTCATCTTCAAGATTTTACAACTGAGTACTTTATTTTATGTAATAAAGAGGTTTGACCGCATCTTTGTACAAGAAATTAATAACAAATCAAAAACATACCCTTATGAAAACTATTCTTTTTACCATCGCATTATCAGTATCATCTCTTTTTATCTCTGCACAATCAGATACAAATGAAACAATAGTAACTAGTGAAGGAACAACAATTACTGTGACAGTTACCTTACAAGGAACTGCTGGAACTGTTTTATTTTCATTGCACAATGAATCTACTTTTATGAAAAACCCATTAGAGGCAAAGGGTAATGGCATTGTAGATGGAAAATCTACAGTTACTTTTGAAAATATACAACCAGGAATTTATGGAATTATTATTTTACACGATAAAAATGATAATAAAAGAATGGATTTTCAAGACAATGGAATGCCAATGGAAGCCTTTGGAATGTCAAATAATGTAATGAGTTTTGGACCACCACAATGGAGTGACGCAAAGTTTACTGTTGAAAATACTCCTCTTGAAATGGAAATTAGATTATAAAAAATAGTTGAGTTTAATAAATCCGATGCATACATGTATCGGATTTTTTGCTATAGACAAATTCTAATTAAATTACATTTTGCATAGATATTATCAATACATGTTGTATTATTGTATTAAAGACATTCAATATGACAATTACACAATTAAAATATGTTTTAGCTGTCGCTGAGTATCAAAATTTCACAAAGGCAGCTCAAAAAACTTTTGTAACCCAGCCTACCTTAAGTATGCAAATACAAAAATTAGAAGAAGAGCTAGATATATTAATATTTAATAGAGGAAAAAAACCAATAGAGCTTACTGAGATAGGAAAAAAGATCGTTTCTCAAGCAAGAAATATTGTAAATGAAGCCTCTAGGATGAAGGATGTAGTAGATCAAGAAAAAGGCTTTATTGGAGGTGAATTTAAACTAGGAATCATTCCTACGATTATGCCAACCTTATTACCTATGTTTTTAAAGAATTTCACTAATAAATATCCTAAAGTTCATTTAAAAATAGAAGAACTCAATACGCAAGAAATTATTTCAAAAATAAATGATGGGCATTTAGATGCTGCGATTGCAGCTACACCTTTAAATCAAGAAAGAATAAAAGAACGTGTTCTTTATTTTGAACCCTTTGTAGGTTATGTACCAGAAAATCACCGTTTATATTCAAATAAAAAAATTGATAGCGAAGATTTAGATATTGATGACATTCTATTATTAGAAGATGGTCATTGTTTTAGAGAGGCTATCATTAATATTTGTAAAGCTTTTAAAGATAGTAATGATGAATCGTTTCAATTAGAAAGCGGAAGTTTTGAAACCTTGATAAAATTATCGAATGAAGGTTTGGGAATGACACTACTACCCTATTTACATACCTTGGATATTTCAAAAGAGCAACAAAAACATTTACGTTATTTTAACGAGCCTTCTCCTGCTAGAGAGGTTAGTATAATTTACAGAAAAAGTGAATTAAAAATGCAAATAGTAAATGCAATGTATGATGTAATTACGGGTGTAATAAGAGGAGCAATATCTTTTCAGGACATAAAAGTAATAAGCCCTTTAAAATAAATTATTCTTAAAACTAAAAAATCCCTTAACTGACGTTAAGGGATTTTTTTATTCTTTTAAATAAATTAAACATTGATCTAATTGGGGGTTCTGTGTAATTAAATTATTAACCCAAATTTTTAGTTCCTCTATTTCATGAGGTAATAAGCGGGTTAACGCTTTTTTTAATTCCTTACAGAACAAGTTTACATCAAAACTAACTTTTGAAAGTACAGTTTTTGTGTAATCAAACATTGCTCTAGCCATTATTGTAAATGTAAAAATTAAGTAGTTTTTTTTGTATAAGCTGAGATTTAATATTCTTTTTAAAGATAACAAAAAAAAGCTTACAATATTCTTCAAGAGGTAAAATTTAACATCTTTTTATCTATTATCTCCATCTAATATATTACCCAAACTTCCCAAGATACTACCTTCACCTTTATCTTTTCCTCCACCTTTTGGAGCTGATGCCCAAACTCTTTTCGCTAACCTACTAAAAGGCAATGATTGAATATACACAGTACCGGGTCCTTTTAGTGTAGCAAAAAACATTCCTTCGCCACCAAACAATGTGTTTTTAATTCCACCAACAAACTCAATATCATACTCTACTGAATTATCAAACCCTATAATACATCCTGTATCTACTTTTAGTTTTTCTCCAGCAGCTAATTCTTTTACTGCAGTAGTTCCACCGGCATGAACAAAAGCCATTCCATCACCTTCTAATTTTTGCATGATAAAACCTTCACCACCAAATAAGCCACGACCTAATTTTTTTGAAAACTCAATTCCAATAGAAACTCCTTTGGCTGCACATAAGAATGCATCTTTCTGACAAATAAATTTATTTCCAAATTTTGTTAAGTCTATCGCAATTATTTTCCCAGGATATGGAGAAGCAAACGATACTTTCTTTTTTCCTCCTATCGTATTATAAAAGGCTGTCATAAATAAACTCTCGCCTGTCAACAATCGTTTACCAGCTCCAAATATTTTACCCATCAAACCTTGATCCTTTTGTGAACCATCTCCAAAAATGGTTTCCATTTGTATTCCATCGTCCATCATCATAAAACTACCTGCTTCGGCTACTACTCCTTCTTCTGGATCTAATTCAATCTCAACATATTGCATTTCTTCTCCATAAATAGTATAATCTATTTCGTGTGCTGTCATTTTAATGGTTTTTAATTTATGCTTATGAGTTGAAGATTTAGAAGCTTTGTTACATCAAATAATAAAAATTATACATTATTTCTTAGTTCTCAATTTAACGGTCCATTCAAATTCAAAAGTAGATACTATATCACCGTTTTCATTTTTACCAATAGAAGTCATCCAACACGTTTGCCCTTCTTTAGTTTCAATTGCTTTATGTATAGCCTCTTTTATTTTAAGTCCATCGGTACAGTTAAACGTGATTCGACCTGTGGCCTTTTTTGAGAAATTAGCTTTGTTATTGGCAACCAACATAGAAATAGGAAGCTTACTATCATGTATACAACTCATTAGCATAGCACCTGTACTTAACTCGGCAGCCATACCTTGTACTGCCCAAAAAAGTGATTTAAAAGGGTTTTGGGAAATCCATCTATGTTTGACTGTAACAGAACATTCTTTTTCTGAAATTGACTTAATACGAACTCCTAACCAATATACTGAAGGTAGTTTAAAGAAAGTAAAAGCTGTAATTTTTTTGGGTGTAATGGGCATGCTTTATATTTAAAATTCCTATTTAATAAGAAAATCAAATGTACGTATTAATAAAAAAATAAAGAATACACTTAATATTACAAAAATACATGAATTATTATAATACTGATAATCAAATAATTAAATAATTAAATTTGTTAAATAAATGTTAATTACAGTACTATGCGTTACATAATACCATTTAATAGACATATATTTGTATAAGAAATTAATGAACAATGGATACTACTATATCAGAAAATCAAAAAAATGTTGCTTCATTAATGCACCTCTCAACATTTTCAAAATATTTTATTCCCTTCGGAAATTTTATTGCACCCTTATTATTATGGTCTTTTAATAAGGAGAAAACATTTACAGATGAACATGGAAGGCAAGCCATTAATTTTCAATTAAGTGTCATATTATATTCAATTGTAATTGGCCTTATATGCCTACCCTTTGTTTTAATCTATGCTACAAATTTTGTTAGCCTTGTTGAAGCAATTGATCATACCGTAGATCATGTTTCCTTTCAAGATGTTAAGAATTTTTCAGGGTTTGTCGTTATATTTATGATTGCCGCATTATTATTATTTGGTCTTTTTGTGATCGAGTTATATGCCGTAATCTCAGCAACCATGTCTGCAGCAAAAGGAAAATCATACACCTACCCTATTAGTATATCATTCATTAAAACAACCATCCTAAATTCAGAAGATGAAAATTCTGATGAGGAAATAAATCAATCAAAAAATGAGCACGTTAGTTAGTATTTTGTTAGGATTAGTATTAAGCATACTCCCAGCAGAAACCCTTCAGCAAACCGCTAAGTATGTTTCCCAAAATGAAAATTTTCAATGTTCAGGAAACATTAAAAATCTTCGTTCAAATTACCTAATCAGTAAGGACGAACTAGTATTTGAATTAAAGTAAAAACAGACTTATGAAACGAGCATGTTAAAAGCTTTATCACTCGGGAGAATGACAAATAGCGAACTACATGTGACCGTTTTAATAAAAAAATTTTAGACACATGAAAATTGAAAACACAAAAGCACAAATGCGTAAGGGAGTTCTGGAGTACTGTATTCTTTCTATTTTAAAAGATGGTGAAGCATATACCTCAGACATATTAGAGACCTTAAAGGGCGCAAAAATGCTAGTTGTTGAGGGAACAATTTATCCTCTCTTAACACGGCTAAAAAATGCTGGATTGCTTTCCTATCGTTGGGAAGAATCATTAAGCGGCCCACCACGTAAGTATTACGACCTTACCGAAACAGGAAAATTATTTTTGAAAGAATTGAATACAACTTGGAGCGAATTACAACAAGCTGTAAATAGAGTAACAAGCGAAAAAAACTAAACCATGAAGAAGACAGTAAATATAAATTTAGCAGGCACATTTTTCCACATCGATGAAGATGCATATGGAAAACTTACTCGATATCTTGATGCTATAAAAAGATCTTTCTCCGATCCTCAGGGACAGGATGAAATTATAAGAGACATAGAGTCTCGTATAGCTGAACTCTTTTCTGAAAAAGTTGAAAGTAAATCTCAAGTAATCAGTATAAAAGAACTTGACGAGGTGATCGCAGTAATGGGTCAACCTGAAGACTATATGATTGATGAAGAAATTTTTGAGGATGTTCCTCCTTCTCAACAAGCAAAATCAAAAGAAAGATCTTACCAAAAACAATTATTTAGAGATGAAGACAATAAATTCGTTGCAGGAGTTGCATCTGGTTTAAGTCATTATATGGGAATTGACTCAATCTGGGTTCGATTATTATGGATTTTACTAACGGTATTCTCTAGTGGATTCTTTATAGTAATCTATATTATATTTTGGATATTAGTTCCAGCTGCAGTCACTACTTCAGACAAATTGAAAATGAGTAGACAGCAAATCAATATTACTAATATTGAAAAAAAGCTTAAAGAAGAATTAGACAACGCTTCAGGTAAAATTAAAGATGCAGATTACAATGCAGTAAAAGAAAAAGCTAAAAGTGGTGCTTCTGGTTTTTTCGGGGGTTTAGGTAGTGTTTTTTCTGCGCTATTTAAAATCTTTGGTAAATTCATAGGAATACTCTTAATCATAATTTCACTTTCAACTTTAATTGGACTTATCGTAGGATTATTTACTACAGGCACTATGGGAATTGTATGGGGAAATCACGAATTAATGGATTATGTAAACTTAGTGAATACCACTAATACTCCTCTTTGGTTATTTTCATTACTAGCTTTATTTGCAATAGGAATTCCATTCTTTGTATTATTCATTTTAGGTCTAAAAATGCTAATCAATAATTTAAACTCGATTGGTACAGTAGCAAAAATCGCCATATTTATTACATGGATTGTATCTGTTATCGGATTGGGAATTTTAGGATTAAGACAAGCAACAGAATTAGCGTATGATGGAGAAAGTATTGAAGAAGTTATAATCCCTGTTAAAGCAGGAGATACACTAAATCTAGCAATGAATTCAAGCAATCAATATGAATATAAAGTTAGACGTAATAGTGGTTTCGAATTAAAACTAAATGAAGATGATGAAAAGATCATCTATTCTAATGATGTTCGTCTTATTGTTCGTTCCACACAAGATTCTATAGGTAGACTATTTATTGAAAAGAAAGCAGAAGGTAGTTCATTCATCGATGCTAAAAACAATGCAGAAGCAATAGAGTACAACTATACTTTAAATAATAATACATTATTACTAGATGGCTTCTTAACCTGTGATATTGATAATAAATACCGCGAACAAGAAGTTGAAGTGGTATTATATTTACCTGAAGGATCTATACTTTTTGCAGATGAAAACACCTATTCATTTCATAGAAATAGTTCACATTGGGATGATATTTTAAATAATGGTGATGAAGAACAATATCTTCTTATTCAGGATGATGATACAAAATGTTTAGACTGTCCTTCTTTCGAAGCAAAAATTGAATCTGAAGGTTGGGAGACAAGAGTTAACGAGTCTTTTGAGTACAAAAGTAAAAAAGATGGAAACTCCATAAAACTAAATGAAGATGGTTTAAACATCAATTTAAGTAACGAAGAAGATACTATAAAAATAAAACTAGGTAATTAAAACAAACACACATGAAACGAGCATACTAAAGATATTATCACCAAACGGCATCAATAATAGCGAACCTGCCTGTGCTGAGCTTGTAGAAGTATGACCTTTAAAAAACAAAAAAAACAAACACACATGAAATCAATTAAACTAATCACAATACTATTAGTAGTCGCAGTTCTTTCCTCTTGCAATTTCGATATTAATTTAGGCCAAGAAAACGGCAATGGAAATGTAATAACAGAAGAAAGAAATGTAACTGAAGACTTTGATAAAGTTAAAGGTAGTACAGGACTTGATGTTTATTTATCTGAAGGTTCAGAAAATAAAATTGTAGTTGAAGCAGATGAAAACTTAATGGATATTATTGAAACCAATATCTCTAATGGAAAATTAACTATTAGAGCCGAAAGAAATATTGGAAGATCAAAATCTAAAAAGGTGTATGTAACCTATAAAAAGCTTACAAGCATTGAAGCAAGTAGTGGCGCTGATGTAATAGCTAATTCAGTAGTAAAAAGTGAAACATTAACATTAGATAGTAGCTCTGGAGCAGATCTTGAAGTAGAAGTTTTTGCAAATGATTTATACACTGAAACTAGTAGTGGAGCCGATATAGAAGTCTCCGGAAAAGCAAGTACATTATACGCAAATGCTTCTAGTGGAAGTGATATTAATGCAAAAAAACTTTTAGTGAGCAATTGCAATGCAAAAGCCTCAAGTGGAGCTGATATTACTGTAAACGTAAAAGATAAACTGAATGCAAAAGCATCTAGCGGTGGTGATATTAAATATTATGGCGATCCTACTGCTGTCACTAAAAAAGGAAGTTCTTCAGGAAGCGTAAAAAAACTATAAACTAAAAATACCAACCAACCTTAACGCCGTTTTTAAAATTAAAAATGGCGTTTTTTTTTGATTAATTATGAAACTAAAATCTACTCAATTACTCATCCTTTCTTTCTTATTTTTTCAGTTTTCCTTTGCACAAGTTGCTAGGAATTCAAAATTATATAAAGAGATTTTAAAAATGGATCAACTTATTTTTGAAGATGGATTCAATAATTGCAAATTCGATTCTATTAAAAATGTGATGCACAAAGACATGGTTTTTTATCATGATAAGGGTGGAATTTCTTATGAAGAAGATTTTATAGTAAGTATGAAACAGAACATCTGTGCTACACCCAACAAAAAACCTATCCGCAAACTAACGGAGCAAGGTTTTGATGTTTATCCTTTATATAATAATGGAGTATTATATGGTGCAATTCAAGTAGGTATCCATGAGTTTTTTATTAAAGAACTTAACAAAGATCTATATAAAACTAATATTGCTAAATTTACTCATACATGGGTTTTAGAAAATGAACTTTGGAAACTCAAGGTGATTTTAAGTTATGATCATCAAGAACCTTAAAAGTCTATTGTTTTAACAATTCATCTAATACCAAACGTAATTCTCCATAAGAGTATTTATTATCTATTTGATGTTTTAAATCTGAAATATTTTCGAAGGTATGTGTCGGTATAATGGCTTTTAGTTCTTTGTAATGTTTTTTTGAAATTAAATCGTTTATTTTTACTTCTCCTGAAGAAACAAAGCTTGCTAAATGACCAAAGATAGTATTTGCATTTAATTCTCTTTCTAAAGCGATTTGATCTATCGGTTTTCCTGCTTTAAACAAGTCTAGTGAAATTGTTTTTGTTTCTCCTTTTGTTCTTATTGGTTTTGGTTCATCAAATATTTCAATCCGATTAGAAGTATCTATATCATTTTCATCGCAATACTCTTTAATAACTTTTAATATTTCACTTCCGTATTTTTCAATACGTACCGTACCCATTCCAATAATTTTTTTTAATTCTTGTTTATTTAATGGTAAGGTTTCACACATTTCATATAAAGCTTTTTGGGTAAAAACCTGATAATGAATTAAGTCCTTTTCTTTAGCAATTTCGTTTCTTAATACCCGAAGCAATTCAAATAATTCTACATTTATGGTACCATCAATAACCGTTTTTCTCAATTTTTTAGGTTTCTCTTTTCCTAGAAAAATCGATTTTCCTCGTAACTCTAAAAAAGCGTTTGTATTAAAACTATTAGTTAATCCCTTAAAATAAAGGTATTTGGCAGCTAAAAATTCTTCGAAAGCATCCAACTGTTTTATAATATCTTTTTCTAAGGCTTTATTATCTGTTGTAAAACTAAGCGTTTTAAAAGGTTCACTAATTTCAGTTTTTGTATGTGTATTAAAATAATCAATAGCCTTTACAAAACGTTCTTGAATGGCTTTATTGCTCTCTGGAGCTTCACTCATTTGTGATATTGTAGCAAGTTGCTCTTTAAAAGCATTTGCTACCTTAAGTAAATTTGTAATTGCATCTTTAATAGTGCTCAGAGGTGTTTCTAGATTGCCTTCAATACTTCCTCTATTTTTATAATAAATATCTAACACACGATTTATAGGATAGGTAAATTTATAATAATCGAATATCTCTGAAATTAATTGCAATTGAAACGCTGCTTTTGATTGTTGCAACACAGATTCATCTGGTTGGTTTTCTTCGGCAGTTTTAGTAAATGAAAGCACATTTGTATCACTAATAATATGGCTAGAATTAATCTTACTCTTCAACACTAAACCTTCCAAACTTTTACATCTACTCAATGCCACGTAAGTTTGACCGTGTGCAAAAGCCCCTTGTGCATCTATAATTGCTTTTTCAAAAGTTAAGCCTTGACTTTTATGGATAGTAATAGACCAAGCTAAGCGCAATGGAATCTGAGTGTAAGCGCCTATCTTGTTTTCGGTTATAGCTTTGGTTTCTTTATCGACAGTATAGTTTATATTTTCCCAAATTTCTGATGTTGCGTTAATATTAAAATCATCATCAGGACATTTTACAACCACTTCATTCTTATCTAATAAAATAACTTTACCGATCTTACCATTAAAGTAACGTTTTTCAGCTGAGCTGTCATTTTTAATAAACATAACCTGAGCACCTACTTTTAATGTTAGATTTTCTTTGTTCGGATAAGAGTGCTCTGGAAATTTACCCTCAACCGTTGCTTTATAGGTTTGAAGCTTTCCCTCTAATTTTTCAAGCTCTGCTTTATTTGTTGCTTCTGCTTTATTGTTATGTGTTGTTAATGAAATATAACCTTCGCCTTTGTTAGGTATGAAATCAGGAAGGTATCTTTTGTTTAACTCATCAGCCGATGGTTGTGTTAAGGTATTTGTTCTAATCTCGTTAAGGATTTCTATAAATTTCGGATTGTCTTGTCTATAAATATGTTTTAGCTCTACACTAACCGCATCGCATTTTTGATAGGCTAAACTGCAAAAAAAGAAGGCGTTTTTATAAAAAGGTTTGAGTAACTGCCATTCATTTTCTTTTATAACAGGTGACAATTGTTGTAAATCACCAATCATTAGTAACTGAACACCACCAAATACAAGGTTTTTATTTCTATAACGCCTAAGAGTTTTATCAATTCCATCTAATAAATCTGCACGAACCATACTAATTTCATCAATTACTAACAAATCCATAGATTTTATAATATTGATTTTTGTCTTGCTGAATTTTCTATTAAAACCCGAAGAATTACTCAACTCTTCATTAGGTAAAATTGGTCCAAAAGGCATCTGAAAAAACGAATGTATTGTAACTCCTTTTGCATTAATAGCGGCAACTCCAGTTGGTGCAACAACCACCATCCGCTTTAAGGAGTCCATCTTTAGTTTATGTAAAAAGGTAGTCTTTCCTGTTCCAGCTTTTCCTGTTAAAAAAACATTTCTATTGGTGTTATTTACAAAATTCCAGGCTAGTTCTAATTCTTTATTCGTTTTCATTAAGCATATTCTAAATAGAACTTCAAGATAAAAAAATGCAGATTATTTATTGCCTGTTTTTAAGAAAATTAAATATAAAATGAGAGAATTTTTTATAATATATTATTTTTTAGATTTGGTTTATTGAAACTAATTTCTATATTTGCTTTAACAATGAGAACAATTAATTTAAACACAAGTTGGTGGAGTCCTTTACGTCTTAAACACGTGAACGGATAAGCTATTCTATATATAAAACATTAGAGCCTTCCTTAACGGAAGGCTTTTTTTTGCGTTAAACTGAAATAAATGAAAACAAAACTATTTACAAAACACACTAAGATTATAGCAGATATGCATACTCCCGTGAGTATCTATCTAAAACTTAGAGATAACTATTCAGAAACTATTTTGCTTGAAAGTTCAGAGTATCAAAGCAAAGAAAACAGTTATAGTTATATCTGTTGTGAACCTATCGCAACATTTCAAGCAACAAATGAGACCCTTGAAATATCTAACACCCACGGTAAAAAAAGACTCGTACCAATTAATAAACAAACATTTGTAAACGAGCTTTCAAATTTCATTTCAAGCTTTAAAACAGATGAAGTTGAATTACCCTTTTGCTACAATGGTGTCTTTGGTTATTCTTCTTATGACACCATAGAATTTGTAGAGGATTTAAAATTACACCAAGAAGAAAAAAACCACAAATCAATACCTATTACTATTTTTAGTGTCTACCGCTATGTATTGGTTTTCGATAAATATTCTAACGAGCTTCATTTAATTGAAAACAATACCACAGAAAAAGCCTTTGACTCTTCCATATTAGAGCTTTTAAAAAATGCTGTTTCCTCTAATTTTCCCTTTTCTAAGAAAGAAAATGAGTTATCAAATTTTACAAATTCAGAATATGAAGAATTGGTAAAAAAAGGAGTGCAACATTGTCAGAGAGGCGATGTATTTCAATTAGTTCTTTCAAGAGAATTTAATCAAAAATTTACAGGTGATGACTTTAATGTATATCGTGCTTTACGGATGGTAAACCCATCTCCTTATCTGTTTTATTTTGATTATTCAAACTTCAAATTATTTGGTTCTTCTCCCGAAGCTCAAATCCGAATTACAGATAAAGTTTCAGAAATTCATCCTATTGCAGGCACCTATAAACGCACTGGCTTTTTAGAAGAAGATAAAAAGTTAGCTGATGAACTTTTAATCGACCCAAAAGAAAATGCTGAACACATGATGTTAGTCGATTTGGCAAGAAATGATTTAAGTAGAAACTCAACCAATGTAGTAGTTGAAAAACTTTGTGAGATTCAATTTTTCTCCCATGTAATTCATATGGTAAGTAAAGTTACCGGGCAATTAGATGAAGGATCGAATCCAGTTCAAGTGATTTATGACAGTTTTCCCGCTGGTACTTTAGCAGGTGCTCCAAAACATAAAGCAATGACGCTTATCGATAAATATGAAAATGGAAAACGTAGTTATTATGGAGGAGCAATAGGCTATATAGGGTTTAATGGAGATGTTAATATGGCGATTATGATACGTACTTTTTTAAGTAAAAATAATTTACTAACGTATCAAGCTGGTGCAGGAATCGTAGTAAATAGTAAGCCTGAAAATGAAAGAAAAGAAATAAATAATAAAATCGGCGCTTTAAGAAAAGCCATAAATATTGCTGAACAATTATGAGACCTTTAAAAATTGTAGTCATAGACAATTACGATTCATTCACCTATAACTTGGTTCATATACTGAAAGAACTAAATGTGGCTGTAACTGTCCTTCGAAATAATCAATTTGAAATCAATGACATTTCAGAATTTGATAAAATATTAATTTCTCCAGGACCTGGGATTCCTTCAGAAGCTGGACTTACAAAAAAAGTGATTACTACCTATGCTGGTAAAATACCCATCTTAGGGATTTGTCTTGGTCATCAAGCCATTGCTGAATGTTTTGGAGGTGAATTAATAAATTTAACTGAAGTATATCATGGCTTCGGAACAAATATAAAATTACAAGATGATTATTTATTTAATAAGTGTTCTTCAGAAACAAAAGTAGGGAGATATCATAGCTGGGCTGTAGATTCAAAATTACCCCCTTCATTACAACTATTAGCTACAGATGAAAATAATATGGTAATGGCTTTAAAACATAAAGAGTTTGATGTGAGAGGAATTCAATTTCACCCTGAAAGTGTCTTAACTCCTGAAGGGTTTCAAATGATTAAAAACTGGGTTGAAAACTAAAAAAAATCATGAAAAACATACTCAAAGATTTACACAATCATAGAACTTTAGAGAAATCGGAAGCGAAAAAAATATTGACAAATATTAGTCAAGGTGATTTAAACTCAAGTGAAATAGCAAGTTTTTTAACTGTCTTTTTAATGCGAAAAATCACCATTGATGAGTTATCTGGTTTTAGAAATGCATTACTCGATTTATGCATCCCTGTTGATTTGAAAGAATTTAACCCTATCGATCTATGTGGAACTGGAGGCGATGGAAAAAACACCTTCAACATATCTACGCTGGCTTCATTTATAACTGCTGGCGCAGGCGTGAAAGTTGCAAAGCATGGTAATTATGGGGTAAGTTCAACAAGTGGTTCATCGAATGTGATGGAACAATTGGGGTTTAATTTCACAAATGACATTGGAAAAATAAAACAACAAATAGAACAAGCGAATATTTGCTTTCTTCATGCGCCTCTCTTCCACCCTGCCATGAAAATTGTAGCGCCAATTAGAAGAGAATTAGGCGTAAAAACATTTTTTAATATGTTGGGTCCAATGGTAAATCCTTCGCAGCCAAAAAATCAAATGGTTGGAGTTTTCTCCTTGGAATTATTAAGACTTTATAAATATTTATATCAACAATCTAATATTAATTATTCGATTCTTTATTCCCTAGATGGTTATGATGAAATTTCACTTACCAATGATACACGGGTTGTTTCAAACAATGAAGATTCATTAAAAACACCTTCTTTTTTTAAGAGTAATGAGTTAAATCAAAGTCAGTTGTTTGGAGGTGATTCTGTAAAAGAATCTTCGCAAATCTTTATTAAAATTTTAAAAAAAAATGGGACTGAAGCTCAAAATAAAGTTGTTCTTGCTAATGCGGCAATTGCTATTCAAACATCAACTCAAAAATCTTTTGATGAATCATACGAATTAGCAAAAGAATCTCTTGAATCTAAAGAAGCATATCAATCATTACAAAAGCTATTTGCGATATGAACATATTAGAAAAAATTATTGATCATAAGCATAAAGAAGTGACTCTCTTAAAAAAAAACAAACCTATTTCTACTTTAGAGGGTTCAGTTTTTATGGATCGACCTATTGTTTCCATGTCTCAGAATATTCTTAATCAAGATACCTCTGGAATCATTGCTGAAATAAAACGAAAATCTCCAAGTAAGGATATTATTAATGCTGAAATTTCTGTTGAAAAAATTGGACAAGGATATGAAAATGCTGGTGTAAGTGGCATTTCAGTTTTGACAGATACTCATTTTTTTGGGGGTACTACTCAAGATTTAATTGCAGTTCGAAATAAAGTTAACATCCCTATTTTAAGAAAAGATTTTATGATCGATGAATACCAAATCATTGAAGCAAAATCAATGGGAGCTGATACAGTATTATTAATTGCTGCAGGGCTTAGCAAAGAAAAATGTTTTGCTTTAGCTGAATTTGCACAATCTTTCGGACTTGAGACATTATTAGAGGTTCATAATGAGAAAGAATATTACACTCATTTCAACAAACACATTTCCATGATTGGTGTAAACAATCGAAATCTTGAAACCTTCGAAGTCTCTACGGAAATATCAAAAAATGTATCAAAAATTTTACCTAAAGAAATAGTAAAAATAAGTGAAAGTGGAATTAGTCATGTTGAAACGGTTTTAGATTTAAAACAATATGGCTTTCAAGGTTTTTTGTTAGGAGAAGCTTTTATGAAACATCCAGAACCTCAACTAGCATGTCAAGAATTTATTAATGAGATTAAAAAAAAGGAAGCGCTATGAAAGTGAAAGTTTGTGGTATGAAATACAGTGAAAACATCAATCAGGTAGCTATGCTAAATCCTGATTATATGGGATTTATTTTTTATAAAAAATCTTCTCGATTTGTCAATGAAATAGTAATGACTAGTCAATTAAAAAAACTTCCTAAATCAATTAAAAAAGTAGGGGTTTTTGTAAATGAAACTCGTTCAGAAATAGAAACCATTTCAAAGAAATATAAATTAGACCTGATCCAATTACATGGTGATGAAAGCCCTGTATTTTGTGAAAATTTGAAAGAAGGGAAACTTAAAATCATTAAGGCTTTTCAAATAGATGATCAATTTAATTTTTCCCTTTTAAATGAATATGAAGGTACCGTTGATTATTTCCTATTTGATACAAAAAGCAAAAGTTATGGAGGTTCAGGCAGGAAATTCAATTGGAGTTTGCTTTCAAATTATAGTTACAAAACCCCATTCTTTTTAAGTGGAGGAATCAATGAAAAAGATATTTCAGAAATAAAAAAAATAAAAACATTAACTATTGAAGCAATTGATATAAATAGCTGTTTTGAAATAAGTCCAGCACTAAAAAATATCCCAAAAGTTTCAGAATTTATAAAAAGAGTTAAAAATGAATTATAATGTAAACCAAGAAGGATATTATGGTGTGTATGGTGGTGCCTATATCCCAGAGTTATTACATCCCAACGTTGAAGAATTAAGATTGAATTATTTAAAAATAATTCAATCTACTGCATTCCAAGATGAATTTAAAAACCTTTTAAGAGATTATGTTGGAAGACCTACTCCTCTATTTTTTGCCAAAAGATTAAGTGAAAAATATGGCTTTCAAATATATTTAAAAAGAGAAGATTTAAATCATACAGGAGCACATAAAATAAACAATACCCTTGGACAAATATTATTAGCTGAAAAACTGGGTAAAAAACGCATCATAGCTGAAACAGGCGCAGGACAACATGGCGTTGCAACAGCTACAGTTTGTGCGCTAAAAGGCTTAGAATGCATTGTTTATATGGGCGCTAAAGACATAAAACGACAAGCTCCTAATGTGGAGCGAATGAAAATGTTAGGTGCAAAAGTTATTCCTGTTCATAGTGGAAGTAAAACGCTAAAAGACGCTACGAATGAGGCCATTAGAGATTGGATAAATCATCCAGAAGATACTCATTATATTATTGGTTCTGTGGTAGGACCTCATCCCTATCCAGACATGGTAGCCATTTTTCAATCTGTGATCAGTGAAGAAATAAAAAAACAAATCGTTGGAGACCCTGATTATATAGTTGCTTGTGTAGGTGGAGGAAGTAATGCTATGGGTGCGTTTTATCATTATTTAGAAAACAAGAATGTAAGCTTAATTGGTGTTGAAGCTGCTGGAGAAGGCGTTACAACCAATAAAACTGCAGCAACAATCGCATTAGGGCAACCCGGTGTTTTACATGCGAGTTATTCGTATTTAATACAAGATGAATACGGACAAATTATTGAGCCTCATAGTATTTCAGCTGGATTAGATTATCCAGGAATAGGACCAGCACATTCACATTACAATGATATTAAACGCGTTATTTATGACAGTAGCACTGATAAAGAAGCTTTAGAAGCTGGGATAGAATTAAGCAAATTGGAAGGTATTATACCCGCTTTAGAAAGTGCTCACGCCCTTGCCTATCTAAAAAAAATGAATGCAAAACCACATGAAAAAGTAATCATTAATTTAAGCGGTAGAGGTGATAAAGATTTAAATACATATATACAATACATTAAAAAATAGAATCATGAATAAGTTAAAAAAGGTTTTTAATAACAAAGAGAATAGTATTGTATCTATTTATTTTTCGGCTGGGTTTCCAAATTTAGATAGTACTTCTAAAATCATAAAAAGCTTAACAGCAAATGGAGCCGATTTTATTGAAGTTGGTATTCCTTTTAGTGATCCCTTAGCAGATGGTCCAACGATACAAGAAAGTGGTTCAATTGCCTTAAAAAACGGTATGAATCTTTCCATTTTATTTGATCAATTAAATGAAATAAAGGATTTTAATACTGTTCCATTAGTTATGATGGGGTATTGGAATTCAATCTTACAATTTGGCGTGGAGCGATTTTTAATTTCATGTAAAAGTGTAGGAATAGCAGGTGCGATCTTACCCGATTTACCTTTAGAAGTTTATGATAGAGAATATAAAGTTTTGTTTGAAAAACATGAAATTCCTTTTATATTTTTAATTAGCCCACAAACTTCGGAAGAGAGAATAAAAAAAATTGACCAACTTAGTAATGGGTTTATCTATGCAGTATCTTCTTCCAGTACAACAGGAAATAAAAATGGCATTGAAAGTGCTGAGCCTTATTTAAAACGAATACAATCGTATCAATTAAAAAATCCTATTGTGACAGGGTTCAATATTAAAACTAAAAAAGATGTTGAATTTGCATCCCAATTTACTGATGGTGTAGTGATAGGAAGTGCTTTTATTAATGCGATAAAAAAGAATGCATCTCTTGAAGAAAATATTTCAGAATTTATGTCTGAGTACAAATAAAAAAAGCTCCCAAGTTGGGAGCTTTTGTTTATAATTAAGAGAGTTATTTTATTCTTGAGCAGCTAAATAACGTTCAGCATCTAATGCAGCCATACACCCTGTTCCAGCAGCAGTTACTGCTTGACGATACACATGATCTGCAGCATCACCAGAAACAAATACTCCATCAATATTTGTTTTAGAAGATCCTGGTACATTAATAATATAGCCCGTTTCATCTAAAGTAAGAAAGTCTTTAAAAATACCTGTATTTGGTAAATGTCCAATCGCTACAAAAAATCCAGTAGCAGGAATATCAGTCATATCGCCAGAAACATTATTTTTCACTCTAACACCTGTTACCACTTGACCATCTCCTAAAACTTCTTCAGTTTCTGTGTTAAATAGTATTTCAATATTCTCTGTATTTTTAACTCTTGCCGCCATGATTTTAGAAGCTCTAAATTCGTCACGACGTACTAACATAGTTACTTTTTTACACAATTTTGAAAGGTAGTGAGCTTCTTCACAAGAAGAATCTCCAGCACCTACGATCACTACTTCATGTCCTCTATAGAAAAATCCATCACATACAGCACAGGCAGAAACACCACCTCCAAGTTTTAAGTATTTTTGTTCAGATTCTAAACCTAAATATTTTGCAGATGCTCCAGTAGAAATAACTACTGTTTCACAATGAATTTCTTTCGTTTCATTTACCCATACTTTATGGATAGGTCCAGAAAAGTCTACTCTCGTAATCCAACCATCTCTAACATCTGTATCGAATCTTTCGGCTTGTTGTTGCAACTCAATCATCATTGCAGGCCCTGTAATTCCTTCAGGATATCCTGGATAATTTTCAACTTCGTTGGTCGTTGTTAATTGACCTCCCGGTTGCGTACCTTGATATAACACTGGTTTCATATTTGCTCTTGCAGCATATATAGCTGCTGTATATCCAGCAGGTCCAGATCCAATAATAAGACATTTTACTTTTTCTATAGTTTCAGACATAGTTTTAATCTTTTTTTTTCAGAATGTAAAAGTAGTAAGTTTAGCTAAAACCTTACACTTTTTTTTAGAAGATTTACTTTGACTTCTTTTTAAACTTTGGAAAGAATCTACCCATCTGTTTTTATATTCTATATAATTTGAATATTCTTTAACAAGTCTTGCTTCTTCAATTCTAGATTTCAAGTAGAAACTTAAGCCTAACATTATAGGAACTGTAATGTTTAAAACTGATCCCATCATAATTGCGATTGCAAGAAGTAGTGAAAAAAAACTAAATATATTAGATTTATGATATGCTTATAAGCACGTGGAGAATAATAATAATAGCTCCAATTATGATGATGGTTAACAAAATAAATCTTAATGCCTTTGGAATTGAAAGAGTAATTCCATTTACTTATATATTTAAAAAAAAATAGTTAATATATGGTTTTATAAATCATCCCTATTTAAAATTTATCTTACAGACACTCAATCCTTTTAATTAATTTTTTATTTTATATATTTTGTTTAACTTATTTCTTTTTTTGTTAAACATTTTGTATTTTTACAAAAAAGAATAAGAATGGTTAAAAATAAAACAATTACAAATTCAGAAATTATTTCATTTTATATGGAATATATTTTAGAGAATAATGCTAAACCAACATCTGTTTTTAGTTTTGCGAAAAAATATACTTTTGAAGAAGAAGTTTTTTATAAATATTTTGGAAATTTTGACGCGCTTGAAAAAGTCATTTTTAAAACATTTTTTGATAATACGATAACAATGCTAGAAAAAAGCGATGATTATCAATCGTATGATTCAAGAAATAAAATATTAAGTTTCTATTACTCCTTTTTCGAATTATTAACTGCCAATAGAAGTTATGTTGTTTATGCAATTGACGATAATAAAAACAACCTCAAAAAATTAAAGTCATTGCAGCCTTTAAAACATGATTTTACAACGTATGTTGAAAATTTAAATCTAACGCTACTTGAAACAAAACAAGAAACAATAGATAAAGTTCAAAATACAACTATAAAAGAATCTGCTTGGTTACAATTATTGCTCACCATGAAATATTGGTTAGAGGATTCTTCTACATCTTTTGAAAAAACAGACGTATTTATTGAAAAATCAGTGAACACCAGCTTTGATCTTATACATAATAAGGCATTAAAGAGTGTGATTGATTTTGGTAAATTTTTATACAAAGACAAAACATTCATGAAATAAATGAAAACAATCGATAAAATACCTACATCAAAAATTCAAAGAGCTTCTAAACTTTTTCAAACCGGAGCGAAGGTCGGCGTGAATTATTTAAAATACTATGGAGATAAAATAGTAACTTCTGAAACAGATGCAAAGGAGCGCTTAAATCAAAATAACGCAGATGATATATACGACGGTCTTAAAAACTTAAAAGGAAGTGCATTAAAAGTTGCACAAATGTTAAGTATGGATAAGAGTATTTTACCACAAGCCTATGTAGAAAAATTTTCATTATCTCAATTTTCTGTTCCTCCACTATCGCCTCCTTTGGTAATAAAATCATTTAAAAAGTATTTTGGGAAACATCCAAATGAAATATTTGATGCTTTTGACCCAACTTCTATGAATGCTGCGAGTATTGGCCAAGTTCACAAAGCGCATAAAAATGGAATTAAACTTGCTGTGAAAATCCAGTATCCAGGTGTTGCTGATAGTATCTCTTCAGATTTATCATTAGTGAAACCAATAGCGAAGAAAATGTTTAATTTAAAAGGTAAAGATTCCGACAAATATTTTAAAGAAGTAGAAAATAAATTAATTGAAGAAACAAACTATATCCTAGAAGTTGAACAAAGTAAATTCGTTGTGAATGCCTGCAAACATATCACAAATTTAGAGTTTCCAAAATATTATGAAGAGTTGTCTTCGGAGCGAATTATTACTATGGATTGGATGGAAGGCGAACATCTTTCAGAATTTACAGCCTATAACAAAAATCAAGAATTATCAAACCAAATAGGACAAGCACTCTGGGATTTCTATATGTATCAAATACATCATCTTAGGAAAGTGCATGCTGATCCACATCCTGGAAATTTTTTAATATCAAAAAAAGGAACTTTAATTGCAATCGATTTTGGTTGTATGAAAGAAGTTCCTGATGAGTTTTATGTTCCTTATTTTGAATTAGCAAAAAAAGAAAGTATTAACGATATAACTATTTTTAAAGAAAAACTGTACGAACTTGAAATTTTACGTGAAGAAGATTCTCCTGAAGAAATTAAATTTTTTGCAAAAATATTTCATGAAATGTTGAGTTTATTTACACAACCATTTCATTCAGAAACATTCGATTTTTCAGATCCTATATTTTTTGAAAAGATCGCAACATTAGGTGAAAAATTTAGCAAAGATACTGAGCTTCGAAAAATGAATGGCAGTAGGGGATCCAAGCATTTTATTTACATAAACAGAACCTTTTTTGGCTTATTTAACTTAATGTTCGACTTAAAAGCCAAAGAAGTTAAAATAAATAATTTCAAATTATACCAATAAAATAAAACCATGAAAACAAAAATATTGGATTACCAGAAAAAAAACGATCATCAATTAAATGGCTTTACTGCTGAAGATATAGGCGACGATCATCTATCTACGGGTCTTGAAACACCTATGAAAGCAAATGCTTTTAATCTTTCAGATGAAGAAAAGAAAAAGAAAATAGCTACCCTTTTTAAAGAAATCATGAACGTTATGGGTTTAGACCTTAATGATGACTCTTTAAAAGGGACTCCAGGTCGAGTAGCCAAAATGTATATTGACGAAATATTTTCTGGATTAAATCCTAAAAACAAACCTAAAATTGCACTCTTTGATAATAAATACCAATACAATCAAATGTTGGTCGAGAAGAATATCACATTCTATTCTAATTGCGAACATCATTTTGTTCCTATCATGGGAAAAGCCCATTTAGCTTATATTTCTTCAGGAAAAGTAATTGGATTATCAAAGCTTAATAGAATTGTACAGTATTATGCAAAACGCCCTCAAGTTCAGGAACGTTTAACAAATCAAATAGCAAATGAATTAACCGAAGTTTTAGGCACAAAAGATATTGCCGTTATTATAGACGCCAAACATTTATGCGTATCTTCACGAGGAATTAAGGATGATTCTTCAGCTACGGTAACTTCATATTATGGTGGTGTATTTAATACTCCTCAAAAAATAACTGAATTACAAAATTATATAAATTAATGTTGAAAACAATCGTAATTATTGGCGGAAGCAAAGGAATAGGAAATGCATTGTTAGATGATTTATTAAAAAACAATAAAGTCATCAATATCAGTAGAACAAAACCGATTCAAAATCATGAGAACTTAACACATTTTCAATGTGATATTTTAAATGATGAACTACCTGAATTAAATAAAATTGATAGCTTAGTGTATTGCCCGGGAAGCATCAATTTAAAACCAATTTCAAGGCTTAGTCTTGATGATTTCAGGCAAGATTTTGAAATAAATGTGTTAGGTGCAGTGAAAACGATAAAAAACTATTTACCAGTTCTAAAAATGGGTAATAATCCATCAATTGTTCTATTTAGTACTGTTGCGGCAAAACTAGGGATGCCATTTCATGCTAGTATTGCCACTGCTAAATCTGGTATTGAAGGATTGGTTAAATCTTTAGGAGCAGAATTAGCTCCTACAATAAGAGTCAATGCAATAGCACCAACCATCACCAAGACTGATCTAGCTTCAAAACTACTAAGAAATGAAAAAATGGTTGAAAGTATAACCGAAAGACATCCTTTGAAAAAAATACTAGACCCTAGTGAAGTAGCAAAAATGGCCTCTTTTTTAATATCAGATAATGCCTTATCTATTTCTGGTCAAATCTTTAAAATTGATTGTGGAATTGTTACCTTTAAAATTTAAACTTATCAAACAACTAATATTAGCATGTATTATGCTATCTTTCTTTAGCAAATCTATATCGCAACCAAACCTTTCTGAAATGATTTATGATATTCAAATAAAAAAAATAAATGGTGATCTACTTGATTTATCAACGTACAAAGACAAGTATATTTTATTTGTAAATGTTGCATCTGAATGTGGTTTTACTGGCCAATATGAAGATTTGCAAACACTATACGACACTTATAAGGAAAAACTTATGGTAATTGGTGTTCCTTGTAATCAGTTTGGAAGTCAAGAGCCTGGAAATTCAGAAGAAATACAAACTTTTTGTAAAGTCAATTATGGTGTGACATTTGTTATGACTGAAAAGGTTGACGTCAAAGGAAACAATCAACATCCTTTATACCAATGGTTAACTAATAAATCTAAAAACGGAACATCGAGTACAACTGTAAAATGGAATTTCCAAAAATATTTAGTTGGACCAAAAGGTGAGTTTATCGATTATTACTATTCAATAACTAAGCCATTGAGTAGAAAAATTACTACCCATTTAAAATAGCATAATTAATTAAATTTATCAATTAGATACTGATTTGTCGGGATGAGAGGATTCGAACCTCCGATCTCTGGTCCCCCAGACCAGCACTTTAACCGGACTAAGCTACATCCCGAATTTAGTGAAACAAAAATATATATTTTAAGAAGCCTTTCAAACAAATTCTGTTTTTATTACGATATAAAAATGGCATAAAACTCTAAATCTCATTACCTTTGTCAAAACCTTTTTTTATATGCTTATCATTGGGATTGCCGGAGGAACAGGGTGTGGTAAAACCACAGTCGTTCAACAGATTATAGATGACCTTCCAAAAAATGAGGTTTGTATTATTTCTCAAGATTCTTATTATAAAGACACTTCACATCTTACTTTAGAAGAAAGAACAAAAATTAATTTCGATCATCCTCAGGCAATAGACTTTGATTTATTAGTATCTCATTTAGAAGAATTAAAAAAAGGAAATACTATAGAACAACCGATCTATTCCTTTGTTGAACATAACCGAATAAAAAAAACTGAAACTACACATCCTAAAAAAGTAGTGATTGTTGAAGGGATTTTAATACTTACAAATCCTAACATTAGAACATTATTTGATATTAAGATTTATGTACATGCCGACAGTGACGAACGTTTAATCAGAAGGCTTAAAAGAGATATGGCAGAACGTGGAAGGGATTTAGAAGAAATTTTAAACCGCTATCAAAACACACTAAAGCCAATGCATTTACAGTTTATAGAACCAACGAAAGAATATGCAGACCTCATTATACCAAATAATAAATATAATACTGTTGCTATCGATTTAATGAGAACTATTATTCATCAAAAACTAATATAAATTTTGTGAAATTTTCTGAACTTAAAAATAAAAAATGGGTAAAAATGGTAAGTAATAAATACTTACTTATATTAATCCTATTTGTTATTTGGATGGTATTTTTTGATACAAACTCTTTTTTTATTCATAATGAATTAAACGACGAAGTAAATACCTTAGAAGAAAATAAAGATTTTTATAAAAATGAAATAGATCATGATAAATCATTCATTGAGAAAATGAAAGATAGCAATGAGCAAGAAAAATTTGCACGTGAGAAGTATTTTATGAAAAAAGAGAATGAAGATATTTATATAATAGAACACCAAGATAGTTTAAAAAATAAAGGAGAAAATGAGTAAATTTTTATTTAAAGATTTTGATCCTGTTTCTGCTAAAGCATGGAAACAACAAATACAATTTGATCTAAAAGGTGCCGATTATAATGAGACCCTTATTTGGAAAAACTTAGAAGGTATTGATGTAAAACCTTTTTATAATTCTGAAGATTATACTGCTGGTTTTTATAAGAATTCCTTTCCGAAGAACAACTGGAAAGCAAGCCAAGAAATATTCATTGACGATGAAAAAATTGCAAATAGATTAGCTTTAGACGCAATTAATAGAGGTGCCGAGGCAATTTATTTTACCTCAGAAAAAGAGTTTGATATTACTTCCACTTTTAATGATTTCCCTTTTTCAGATAGTACGATTTACTTCAATATAAAGCTTCTATCTGAAAAATTTTACAAGCTTTTAATTACGTTTCTTTTAGAAAAAAAAGCGACTGTATTTTACAATATTGATATCATTGGTAATCTTGCAAGAGAAGGAAATTGGTTCTCAAATTTAAAGGAAGACCATACAATTTTAGGGAATATTTCAAAAGAGTTTTTGAACGAAAACATATTCAGCGTAGACGCAACATTGTATCAGAATGCGGGAGCAAATATGGTTCAACAACTTGCCTATTCTTTAGCTCATGCAAATGAATATTTAAATCATTTCAGCAAAAAAGAGGTACAACCAACCCTAACTTTTAAAATAGCTGTGGGTACAAATTATTTCTTTGAAATTGCAAAAATTAGAGCTTTACGAAATTTATATACCCTTCTAGCAAAGGAGTACAACATTAATGAAGATTGTCATATCGTTGTTATTCCTTCAAAAAGAAATAAAACTATATACGATTACAATGTTAATTTGCTAAGAACAACAACTGAATACATGAGCGCTATTTTAGGTGGAGCTAATACCGTTTGTAGTTTAGCTTACGATGCAATATATCATAAGAGCAATGAATTTGGAGAAAGAATTGGAAGAAATCAATTGCTCATTTTAAAATCTGAAAGCTATTTTAATTCTGAAGATAATCCTACTGAAGGGAGTTACTACATTGAATCTTTAACAAATCAATTGACAGAAAAATCACTTACGTTATTTAAAGAAATTGAATCAAATGGTGGTTTTTTAAAACTTTTAAAAGAAGGAATTATTCAAAGAAAAATTAAAGAATCAGCTGAAAAAGAACAACAACTTTTCGATGATGGAGCATTAGTATTACTTGGCACCAACAAACATCCAAATCCGAAAGATCTAATGAAAAATGATTTGGAGATGTATCCATTTGTAAAAATGAAACCAAGGAAAACATTACTTGAGCCTATAATTGAAAAAAGAATTTCAGAAAAATTAGAAAAAGCACGTTTAGAAAATGAAAAATAACGCACTAACCTATATTGCCATCATACCTTTAATTACCTTATTTTTAAGCTGTTCTAAAAAAATCAACTATAAGTATCAAGATAAAGAACAACTAATAAGTTGTAACACTGAGGACGATAAATTATTAAATGAAGCACTACATAGCTTCGAATTTGATATTGCTACCTATTACGAAAAAACGGTAGTAGATATTGAATCCTTTAATATTGAAACTGGCTACTATTATTTTATACACAATGGTGCCATGGGCTCTGCAGATTACAAAGAAATTGTTTCATCTCATAGTCTTCAAATTTTAAAAAGATTAAAAGAAAAAGGATTTTTAACAAACACAATTTCTCCGTACAGTAATTTAAATTATAAAAATGAAACGATATCATGTATCATAAATAATATGAAAAATGAAAAGTTAAAAAACTCTTTACATTCACAATTAGAGGTTAACTATCTTAACCCAAAACTTATGGCTGATACCTATAGAATTGCTATTGACGATGCTTTTACTGATAGATATTTCGCTTTATTTATTGCATTAGAAACCTATTATCAATATTTAGCTGATTTAAATATTACTAAATAATATTTTTATGGAACGAAAGAATCTACAACATATCGATAGTAAAAATCTTGAAAAGAATGCACCAGATTCTACTTTTGAACATCAAGATTTTGTAGCAGGAATTGCACCCTATTTAAGAGGTCCATATTCAACGATGTATGTTAGAAGACCTTGGACTATTAGGCAATATGCTGGTTTTTCAACTGCGGAAGACAGTAATGCTTTTTACAGACGTAACTTAGCTGCAGGTCAAAAAGGACTTTCAGTTGCTTTTGATTTAGCTACGCATAGAGGTTATGACAGCGATCATCCACGCGTGGTAGGCGATGTGGGAAAAGCAGGTGTTGCAATTGATAGTGTGGAAGATATGAAAATACTATTCGATCAAATTCCTCTTGATAAAATGAGTGTTTCTATGACCATGAATGGTGCAGTATTACCAATTATGGCATTTTATATTGTTGCTGCTGAAGAACAAGGTGTAGCCACAGAATTACTTTCTGGAACGATACAGAATGATATTTTAAAGGAGTTTATGGTTAGAAATACCTATATCTACCCTCCTACTCCTTCTATGAAAATTATCAGTGATATTTTTAAATTTGCATCTAATAAGATGCCTAAGTATAATTCTATATCTATTTCAGGGTATCATATGCAAGAAGCTGGTGCTACCTGTGAAATAGAATTAGCCTACACCCTTGCAGACGGATTAGAATACATTAGAACAGGGATTGCCGCAGGTATGGATATAGATTCATTCGCGCCAAGATTATCATTCTTCTGGGGCATAGGGATGGATCATTTTAATGAAATTGCTAAACTAAGAGCTGCAAGAATGCTATGGTCGAAATTGGTAAAACAATTTAATCCTAAAAATAAAAAATCATTAGCCTTGCGTACCCATTGCCAGACAAGTGGCTGGAGTTTAACCGAACAAGATCCATTTAATAATGTTGCTAGAACATGTATTGAAGCTTCCGCAGCTGCATTTGGAGGAACCCAATCTTTACATACCAATGCGCTGGATGAGGCAATTGCTTTACCTACAGATTTTTCTGCACGTATTGCAAGAAATACTCAAATTTATTTACAAGAAGAAACCGGTATAACAAAAACGGTTGATCCTTGGGCTGGTAGTCATTTTGTTGAAAAATTAACTGAGGACATTGCTACTAAAGCTTGGGAGTTAATTTTGGAAGTTGAAGAACTTGGAGGAATGACAAAAGCGATTGAAGCTGGAATTCCTAAATTGAGAATTGAAGAAGCTGCTGCACGAAAACAAGCAAGAATAGATGGAGGACAAGATATTATTGTTGGTGTTAACAAATATCGATTAGAAAAAGAAGATCCACTTCAAATTTTAGATGTGGATAATCAAAAAGTTCGTCTATCACAAATTGAACGTTTAGAGCAATTAAAATCGGATAGAAATTCAGAAAAAGTTGTAGCTATTTTATCAAAATTAACTGAATGTGCTAAAACAGGTGAAGGAAATTTACTAGATTTAGCTATTGAAGCTGCAAGAGAAAGAGCTACTTTAGGTGAAATATCCGATGCTTTAGAAGAAATATTCGGAAGACATAAAGCACAAATTAAATCATTTAGCGGAGTGTATAGTAAAGAAATAAGTGACGATCCATCGTTTAAAAAAGCGAGAGAATTAGCCAATAAGTTTTCAGAAATTGAAGGTAGACGCCCTCGTATTATGATTGCAAAAATGGGCCAAGATGGCCATGACCGTGGAGCAAAAGTAGTAGCAACAGGCTATGCTGATGTTGGTTTTGATGTAGATATTGGTCCCTTATTCCAAACGCCCGCAGAAGCAACAAAACAAGCCATAGAAAATGATGTTCATATTTTAGGAGTTTCTTCTTTAGCTGCTGGACATAAAACATTAGTTCCTCAAGTAATTGAAGAATTAAAGAAATATGGGCGTGAAGATATTATGGTGATTGTTGGAGGTGTAATTCCTGCACAAGACTACCAATTTTTATTTGATGCTGGAGCATTAGCTGTATATGGTCCAGGTACCCGAATTAGTGATGCAGCTATCGATTTACTTACTATTTTGATCGATTCTGCTTCTTAAATGAAAGAGTACATTATTAAAACACCACGCCTCGGATTAAGAAATTGGCTTCCAAGTGATGTTGCCCCTTTTGTAAAAATGAGCCAGGATGAGGAGGTCATGAAGTACTTTCCAAAAGTATTAAATGAAGAGGAGTCTAAAGGTTTCATAGACCGAATGCAACTTCATTATAAAAAGCATGGCTTCTGTTACTTTGCGGTTGATGAATTAGCGACCGATACATTCATTGGGTTTGTAGGTTTGTTACATCAAAACTTTAAAAGTAATTACACTCCCTCTGTTGATATTGGATGGCGTTTAATGAAAAGTGTTTGGGGAAAAGGTTTTGCTTCAGAAGCTGCTAAATCTTGTTTAGAGTATGCTTTTTCAGAATTAAAACTGAATGAAATCTACTCTTTTGCAACCGTAAATAATAAGGCTTCAGAAGCAATTATGAAGAACATTGGAATGAATTATATCGATTCTTTTAATCATCCTTATTTAACTGAATATGAAGATTTAAAAAAGTGCATCGTTTATACTAAAAATAAATTTCACTAATTATTTTATTTATTTTCCTGTTTAAACAATAATATACTATGCAAGCATAATAATTTCATTAAGATTTACTATTTTTACCAAAAATTAGAATTCGATGGATTACAAACAAAAAATGTTGCGTGATGATGCGCTACAAGGAAAAACAATAGTTGTTACAGGTGGAGGAAGTGGATTAGGAAAAGCAATGACAGCTTATTTTCTCGAATTAGGAGCCAATGTAGTGATTACGTCTAGAAATATAGAAAAACTTCAAGCTGTAAAAACAGAATTAGAAGCACAAACAGGAGGAAAAGTACTTCCCGTTCAATGTGATGTTCGAAATTACGACGAAGTTGAAGCAATGTTGAAAGCATCTATCGAAGCATTTGGAACCGTTGATATTTTACTTAATAATGCAGCTGGAAATTTTATATCTCCAACAGAACGGCTTTCTGCTAATGCTTTCGATACCATTATCGATATTGTATTAAAGGGAACTAAAAATTGTACGCTAGCTTTTGGAAAACATTGGATTGCTAAAAAGGAAGTCGATAAAGTTGTTTTAAATATTGTTACAACCTATGCTTGGACTGGATCTGCCTATGTGGTACCAAGTGCAACAGCGAAAGCTGGTGTTCTGGCTATGACGCGTTCATTGGCTGTAGAATGGGCAAAATATGGGATGCGCTTTAATGCAATTGCTCCAGGACCCTTCCCTACTAAAGGAGCTTGGGATCGATTATTACCTGGAGATTTAAAAGAAAAATTCGATTTAGCAAAAAAAGTACCTTTAAAACGAGTTGGAGAACATCAAGAATTAGCAAATTTAGCTGCTTACTTAGTTTCAGATTTTTCTGCCTATGTAAATGGTGAAGTTATTACTATTGATGGCGGAGAATGGTTAAAAGGTGCAGGGCAAATGAACTTATTAGAAGATGTTCCTGAAGAAATGTGGGATATGCTTGAAATGATGATACGCGCTAAAAAGAATAAATAGACAAAACTCATTTATGTGATCTATTAGACCCGCATTTGTATGCCGTGGTGGCAAATGTAACAAAATAGATATATTGCTTAGCAACTATTTTGTTGCATTTGGCGTTACTTTAAAAAAAAAATGATGATACGCGCTAAAAAGAACAACTAAATTTTTATAAATCATTCAGCGTTAAACTTAAAAAAAACTTGTTCACTACCTGTTAACAAAATTCATTTTCTATCCACAGAATAAGTTGTATTTTTATATCCTAATTCTGCTTCAAATCTATGGGAAAAATTATTGCAATAGCAAACCAAAAAGGCGGTGTAGGCAAAACTACAACCACGATTAATCTTGCGGCTTCATTGGGTGTGTTAGAAAAAAAAGTTTTATTAATTGATGCTGATCCTCAGGCAAATGCTTCATCAGGACTCGGTATTGATGTAGAAAAAGTTGAAAAAGGGACCTATCGCTTATTAGAACATTCAACTTCTGCAAAAGAGGCTATTATTTCAACTAATTCACCAAATGTAGATATTATACCTGCCCATATAGATTTAGTTGCTATTGAAATTGAACTTGTAGATAAAAAAAACAGAGAATATATGTTAAAGGAAGCCATCAAAGATATTATTGATGACTATGACTATATTCTTATTGACTGTGCTCCTTCTTTAGGATTATTGACCTTAAATGCACTTACCGCTGCACACGCAGTTTTAATTCCTATTCAATGTGAATATTTTGCTCTTGAAGGATTAGGAAAATTATTAAATACGATTAAAAGTGTTCAAAAAGTTCATAACCCAGATTTAGATATTGAGGGTTTACTATTAACAATGTACGATTCTAGACTTAGGCTTTCAAATCAGGTAGTTGAAGAAGTTAAAAAACATTTTGATAAAATGGTGTTTAAAACTATCATTCAACGAAATGTAAGTTTAGGGGAAGCTCCAAGTTATGGTGAAAGCATTATTAGTTATGATGCAAGTAGTAAAGGTGCTAATAATTACTTAAGTTTGGCGCAAGAGATAATTAAAAAAAACACGTGATATTTTCATGGCGAAGGCAACTAAAAAACAAGCTTTAGGACGTGGGCTTTCTGCTCTTTTAAAAGATCCATCTAATGACATTACTACTGCAACAGATAAAAATGCAGATAAGGTTGTTGGGAGTATTGTTGATTTAGAGCTTGGTTCCATAGAAGTTAATCCCTTTCAGCCAAGAACAAGTTTTAATGAAGAATCTTTAAGAGAACTTGCTTCCTCAATAAAAGAATTAGGTGTAATACAACCTATCACAGTTAGAAAATTAGACTTTGACCGCTATCAATTAGTAAGTGGTGAAAGAAGGTTTAGAGCTTCAAAATTAATCGGCCTAGAACGTATTCCTGCATTTATTCGAATTGCAAATGATCAGGAGTCATTAGAAATGGCATTGGTCGAAAATATTCAACGACAAGATTTAGATCCTATAGAAATTGCATTGTCTTATCAACGTTTAATTGAAGAAATTCAGGTAACCCAAGACGAATTAAGTGATCGTGTTGGTAAAAACCGTTCTACCATAGCAAATTATCTTCGTTTACTTCGGTTAGATCCAATTATTCAAACGGGTATGCGTGATAACTTTATTAGTATGGGCCATGGTAGAGCGCTGATTAATATTGATGATCTTGGAGACCAATTAGATATTTATGAAAAAATAATTTCTGAAAATCTTTCAGTTCGTGCAACTGAAGCTTTGGTTAGAAATCTTAAGTCGCCTTCAGCAAAAAAACCAACAGAAAAAAAAGGGGAACAACCTACCTATATTAAAACTGCAAAAAAACAGTTAACTGAATTGTTAGAAAGTAACGTTTCAGTAAAAGTTAGTGAAACTGGAAAAGGGCAAATGATGATTCCATTTAAAAACAAAAAAGATTTTTTACGCATCTTGAATTTATTAAAAAGTGAAATATAGATTTTTAATCATGTTGTTATTAAGTGCTGTTCTAATTTCTACGGCACAAGAGACCGATACACTTTCAGTAAAGAAAGAAGAAATTATGGTCGTTAAAGATATTTCTATAATCAAAGAACCTTATGATCCTTTGACTCCTGCAAAAGCAGCATTTTATTCTGCTGTACTTCCTGGTTTAGGACAAGCGTATAATGAAAAGTATTGGAAGATTCCAATCATCTATGCAGGTATTGCGGGTGGTATTTACCTTCATATTCAAAATGATAAAGATTATGATCGTTTCAGAAATGCTTATAAAAGTAGATTAGCTGGACTTACAGACGATGAGTTTTACGGTGATGGAACTTCACCACTTATATCTACAGATCGATTGGTAGATGCCCAAAAAACAGCCCAAAGAAACAAAGATTTAAGTATCGTAATATCTCTTGTTTTTTATTTAGTTAATATAATAGATGCCAACGTAGATGCGCATTTACGACAATATAATGTGAATGACGACCTTACATTAAGACCCAATTTTGAAATTGACCCAATTAATTCGCAAGCAAATTACGGCTTGTCTCTTAAGCTAAATCTCAAATGAAAATAGCTCTTTTGGGATATGGGAAGATGGGTAAAACCATTGAAAAACTAGCCCTAAACAAAGGGCATCAAGTAGTTTTAAAAACTTCAAGTAAGGACATTACATTCGATGTATCAGAAGCTGATGTTGCGATTGAGTTTTCTACTCCAAACGCAGCTATTCAAAATATTAAAAGGTGTCTAGAACAAGATACACCGATAGTTTCAGGAACCACAGGATGGTTAGATCATTATAATGAAATGATAAAGTTATGTGAAAATCGTAACGGAAGTTTCATCTATGCGTCCAACTTCAGTGTTGGAGTAAATTTATTTTTTAGCATCAATGAATATGTTTCGAAATTACTGAAACCTTGGAAAGAATATGATGCATCTATCGAAGAAATACATCATACTGAAAAAAAAGATGCTCCCAGTGGTACTGCTATTTCATTAGCTGAAGGAATTTTAAAAAATTCAAAAAAGTCACATTGGAAGTTAGATAGTAATTCAGAAGAAAGTTTGAGTATTTCAGCTAAAAGAATTAATGATGTAAAAGGAACACATATTGTTTCTTATCAATCTGAAATAGATTCAATTACAATTAAGCATGAAGCACACAGCAGAGACGGTTTTGCTTTAGGTGCATTGTTAGCTGCAGAATGGCTACAAGATAAAAAAGGAGTATATTCTATGAAAGATGTACTTGAAATAAAATAAACGAATATGACTTTTACGACCTTATTACTATTTGTATTAATCGTCCAAGCCCTTCACTTTCTAGGTACTTGGAAACTCTACACACTTGCAGGTAGAAAAGCATGGGAAGCTGCTATACCAATTTACAATGCAGTTGTATTAATGAAGATTATTAACCGACCTTGGTGGTGGGTTATCTTACTATTTGTCCCTATTGTCAACCTTATTATGTTTCCAGTAGTTTGGGTTGAAACCTTGCGTAGTTTTGGTAAAAATAGTACTACAGATACCTGGTTAGGGGTACTTACATTTGGTTTATACATCTATTATATTAATTATACTCAAGAGGTAAAATACATCGATGATAGAAGTTTAAAACCCAGAACCTCAACAGGAGAATGGGTGAGTTCAATATTATTTGCGGTAGTTGCTGCAACTATTGTTCATACTTATTTTATGCAACCATTTACGATACCAACCTCTTCTTTAGAAAAAACATTATTAGTGGGTGATTTTCTTTTTGTAAGTAAATTTCATTACGGAGCAAGAACTCCATTAACAGCAGTATCTTTTCCTATGGTGCATGATACAATTCCTGTTATTAGAAAAAAATCGTATTCCACAACACCACAGTTACCATACTTTAGATTACCAGGCTTTCAAAATATTAAACATAACGATATCGTAGTTTTTAATTGGCCTATAGACACCGTAAATGCCTTTCAACAATATAGCGATGGAAAACATTATTATAAACCCATCGACAAAAAATCGAATTATGTAAAACGTTGTGTAGGACTTCCTGGAGATTCACTAGAAGTAAGAGATGGTTATGTTTACATTAATGGAAAGCAAAATGAATTACCAGAAAGAGCGAAACTTCAATTTGCTTATGCCATATCTGTAAAGAGACCTTTAAATTTAAAATATATAGCGGAACGTTTTGATGTTACAGACATCTACCCTGTAAATAGAGAAGGCACTTTATATCAAGCTCATATGACTGTTGAAGCCTATGAAAAATTTAAAAACTATCCCGATGTAAATGAGATCGTTTCCTTAAAAAGAAAAAAAGAAAATTGGGATAAGGGAATGTTTCCACATGATCCACAATTTCAATGGGATGTAAATTTCTATGGACCTCTTTATATTCCTCAAAAAGATGCAACTGTAGTTATCAATACTGAAAGTATTTCTTTTTACAAACGAGTTATTGAAGTGTACGAAGGAAGCGAAATGGGACTCGATCAAAAAATTACCACATCTGGTACTGAAGTTCTTTTAAATGGAGCTCCTATAACAGAATACACCTTTTTACAGGATTATTATTGGATGATGGGTGATAATAGAAATAATTCAGAAGATGCTCGATCTTGGGGTTATACTCCGTCAAATCACGTTGTAGGTAAACCTGTTTTTGTTTGGATGAGTTTTAATAATACGAATCAAAGTTTATTTAATTGGTCTCCTCGTTGGGAACGATTTTTCACTACCGTTGGAGGTAATGGTAAGCCTGTCTCCTATTTTTATTATTTCTTAGGCTTATTAGCAGCATGGTATGTATTTACTTTTTTCAGAAAGAAGAGAAAGAACGCATAATTTTAAATTGATATGAATAGGATTTTAATACATCCCTCCTATTTTCCTTCCATTGCTCAAATGGCAGCCATGGTACAGTCAAGTCATGTTGTATTTGAAGATGATGATAATTATCAGAAACAAACCTATAGAAACAGAGCGTTTATTGCACATAGTAACGGAGCATTATTATTAAATATACCGATACTTCATTCAAAAAACGGAGTAAAAATTAAGACTAAAGACGTCAAAGTTGAAAATAGTTTTCCCTGGCAATACCATCATTTAAAGTCTATTCAGACCGCATATCGCTCTTCTCCTTTTTATGAATACTATGAAGATGAATTTAGTTCTTTATTTACAGATAAAGTAGGTTCCCTATTTGAACATAACATGAAAATTCATCATCTATTATGTGAATTAATTGATATCGAAATTCCTTTTTCCTTTTCAAAAGAATATATGAAGGACCCAAAAGAAACAGATTATCGGTTTTTAATTAATGCGAAAGCTAAGTTGCAATATACTTTTCCTCCTTACCACCAGGTACTTGAAGAAAGACATGGGTTTTTAGAAAATCTATCCATTTTAGACCTTTTATTTAATGAAGGACCTAATACAATTACCTACTTAAAAGACTTAAAGATTACTCCCAACCCACCATTGTAAAAATTGGATAATGATCTGAAAAAGAGTTTTTAATGGTCTTAAATTTTAAAACTTCAAAAGAGTTTGAAGTAAAAATATAATCAATTCTCATAGGGTACGAATCAAATGAATAAGTAGTTCCTAAACCATTCCCTCTTTCAATAAAGGTATCCTTCATATCTTTCTGCAGCTCTTTATATGTATATGAAAAAGGGGTATTATTTAAATCACCACTTAAAAGCACTGGATATTTAGAGCTTGCTTTATGCGCCAATACTTGAGTTACTTGTTCTTGTTGTTTAACAAAGGTACTTGCTATTCTTTTTCGTAACCTATCTTTATTTCCTTCTTGCAATGAACTAACTGAAGGTGTAATACTCATGGATTGTAAATGCAAATTATAGATGCGTAGTGTATCATTATTAACAATTACATCTGCATAAATTCCATTATTATTAGATGCTAAGAAATCGAAAGCCCCTTTATTTATTAAAGGATACTTTGAAAATATAGCATGTCCCAGGCTAGCAATACGCCTTTTAAAATAAGTATATTGATAAGGATATGCAGAAAAATCTACTTTATGATCTTTATAGTATTCTTGAATAGAAATAATATCAGGTTCTTCTTCTTTTATTAATTCTGAAATAATTTTAGGCACATCTTCTGTTGAATTTTTTTCATACGCATTGAAAAGACGAACATTATAACTTAGTAATGTAATTTTTTTATCAAATTTTGAAGCATCTCCTTCCGAAGAAAATTCAAAAAAAGGATTAAAATGAAAATAGGCAACAAACAATATGAATCCTGAAAGCAAAGCTTTCTTTTTTAATCCAATTCCCCAATACAGAAAAAATATAAAATTAATTAATAGCAAAGGAGAAACAGCTAGACTTAGCACAGATAGGGTTGGCCAAGTTTTTGGTGGAACATAGGGCAGAATGAAAGAAATTATCAATAGTATTGCTACTATAATATTTACTCCATATATAATTTTTTTTAAAATCCCCAAATAATCTATTTTTACTATTCCCTAAACGAATACTTTGACTTTATATTAGCCTAATCAATCTTCTTTCCCAGCTTTAAAGAGAAAATCCTTTTCAGCTTTTGTTAAACTATCATATCCACTTTTACCAATTTTATCTAAAATAGCATCAATCTTTTTTTGATGCTCCATTTTTGAGTTACTAACCTTAGTTTTAGCATTGGCTTTTTTAGCATGTGGAGTTTTATGAACTTTTTTAAAAGGTCTTTTACTTCTTGGCTTCAATTGATTTGCAAACCAATCTAACATATTCTCGAACCATTTTCCAATATCATTCCCTTTTGCTAATTGTATGGCGTACACATATCCAAAAATAGCACCTCCTACATGTGCAAGTAATCCTCCTTCATTCCCTGAAGTTGGTAGCCTTACTAAATCGAATAAAAATAGAAATAGCGCTATTTGCCAGAGTTTTATTGTCAATGTAAAAAAACGAAGTGCTGTATTTGGAGTATAGGTAGCTATAAATACTATGACAGCCATTACAGCGCCAGAAGCGCCTAATAAAAAGCCTGAATCGTTCTTGAATACAGGAAGTACATTATAGGACAACACAAATAAAAGGCCTCCAAAAAGTCCTCCTAATAAATAAATAGTGAGAAAACGTTTTTCAGAAAAAAGATTGAGAATATATTTACCAAACCAGTGTAACCAAAGCATATTAAACAATAAATGAAAAAAATCAAAATGTAAAAAGCTATACGTAAATAAGGACCAAGGTTGCGATAAGAGACCCCCTATATTTTCTGGTAAAACAAACCATTTTGTTAAAATTCCTGGATAAACCGTAAAGAAAAAAGCACCCAAATGAATTAATAAAAAAATAATCACATTGATTGCAATTACTTTAATTATAATGCTTGCTGTTTTAAACTGATATAATAAATTATTTGTTGCCATATTTAATTCCAACGTTGATCATTAAAACTATTTTTTTTCCAGTACCAAGCCATAATAAAACCAAATAGCGCGCCACCGATATGTGCCCAATGCGCAATTCCTTGACCAAGCAAAGAAAATCCTGTTAATCCAGAGAATAAATCCATTAAAATAATAACAGGAATAAAGTATTTAGCTTTAATTGGAATTGGTAAAAACATAAGCATAAGTTCAGCATTTGGGTACATTAAACCAAAAGCAACTAGTACTCCATAAATAGCCCCTGAAGCTCCCACTGCTGGAGTATTGAATGCAGAATACATTGAATTAATTTTATCTTGTGATACAAATTCTAGTATCGCATTACTTCCGCCTGTTCCTGTAGTTAAAAAATTAGTAACATCTTCCTGACTCCAACCTCCTGCAAGTAGTGATTCTACAACACTTTCTACTTGATAATAATTAACTAAAGAATGAATTAATGCTGCTCCTAATCCTGCTGAAAAATAAAAGAATAAAAATTTCTTCTTACCCCATTGTGCTTCCAAAGGTGAACCAAACATGAACAATCCAAACATATTAAATAAAATATGACCAAATCCACCATGCATGAACATATGAGTCAGGGGTTGCCATAGTTGAAATCGAGGGCTTCCAAAATAAAACAATGAAAACCAATCATACATCATAGGATATACTTGTGATCCAATAAAGAATATCACATTAATTATAATAAGGTGTTTAACCGTATCTGTTAGTCTTCCCATTTACATAAATTTTTTATCCAAATCTGACGCATCTATAGTAATAAGTATAGGTTTATTGTTTGGGGCTATTGTTGGTTCTTTACATGCAAATAACTGATGTATTATATGCTCTTGTTCTTCCTTATTCAAGGATGTTCCTGTTTTTACAGCAAAACTCTTCGCTAAAGATTTAGCCAATAAATCATTCTGACTAAATCCCGGCTCAGGAATCTCTTCATTAATATCATTAATCAATTGTTCTAAAATAGAAGGTATCTGACTTTCCGTAATAGTTACAGGGATGCCACTAATTTCAAGAGTATCCTCTTTAAAAGCCGAAAACACAAAACCTGTATGTTCTAATTGTTCTTGTATGTTTTTTATGATAGCGATATCTATACTGGATAATTGAATTTGTAATGGAAACAATAATTGCTGACTAACGGCTTCTTTAACGGTTATATTTTTTAATAATTCTTCATATAAAATACGTTGATGCGCTAAGTTTTGATGTATCACCATCATTCCACTCTTTACAGGGCTAATAAGGTACTTATTTTGAAGCTGAAACGTACTTCTGCCTCTTTCACTTTCATTCGTATCAAATAAATTACCCGTTACCTCATCACTTTCAAATTTTAAATCATGCTTAGAGAATTTCTCTACGGAAGCACCATTTTCTAACCCTACATACATTGCTTCCCAAGAAGATGTTTTTTCTCTTTTATACGTTGGATTAAAATTACCTTGTGAGGAATCTCTCTGAAAAGGATTAAAGTTTCTATCAACCTCAATGGTAGGAGGCACCGGTTTTTTTTGATTGTAATCATAGGGAGTGTCTAGTCCCGAATCTTTATTAAAATCTAACACAGGCGCAATACTAAACTGACCCAAACTATGTTTAATCGTTGATCTTAACATTGCGTAGATAGAATGTTCATCATCGAATTTAATTTCAGTTTTTGTGGGATGAATATTAATATCGATTGATTGTGTATCTACTTCAAGAAATAAAAAATATCCCGGCTGTGAACTATCTTTAATCAACCCTTCAAAAGCTGAAAGTATCGCATGATGTAAATAAGAACTTTTTATATATCGGTTATTGACAAAGAAGAACTGTTCTCCTCTGCTTTTTTTAGCAAATTCTGGCTTAATAATAAAACCATCAACCACAACAATATCAGTCTCTTCAGAAACAGGAACTAATTTTTCATTTGTTTTTGCACCAAAAATATTTACAATTCGCTGACGTATGTTTGAGCTAGGTAAATTAAAAATTGAAGTTCCATTACTTAATAAAATAAATTCAATCTGAGGATGTGCTAAGCCCACTCGATGAAATTCATCTATAATATGTCTTATTTCTACCGTATTACTTTTTAAAAAGTTTCTTCTTGCAGGTATGTTATAAAATAAATTTTTTACTGAAATAGTCGTGCCTGTTGGCGTAACTATAGGTTCTTGAGAATTTACGTGACTCCCTTCAATACAAATTTGAGTTCCAATCTCTTCCCCTTCAATTTTAGTTTTCAACTCAACATGGGCAATTGCAGCAATTGAAGCGAGTGCTTCTCCTCTAAACCCTTTGGTATGAATATTAAAAAGATCTTCCGCTTTACGGATTTTTGAAGTGGCATGACGTTCAAAACACATGCGAGCATCTGTCAAACTCATCCCTTTACCATTATCGATTACCTGAACTAATGTTTTTCCAGCATCTTTAATAATTAATTTGATGGAAGTAGCCTTTGCATCAATTGCATTTTCAAGTAATTCTTTAACTACGGAAGCAGGTCGTTGAACAACCTCACCGGCAGCAATTTGATTTGCAACATGATCGGGTAATAACTGAATAATGTCTGCCATTACATTTGAAAACTGAATATAGATAAATCAAAATCAATGATAAAAAGGAAAAATAATAAAAGAACAGCAACAATAATTAAGATGGTTTTACTGCTTCCTTTACTTTCAGAAGTTTTTAGCTCTTGAATTGCATTACTAAACTTTCCCTTTAGCCCTTGATTTTCTCCTACTGTACTTCTAAATTTATCAAATTTATGTTCTATTTGATAGGGGTTTCCTTCTCCATTATCATTATAATAACGAGGAGTATATCCATACTTTTTATTTTTTCTTGTCTTTAGAAGTCCCATAGTATTTCAAATGTAGTTAAAAATGTAGTGTTTATATATACTAACACCTCTCATTTATCAACAATAGTTATACCAAATGTGATTAAAGTAGTTTTTCTGAAAGTAAAAATACTAATGAATAAGTAACTCTATATTAAATAAAACTTAAAACTTAGCTTCTTTTCTAAGCTGAGCCATTTTAATTGCGGCTATTGCAGCTTCTGTTCCTTTATTTCCATGAATTCCTCCACTTCTATCTATAGATTGTTGCAAGGTATTATCAGTTAGAACACAGAATATAACCGGAATGTCATTTTGCACATTAAGGTCTTTTATTCCTTGAGAAACTCCTTCACAAACAAAGTCAAAATGTTTTGTTTCTCCTTGTATTACACTTCCAATAGCGATTACAGCGTCTAGCATATCATAGCTTTGCTGCATTTTCTTACACCCATAAACAAGTTCGAAACTCCCTGGAACATTCCATCGAACGATATTTTCTTTAATAACTCCATTTGCTAATAATGCATCGAATGCCCCTTGAAAGAGTCCTTCTGTTATGTTAGGATTCCATTCTGAAACAACAATCCCAAACCGAAAATTTTTCGCGTTTGGGATTGTTGCTTTATCGTAAGAAGATAAATTTTTATTTTTTGTTGCCATTTTTATTTCATTGCTTCTACTTTTCCTTCATATAAAGTAGCCTTAGTATTCTCAAGTGATTTTGGATACTTTTCAGTAATAGTTTTAAAGTGATTTAAAGCTATGTCTGTTTTTCCAAGATTCATTGCAATAATACCGGCTTTAAGTAAAAAACGTGGTGTGGTTACATTATTATCTTTTAATGCAGCTGCAATTTCATAATATTTTAAAGCTTGTTCATTTTGCTCTAGTTGTGCAAAAGCATCACCAATTGCTCCTTTTGCAATAGGCGCTAACATATCATCATCACTTTTAAATGTATCTAAATGTGATATAGCTTCTTGGTATTTCCCTGTGTTTAAATAAGCAATCCCTGCATAATAATTGGAAAGATTTGCTGCATTAGTACCACCATAATTTTCAATGATGTCAAGAAAACCATATTTTCCTTCACCTCCATTTAGAGATAAATTATATAATGAATCTTTTGTTGATGCTGATAATGCTTGCTCATAATATTGCTGAGCTTGATACATATCGTTTACAGCTTCCACTTCTTTAGGTTCTTGAATAAATTGCTGATATCCTAAATATCCTAAAACACCAATTGAAACAATTCCAACAAATATTAAAATTGCTTTTTGGTTTTTCTCAACCCAAGCTTCCGTCTTATTAGCAGATTCATCTAAAGTATTAAATACTTCAGCTGTTGTGCTATCATCTTCTAGCTCTGTCTGCTTCTCAGCCTTTGTTTTTGGTTTATATCCTCGTTTCTTGTACGTTGCCATAATTTCACTTGTTAGGTTTGCAAAAATAAAATATTTATTAGAATTTAAAAGCACAACTATTTATTATTTTTCGATAATTTGCAAACTAATAATTTACAGAATTCTGTAAATTAATATTTTATCAAAATAGCACACAACCACCTGATTGTTATGATTTTAAAGAACATCTCATTACTTAACTATAAAAATTTTGAATCGATATCATTTCAGTTTGACCCAAAGATTAACTGTTTAGTGGGTAATAATGGTGTTGGAAAGACCAATGTATTGGATGCAATCTATCATCTTTCCTTCGGAAAAAGTTATTTTAACCCAATAACTGGGCAAAATATAAAACATGAGGAAGAATTTTTTGTAATCGAGGGTAATTACCTTAAAAACGAACGGGAGGAGCGACTTATAATAAGTGCAAAAAGGGGGCAGAAAAAAATTATAAAACGGAACAATAAAATTTATGAAAAATTCAGTGATCATATAGGCTTTTTACCCTTAGTTATCATCTCCCCTGCCGATAGAGATCTTATCATAGAAGGCAGCGATACGCGTAGAAAGTTTATGGATGGTGTGATTTCTCAAGGAGATCCCAACTATTTAATAAGCCTTTTAAAGTATAATAAAGTGTTATCTCAGCGTAATTCATTATTAAAATACTTTGCCGTTAATAATACATTCAACCAAGACACCTTGGATATTTATAATGAACAAATGCATGAATATGGTTCCATCATTTTTGAAAAAAGAACACTCTTTCTTGATAGTTTTTTACCAATATTCTTAAAAAGGCAACAATCCATTAGTAATAGTAAAGAATCTGTTAACCTAATTTATAAAAGTCAGCTAGAAGAAAAAGAGTTACGTTCATTGCTTCAAGAAAATGCAGTAAAAGATAAAATAAGTCAATATTCAAATTTTGGAATTCATAAAGATGATCTCATATTTGAAATTGAAGGTCATCCTATTAAAAAGTTTGGTTCGCAAGGACAACAAAAATCATATTTGATTGCTTTAAAGTTAGCTCAATTCGATTTTATTAAAGAACAAAAGAAAGTAAATCCGATACTGCTTATGGATGATATTTTTGATAAATTAGATGAAAATAGAGTAGAGCAAATCATTACATTAGTAGACAATGAAGATTTTGGGCAACTTTTCATTAGTGATACCCATGCGGAGCGAACTGAAAGTGTGATAAAAAAAGTACATCAAACCTATAAAATGATTCATTTGTAACATGGCTAAAAGAAAAAGAGAAGAATCTACCATAAGTGATGTTTTAAAAGATTTTATTACAGTAAATCGCTTACAAACCGGACTTGATAAAGTATCGGTTAAGGATGCTTGGGAAAACGTGATGGGAAAACCCATTGTAAAGTACACTACCAATATTATTTTAGAAAGAGATGTAGTATACGTGCAATTAAGCTCTTCAGTCCTTAGAGAAGAATTAAGTTATGGTAAAGAAAAAATTATTAAAATGCTTAACGAAGAATTAGGTAAAGACTTAATTACAAAATTAGTGTTACGGTAAGAATTGTAGTTTAAAAAAAAAGCCATCAATTTAAAATTGATGGCTTTTTTTATGTGTTAAGCTAAGGTCTTAAAACATCTCTCTTCCAGAAAAATGAAAAGCAGCTTCGATAGCAGCATTTTCATCACTATCACTACCATGAACTGCATTTTCTCCAATAGAAGCTGCATATAATTTTCTGATAGTTCCTTCCGCTGCATCCGCAGGATTTGTTGCACCTATCAAGGCACGAAAATCTTCAACTGCATTTGATTTTTCAAGTACTGCTGAAACAATAGGACCACGAGTCATATACTCAACTAATTCACCAAAAAATGGACGCTCATTATGTACAGCGTAAAATTCTTCAGCATCAGCTTTAGTCATTTGATTAAGTTTCAGTGCTACGATTCTAAAACCTGAAGCAGTAATTTTTTCAAGAATAGCTCCAATATGTCCTTTTTCAACACTATCAGGCTTTAACATTGTAAACGTTCTATCTGTTCTCATAATTTTTTTAAATTTTGTGCAAAAGTATGGAATTAGACTACAAAAACAAGAATTTATATCAATATACTTACTATACCGTAGGCTAATTAATTAGTTCCTCTTTAAAATCAATCGCAATATATCGTATATATTATGCGTCTATTTTATTTATTTTAACGGGTATACTTCTACAAGCTCAGTACAGGTATGCTGTTCGCTATTAGACCTTTCGTTGGACAATACACTTCTTATACCAGTTTAACCTAGTCGTTTCATGAAAAATCGTTAATAGTTTACGCTATTGTTTTTAAAAATGATTTCAAAATGGCAATAAATTGTATCTTCGCCATTCGCTATGCTAGATGGTAAAAAACGTATGAATTCAGAAAAAATAAATCAAATAAAAAACCTGTTAAAGACTCAAAAAAAGATTGTAGTCGTTGGGCATAAAAATCCAGATGGTGATGCTTTAGGTTCTTGTTTAGGGATAGCAAATTATCTACAACAGAAAGGACATATTGTTCAAGTTGTGATGCCAAATGATTTTCCCTCTTTTTTGAAGTGGATCCCAGAATCTAATTCTATTTTAAATTTTAATCAACATACTGCTGAAGTTAGAGAGGTAATTTCTCAAGCTGATCTAATTTTTACCCTAGATTTTAATGCGTTAAATAGAACAGGCGATTTAGGCACCCTCCTTGAAAATGCAAAAGCAGATTTTGTAATGATCGATCATCATCAACAACCCGATGATTATGCCGTAGTTACTTACAGTGATGTAAGCATGTGTTCTACCGCAGAAATGGTTTTTCATTTTATGGAAGCTTTAGAAGATTTAGAATTTTTAAATGCTGAAATAAGCACGCAACTATATACAGGTATCATGACAGATACAGGTTCTTTTAGATTTCCTGCAACCACAGCAACCACACATCGAGTTATTGCAACTTTAATAGAAAACGGCGCTAACAATGCTGCTATTCATCAAAATGTATATGATACAAATACACCTGACCGACTTAAACTTTTAGGAGTAGCCTTAAGTAATTTAACGATTCTAACGGAATTTAAAACTGCTTTCATTACACTTTCTCAAAAAGAATTAGATGACCATAATTTTAAAAAAGGAGATACGGAAGGGTTTGTAAATTATGCCCTTTCTATGGAAGGCATCAATATGGCTGCTATTTTTATTGAAAGTGAGAAAGACAATATTGTAAAAATATCATTTAGAAGTAAAGGCGAATTTTCAGTTAATGAATTTGCACGCACTCATTTTAATGGTGGAGGTCATACTAATGCTGCTGGAGGAAAAAGCGATACAGCACTTATAAAAACAACTTCTGATTTTATTAGTATATTGCCTACTTATAAAGAAGCCTTGAATTATGTTGCGTAACCTACTCATACTCCTTTTTGGATGTCTTGCTTTTGTGTCTTGTAAAACACCTGAAGCTAGACCCCCTATTCAAAGAACATCTGGATCATTTATTGATGAATCTGTAGAACGAAATAAAAAAATATTTGAGCTTGAAAAAAATCAATTTTTAGCTTTAATGGAATCTAATCCAGAGAACGAATACATCACTTCTACGAATGGATTTTGGTATTATTATAATAAAAAAGACACTATTTCAACGGTAGTTCCAACGTTAGGAGATCAAGTTACCTTTAGTTACGACTTAACATATTTAAATGGAGAAGTACTTCTTTCTGAAGAAGAAATTGGAATTCAAGACTATATCGTAGATAAAACAAAACAAGAATTAATTTCAGGAATACGAGACGGCATCAAACTTATGAAGGTCGGTGAAACTATTACCTTGTTTTTACCATCTTACAAAGCATTTGGTTATTACGGAATCGTAAATAAATTAGGGGCTAATGTCCCATTACAAAGTAAATTAACACTAATATCAATAAATCAAACACAATAAACATTATTACAGCTATGAAAAAATTAACATTTTTAGTATTAATCTTATCATTAACCTTAGGTTCTTGCCAAAGTAAATATCCCGATTTAAAAGAAGGAATTTATGCTGAATTTATAACAAGTAAAGGAAGTTTTGTTGCAAAACTTCATCATGAACAAGCACCATTAACTGTTTCAAATTTTATTGATTTAGCTGAAGGTAACAATGAAATGGTAGATTCAATTTATAAAGGAAAAAAATTCTATAACGGATTAATATTCCATAGAATTATCAAAGATTTTATGATTCAAGGTGGAGATCCTTTAGGAACAGGTTCTGGAAATCCAGGATATAAATTTCCTGATGAAACAACACAAGAATTACAACATTCAAAAAAAGGAATTCTTTCAATGGCTAATTCTGGTCCTGGTACCAATGGAAGTCAATTTTTTATCACCTTAAAAGAAACACCTTGGTTAAATGGAAAGCATACCGTTTTTGGTGAAATCGCAATAGGTCAAGATATCGTTGATGCTCTTGGATCTGTAGAAGTTGCTAATGGAAGTAAGCCTGTTGAAACAGTTACCATGTTAGAAGTAAATATTATAAATGTAGGAGGTGTTAAACTTCATTCATTTAAAGAAGGAATGGTTATTATTGAAAAGAAAAAGAAAAAAAGTCAAGATCAAAAAGCTAAAATTGCTGCTGGGGTTGCAAAAGAATTTAATTCTATAATCGAAAAAGCAGAAGAATTACCTTCTGGACTTAAAAAATATATTATTACAGAAGGTACTGAAGTACAGCCTAAGTTAGGAGATAAAGTGCTTGTATATTATGCTGGTTATTTAACCGATGGTTCTTTATTCGATTCAAACATGATTGAGGTTGCTAAGAGATTTGAAGTATGGGACCATGTAAGAGAAGATGGTGGTGGTTACAAACCAACTCCAATGGATTATTCACTTGAAGCAAAATTAATTTCTGGATTTAGAGAAGGATTATTATCTATGAAAGTAGGTGAAAAAGCTACGTTCTTTATCCCTGCTCATTTAGGATATGGTGAAAGAGGATATCCACCTGTGATTCCTCCTAGTTCAGATTTAATATTTGAATTAGAAATAGTAGAAATTGTAAGTCCTAAATAAAAATCTATCTATTATACTAAAAAAGCCTCTTCATTTGAAGGGGCTTTTTTAATAGTTGTAATTCACGTCTGTTAGATACCGTTTTAACTTAGATAGCAAAGATACTAACACACAAAAGGTACTGATATCTAGGAATATTAGCCGATAAACGATACCTTCATGATGGATATAACAAGTTGGCAATAATATGAAAGACGAAATGGAGAAAAATAATATCAGTTGGAAAAGAGTAGTGATATTTTTTATTATCGCAACCCTAATATCGAACATTTTTCGATTTGACATTTTTGAATTTAAATCAGAATTGGAAAAACTACCCAGTTGGGTTTTTATATTTATTACTGTGCTTCTTGAAGGTAGTGGAGTTATTATAGGAGCATTAATTATTATTCCTTTTTTGAAAAAAAAGCGGAAGATGGAAATGTCATTATTTGGAACTTCAAAGTCAAAAAGCCTTATAATGGCTATTATTCCAATCCTAATTTTGACAATAATAGGAGTAACAAATGACTTTGGAATGGAATATCACTTTTACGGTCTCGTTGCTGCAACCGGGACTTTTCTTTATTGTATAATGGAAGAATATGGATGGAGAGGATACTTACAAGAAGAATTGAAAATATTGAAACCTTGGAAAAAATATTTAATAATTGGATTTATATGGTATTTATGGCATTTGACATTTTTAACAAAGGCTAGTATTGGAGATAACCTTTTCTTTTTAGGAATGATGATTTTTGGAAGTTGGGGAATTGGACAAGTGGCTGAATCAACAAAGTCGATTATAGCAAGTGCTTGCTTTCATATGATTATCCAAATTATGATGTTTAATGCGTTAATAAAAAACGGAATTGATGGAACTGAAAAAATCATGATTTTAGGTGTTTCAATCGCAATTTGGTTTGTGATAATCAAGAAATGGGAAAAAGAAAATACTATTGCCAACAATGTATAAAAATAGTGCGTTTTAATCCACTACTATTCTTATACTAGACCGTTACTATCCTTTATAACCAAAAAAAAGCTCCCACAATCATAGGAGCTTTTTTAATTAACATATACCCTAAGTCTTAACTAAACTCAGTAAGTGTTTTTGTAATAATCGAAACACAATCCAATAACTGCGCTTCCGTCATCACCAACGGTGGTGCAAAACGTATAATATTACCGTGTGTTGGTTTTGCCAACAAGCCGTTATCTCGCAATCTCATACAGATATTCCAAGCAGTATCACTGTCTTCAGAGTCATTGATCACAATAGCATTTAACAGCCCTCTACCTCTTACAAGAGAAACAAGCTCACTCGTTTCTATATATTTGTTTATTTCACTTCGGAAAAGTTTTCCAAGACGATCTGCATTTTCGGCTAATTTTTCATCTCGAACCACTTCCAAGGCTGCGGTAGCAACTGCCGCTGCTACAGGGTTACCACCAAAAGTCGAACCATGATTTCCTGGTTTAATGACATCCATGATATGATTATCTGCCAATACTCCCGAAACAGGATAAGCTCCACCACTCATTGCTTTTCCTAAGATTAAAATATCTGGCTTCACATCTGGTGTTCCTTCACATCCTTTGTTTTCACATGAACAATCTCCACAAGTTGCTAATAAACGACCTGTACGTGCAATTCCTGTTTGTACCTCATCAGCTATAAACAAAACATTATACTTTTCGCATAATGCTTTTGCTTTATTCAAATACCCTTCAGAAGGAACATACACTCCAGCTTCTCCTTGTATTGGTTCTACTAGAAACCCAGCAACGTTTTTATTCGAAGATAAAACCTTTTCCAAAGCATCAATATTATCGTATTCAATTTTTATGAATCCATCAGTATATGGACCAAAATTTTTGCGCGCTACTGGATCATTTGAAAAAGAAATAATGGTAGTTGTTCTTCCGTGGAAATTATTCTCACAGACAATGATTTCAGCTTCATTTTCTCCCAAGCCTTTCTTTTCGTAAGCCCATTTTCTGCATAGCTTCAGCGCTGTTTCTACAGCCTCAGCTCCCGTATTCATTGGAAGTAATTTATCGAATTTAAAGAACTCGCAAACAAATTTCTCGTAAGGACCAAGCATATCATTATAAAATGCTCTTGATGTTAATGCTAAGGTTTCTGATTGTTTCTTAACTGCTGCAACGATTTTTGGATGACAGTGCCCTTGATTCACTGCAGAATACGCTGAAAGGAAATCGTAATACTTTTTTCCTTCTACGTCCCACACAAATACTCCTTCTCCTTTGTTTAATACTACAGGAAGTGGATGGTAATTATGCGCTCCATACTTGTTTTCTAAATCGATTGCTTTTTGAGATGCGGTTTCTTGTAAAACTGACATAATAAATAATTTAAATTAAAATATATGTAATTCCTACTGTACCTTTATTCTTTCGAAAGCTCGAAAATTCAGCGGAGGAGAGAAATCATCCTTCAAGGCGCAATTTACTAAATTTTAGCAATTCCCAAAAGTCATTTAGATTATTTTGCTGAAAGCGTCGAAACTTGTAATTCTAAACGTTTAAATTCCCGTATTACGCTGTTTTTATCCACCTGCATCCAAATATATAATTTCAACATAGAAACCGCCATAAGGCATATTATTCCAGCCGCCGACCATAGTATAAGTTCGTTGGTTACTTCCGTATTAAAAAGCTAAACGATGTAGTACACTATTACACCTAAAAACACAAAGGTCATTATATTAAATAGCATCCCTTTTTTAAAAGCCATAGGAAAATGAATCATGAAATACAAGGTTGTCTGGTCGAGCATTATTGAAACAAAATATATTTTGTTGAAGATAGCTAGTGAAACTAGTCGAGGCCTATATTATCAAATTTAAAAAACCTTTCGACTGCGCTCAAGGAGACAATCTTCAAAAACCAAAAAATAAAAACTGATAATCTCATAAAGATTAAACACGCTATTGTTATTTTTGCCACATGGGAAAAAGAAAAACGAACAGAGTCATTCTTGAAGATTTAGAAGTGATTGATGCAGGTGCCAAAGGAAAAGCAATTGCAAAAGCACCTGACGGAAGAGTTGTATTTATCAGTAATGCGGTGCCAGGAGATGTGGCATCCGTACAAACCACAAAAAAACGCTCGAGTTATTATGAAGGGAATGCTATTTCTTTTTCCAAACTTTCAGACAAACGTACAGAGCCTGAATGTGAATTTTTTGGAACCTGTGGTGGTTGCAAATGGCAACATATGGGTTACGAACATCAGCTTTATTTCAAACAAAAAGAAGTAGAGAACAATTTAAAACGTATCGGTAAAATTGAAATGCCTGAGCCACTCCCTATTCTTGGGTCGAAAGAGCAGTACTTTTACCGCAATAAAATGGAGTTCTCATTTAGTGATAGCAAATGGTTAACGTTGGATCAGATTAAAAGCGATGAAATTATCGAAAACCGAAATGCATTAGGGTTTCATATTCCGGGTATGTGGGATAAAATTTTAGACATCGATAAATGTCATTTACAACGCGACCCAAGTAATGCCATCCGAAATTTCATCAAACAAAAAGCAGAAGAATTAAACCTCCGTTTTTTCAACGCGAGAAAACAAGAAGGATTTTTACGTACGCTAATGCTTCGTACTTCGAGTACTGGTGATGTGATGGTGTTGGTTCAGTTTTTTCATGAAGATGAAAAAAATAGAGCCTTATTGTTAGATGCTGTTGCTTCAAAATTTCCTGATATCACTTCCCTATTGTATGTGATTAATTCTAAAGGAAATGACACCTTATATGATCAAGAAATTCATTGTTATAAAGGTGAAGATCATATTTTTGAAGAAATGGAAGGCTTGCGTTTTAAAATTAATGCGAAGTCTTTTTATCAGACCAATTCAGAACAAGCTTTTGAATTGTATAAAGTTACCCGTGATTTTGCCAATTTAACTGGAAACGAATTGGTATACGATTTATATACAGGAACCGGAACCATTGCTCAGTTTGTAGCAAAGAAGGCAAAAAAAGTAATCGGTATTGAATCGGTTCCAGATGCTATTGAAGCGGCTAAAGAAAACGCACAATTAAATAATATTGACAACGTTGAGTTTTATGTGGGTGATATGAAAAAGGTATTTAATCAGTCTTTTATCAATGAACATGGACAACCAGATGTGATTATTACAGATCCTCCAAGAGATGGTATGCATAAAGATGTGGTAGAACAATTAATCAATCTAGCGGCAAATAAAATTGTGTATGTGAGTTGTAATAGTGCAACACAAGCGAGAGACCTTGCATTGTTAGATGAAACGTATAAAGTTGTAAAAACGCAAGCAGTTGATATGTTTCCACAGACCTATCATGTAGAAAATGTTGTACTTTTGGAAAAAAGATAATACCTCTATAGAGAATTATATATGTTAAAGAAACTATTATTTTTTATTGCCATTATTATAGCTGCGAATAGTTGTACCCGAGATGATTTATGTTCTGCGGCAAAACAAACTACGTCAAAACTTGTTATTCAATTTAAAAACTTTGAAAATCCATCAGAAAATAAAGGTTTTACAAGTTTAAGTGTAATTACAGATCTAGGAGATGTTATAGTGGTCAATGACAGTACAACTAGTTTGATTACAATACCCTTATTTGTCAGAGCTGATATTACATCGTACCGTTTTATTAAAGATATTAATGATACCATAACTATTAATGTGGACTCTATAAGTTTCAATTACCGACGTGTAGATGAATACCTCAATAGAGCCTGTTCATTTAAGACGATTTTTTATGATGTAAATGCGCTTGTAGTTCCAGAAGATATTACCACTAATTGGATTCGTTCCATAGAAATAGTTAATGACACCATTGAAAATGAAAATGAAGCACATATTAATATTTTTCATTAGTATTTCTTTTACTTCGTCATTTTCAGTAATGGCACAAGAAGAAAATACTGCTGTAACCGACACGATCACCAAAAATGAAAAATATGGTTTACGGGTAGGCGCAGACATATCGAAACCCATTCGTTCTTTTTTTGAAGATGATTATACAGGCTTTGAAATCATGGCTGATTTTAGAGTCACTAAAAAGTTTTATGCTGCTATTGAACTTGGAAACGAAACCAAGGATCGTTTTGAAGAAAATTTAAACTCTTCTACGAATGGAAGTTATGCTAAAATAGGCTTCAACTTCAACTCATATAATAACTGGCTAGGAATGAACAATGAAATTTCTGCTGGAATGCGTTATGGTTTTTCAACTTTTAAACAAGAATTATTGGGCTATACTATCTATACCGGAGACGATACTTTTCCAACTACTTTTATTGAAAATCCAATAGAATATAAAGGGCTAACTGCTCATTGGGCTGAAATTATTATGAGTATAAAAACTGAAATTTTTAACAACTTATATCTTTCCCTTAATGTTCAATTAAAACGTAAAATATCTGAAGATAAGCCAGAAAATTTTAAAAATTTATTTATTCCAGGCTTCAATAGAACCTACGATTTTAGTGAGTTTGGAGTTGGTTATGGATATACACTCTCCTATTTAATTCCTATTTTTAAAAAATAACAAAGTTCCTTTTCAATATTTATTTTTTACTTATTTTATTATAACTAAGTATTTGTATATTTGAATCATAACCGTCTAATTGAATCATTAAAATGAATACTAAGTTATTGCATTTTTTATTTAAACCAATAGATGCATCTATTGTAGCTACATTTCGTATTGTTTTTGGGTGCTTTATGACTTATCAAGTGTTTACTTTCATTAAAATTGATTTTGTGTATCAATTTATGACAGGCCCAGAAATATTATTTCCATATCAAGAGTTATCATTTTTAAAACCGCTATCAAAAAGTATCCTTAAGGTTTTAAATTTAGGCCTTCTTTTCTCTGCCGTTTTTATAGCAATAGGATTCTTGTATCGATATGCTATGATATTTTTCTTTGTCGTTTTCACCTATTTTACTTTTATAGACGCAACTCTTTACAATAATCATCTTTACTTAATCTCTTTAATTGCTTTTGTAATGATTTTTATTAATGCTGATAATAAATACAGTGTTAAATCAATTTTATCTAAAAATGAGAACTTAAACTTTATTCCTGCTTGGAATAAGTATCTTTTAATTTTCTTAATTTCCCTGCCCTATATTTTTGGTGGAATTGCAAAATTGTCGCCAAATTGGCTCAATACTGATTTACCACAAATAATCATAGATTCTTCTAGAGGAAACATCCTTAACTCCCTATTTTCTGATCGCTTCTTAGACCTATTTATTACCTATGGAGGAATTATTTATGATTTATTAATTGTATTTATTTTATTAAATAAACGCACACGGATTATTGGGGTTATTCTTGTTTTAATATTCAATTTAACTAATAACTTTATATTATTTAATGATATTGGAATCTTTCCTTTCTTTATGATTTGTAGTACTATTTTATTTTTTAATACTTCAAAAGTGAGTCGCTTTTTAGAACGATTATTTAGTAAGAAAGTCAATACAGAAGAGTTAGATGAGTTTGAAGAGTCTGTTGAAGAAGTTAAAATTGAAGAAACAGAAAACCCTCCAGAATTAAAATGGAATGTATCAAGAAGACTGGTGAGCTTCCTCTTAATTCTTTTTATGATTTTTCATTTGGCAATGCCTTTTAGGTATTTACTATATACCGACAACCCAGAATGGACAGGTATTGCTTCTCGTTATTCCTGGCGAATGAAAATGCAGTCTAAAGAGATAACCGATTTTAAAGTTACCATGACAGATAAATTAAGTGGTGATGTAATGGATATAGATATCGCTCCTTTTTTAACAACAAATCAAGCAGCACATATAGCGGAAGATCCTTATAATGTTATATACTTAGCCAAATATTTAAAGCAAAAGGCATTAAAAAAATATGCGAAAGTGGATCCCATTATACACATAGATTTAAAAGTGAAATTTAATGGACTTCCTACTCAGGCAATGTTTCCACCGACCTTAGAGTTAACTCAAATCAACGAAAAGAATTATACAGATGACTCTTGGATGCTTCCTTTAAAAATGAATGAATAATTTAATTACTCTTCCTCTTTAAACTCACGTCCTTGCTTTTTAGCTTTTCGACTTCCTTCATACATTTCGTATTTAACAAATCGACTTTCTAATTTACCATTATACAATTTAATTTTTCTAGAAGGTCGTAAACCAACATGTTTTAAGGCTTCCATACTAGAGGTGATCATCCAAGCTTGCGTATTTGAATACCCTCGTTTTAACGTATTTCCTATAGAAGAATATAACTCTTCGATATTCGCAGAGAGTCGCTCATCGTAAGGCGGATTAAAAACCATAAATAATTGCCTTCCTGTTTCTTTTTTACTTTCAAAAAAGTCCTGCTCTTTTATTGATATAAACTCCTCAAGGTTTGCACTTTTAATATTTTCTTCAGCTCTTTCTAACACTCTCGCATCTTTATCGGAACCATAAATTTTAAAATGAAAATCTCGAACTTTCTTTAAAGCAGAAGCTTCTATTAATTCATATAAATCCACATCAAAATCGGGCCAGTTTTCAAAACCAAATTCCTTCCTGTTTAAATTTGCAGGAATATTACAGGCGATCATTGCTGCTTCAGTTAAAATGGTACCTCCTCCACACATAGGATCCATTAAATCACATTGCCCAGTCCATCCAGAAAGCATGATTAAACCTGCCGCTAAGACCTCATTGATGGGAGCTAATGTAGTTGCTACTTTATAGCCTCTTTTATGTAAAGATTGCCCAGAACTATCTAAAGAAACGGTACAAATATTACGGTCTATATGAATGTTAATACGAAGGGTTGGATGGTCTAAATCTACATCAGGGCGAATGCCTTCCTTGTCTCTAAATCGATCTACAATCGCATCTTTCGTTTTTAAAGAAATATATTGTGAATGGGTAAAATGATCTGAAAAAACGGTTGCATCTACAGCTAAACTCCCCTCTTTATCCATGTAATTTTCCCAAGGAATTTCATATACTTTTTTATATAAATCCTTTTCGGTAAAAATATTAAATACGGTAATCGGTTTTAAAATTTTAATCGCTGTACGACAACATAAATTGGCTTTGTACATAAACCCTAAGTCACCTTTAAAAGTAACATTACGAGTTCCAGTTTCAACATTCGAAGCTCCTAGTTGTCTTAATTCTTGTGCCAATAATTCTTCAAAACCATATAAAGTTTTGGCAAGCATTTTAAAATTTTTTTCCATAATATTCCTCGTGAATACGGGGATCTTTTTTAGATACTCAAACTAAGGATATTTCCAAATTTTAACTTCGTTCTTTTTCCTTTTAGCTTTGTTAAAAATTTTAACCGTAACGATGCTATGCTTAAAATTTTTGCCGCCCTAAAAGAAAAAATAATACTACTAAAAACTCGAAAATATCCTTAGTTTGAGTATAAACCAATAATTCTATTTAAATAAAAAAGCTTCCTATAAATTAAGGAGCAAAAATACAGTATTTTTGTAGCCGAAAATCCTATTCATGCAAAAAGATAATAATAATTGGTACGCCTCTTGGTTTGACACTCCATTTTACCACATCCTTTATAAAGAAAGGGATGAAACGGAAGCTGCCGAATTCATGAATACCTTGATGCAGTTTCTTAGGATCCCAAAAGGAGCAGAAATATTAGATCTTGCCTGTGGTAAAGGAAGGCATGCGCAATATTTAAATACACTAGGGTATCATGTTACGGGTGTAGATTTATCTCCAGAAAGTATTGCTTTTGCAAAACAATTTGAAAATGAGACCCTACATTTTAAGGAACACGATATGTGTATCCCTTTTCCAAAAAAGTTTGATGCCGTAGTTAATTTGTTTACCAGTTTTGGTTATTTTGAAAATGAAGAAGATAACCTAAGAACCATAAAAGCCATTAAAGAAGAAATAAAACCAAATGGTTTTGGGGTGATCGATTTTTTAAATGTGGACTATGTAAAGCAACATATTGTCTCTTCTGAAATAAAAATAGTCGATGGAATATCTTTCCATATCAAGCGTAAAATTGAAGCAGGGTATATTATTAAAGACATCCATTTTTCTCATAATGAAAATGAGTATTCCTTTGTGGAAAAAGTAAAAGCAATTACATTAGAAAATTTTGAAACCTATTTTAAAGAAGCTGGTATCACATTAAGACATTGCTTTGGCGATTATCAATTAACGCCCTATGCTAAAAACACTTCAGAACGTTTAATACTTATCTTTAGCATATGAATTACATCCTACTATTTTTATCGGTTATCATCGGTTATTTTATTGCTACGCTAGTAAAAGGAAAGAACTTAAAGTTTATGCCTATCTTCTTAGCTTTTAGTGGGTCTTTTTTACTTTCTGTTACCTTATTGGAATTATTACCAGAAGTATTTCAAGAACCTTCCAAACGTATTGGAATATTTATCTTGTTGGGAATTGTTATACAAATATGTTTAGAGTTTTTCTCTAAAGGAGCCGAACACGGCCATGTACACCTTCATGATGCCCAGCAAAAATTTCCATGGTTGTTATTGATAAGTTTAAGTGTGCATGCCTTCTTGGAAGGGTTTCCTATTAGTGATCATAATCATTTATTATTAGGGGTGATCGTTCATAAAATACCGATTGCTATTATCTTATCGGTATTCTTCATACAAGCAGGATACAAAAAAAGTACTACACTCCTATTTCTCTTTTTGTTTGCGATCATGACGCCATTAGGAAGTTGGGTTTCTACCTATTCCGAAGCAATTAGTAGTTATTCAACAGAGATTACAGCAATCACCATTGGTGTTTTTCTTCATGTTTCTACTACAATACTTTTTGAAAGCTCAAAAAACCACACCTTTAATTTATCGAAAATGACAGCCGTGATTCTTGCCACGGTATTGGCGTATTTTCTGTAAAGAGTAATTATTCTTGTCTTTATGAATGAAGGAAGAAAAATAAAAGTAATCTCCAAATAAATGTCTTTGCGAAGGAAGAATAACTGAAGCAATCTCTAAAAAAAAAATGTCCTTACAAACGCAATGAGGTAATCTCATATATTGGAATTAAATTCGTGAGATTGTCACGGGCTTCGCCCTCACAAAGACAATATGTGATAAACAAGCAGAAGCTACTCCAAAATCAGTATGACCTTCAGTAATTAAAAGAGCAGTGTTAGTTGCTGTATCACATCGATCCTCATTAGCAATTTCTTACAGTATAAGTTTTAAAAAAAAACGCCTCCATTGCTGGAGGCGTTTTACTATTAAAATAAATTAATTTAATATTTATTTATTTTGAAGACTTCTAATAAGTTTCTTTCTAGCGATTATATCACCTTGAGTAGCTGCCTTAAGTTCTCTAGGCGTAGCTGTAAACTTAACACTGTTTTCTTGAAGTGGTGCTGGTGCTAAACATGACACAGTACCTTCCCATCCTGGGAATGGCACAGAAGCATCAGAAATAAATACCACTGTCATAAATTGTCCAGTTGCAGTTACACTGTCACCTAATAAATCAGTTCCAGTAAATCCAGAACCACCATTTCTATCTGCAGAAACAGGAACTCCTAAATCAGAAGCCATAATTTGAGGATCCCCTGAAGTAGCTCCATCGTAGAAATACATGTAATCCCATGTAGCTTCTAGATCAAACGCTGTAAAACCAACACTTGCAGTTAAACCAGCTGTAGCATCAACTAAAGTACTTTCAGTAATTCCAGTAGAGTAATCTCCACCAGTACCACCGTCATCAACATAAGTGTCACCACAAGTTAATGGAGCAGGAGGACATGCTGGGCACGTAGCTCCACCACAATCGATTCCAGTTTCATCTCCATTTTGGATTCCATCAGTACACGTTGGTGCAGAAGCACAAGTAATATCTAAACCGTAGTTTCCAGTTCCAGCACTAAACGCTTGAACAGATACTAATACATCTGAACCATCAGAAATATAAGAAATTTCAGACTGTAATCCACATGAATCATCTAAGTTAAATAACTCAGCTCCACCACATGCATCATATATTACTAAACGAGAATCGTAATCAGTTAATCCACCACAAAGTGAAACAGTAACTTCATCACCAGCAGTTAAACCAGTAAGAGAATACCATACGTCTGGACCATAATTTCCATCATCGTCAGTAGCCGTAACAGTACTTCCAGTATAAGAACCTCCACAAACAGCAGCTTCTGCCGTAGCACAAGTATCATTTGCTGGAGCTGGAGGAGCACAAGTTACATCACCAGTAAAAGTACCAGTAAAAGTACCGTGGTTACCAGAAACTAAAGACCAAGTACCAGCAGCTTCAGAACAGTCATCTACATTATTGTAGGTATGAGTTCCATTCCATGCAACAACGTTAGAACCAAAAGTTCCACCACCAGCTATATCACAAGTTGTAGTAGCACCACCATCAATACATCCAGTTTGAGTACCACCATTGCTTAAGATAACTCCTACGTCTACCATAGCAGTCAAAGAATCATCTGCAGATCCATCACCTACATAAATAAAACTTAAAGTACCAGTATCACCAGTAACTAATAATGGGTGAGCAGCACAATCATCACAAGCTAAAACTCCAGTAATAGGCACAACAGGTGCTCTAGAAGTTTCATGAGCAGCAATAGCTCCAGAAGTAATACCTTTGTATACTACATCAGATATTTGAACATTTGCTCCATCTAAATCAGCACTTAGTTTAAAAGATGCCATAATAGAAGAAGAACTAAATGCTAAGTTTTGAACTTCAGCCCCAGCTTCAATTGTTCTGTCTGCGATAAAATTAATTTCTTGTCCAGAAGTTAATTTTAACGTTGCTACACCTAAATTGTTTGGTGTAATATTAATTTCTAAAATACCTCTTTCCATGGTACCTTGAGTTGTAAAAACTCCTTTATAGACACCCATGTTGGTATCGTCATACTGTGCAAGAGTCGCCGACAAGTCTGCCGAAGAATCTGCTAATTCAACATCTTTAGTACATGAAAATACAAGTACCGATGCGAATAATAATAAGAAAATTTTTTTCATAATAGTTTGGTGTTGTTAAATGATTTATAAATAATTTAAGTCTAATTTATACAAATAAACTTGTATTCATAAGGGTTTTTATTAGAAAAAAAAAGTTGGGTATTTCATCTAATAAACAAACAATTTAACGACTTCACCTACCTAAAGTAGCTTAATTCTTACGCGGGAGTGGTGTAAAATTTATTGTATAAAAAAAACGCCTCCATTGCTGGAGGCGTTTTACTATTAAAATAAATTAATTTAATATTTATTTATTTTGAAGACTTCTAATAAGTTTCTTTCTAGCGATTATATCACCTTGAGTAGCTGCCTTAAGTTCTCTAGGCGTAGCTGTAAACTTAACACTGTTTTCTTGAAGTGGTGCTGGTGCTAAACATGACACATTACCTTCCCATCCTGGGAATGGCACAGAAGCATCAGAAATAAATACCACTGTCATAAATTGTCCAGTTGCAGTTACACTGTCACCTAATAAATCAGTTCCAGTAAATCCAGAACCACCATTTCTATCTGCAGAAACAGGAACTCCTAAATCAGAAGCCATAATTTGAGGATCCCCTGAAGTAGCTCCATCGTAGAAATACATGAAATCCCATGTAGCTTCTATATCAAACGCTGTAAAACCAACACTTGCAGTTAAACCAGCTGTAGCATCAACTAAAGTACTTTCAGTAATATCAATAGAGTAATCTCCACCAGTACCACCGTCATCAACATAAACATCACCACAAGTTAATGGAGCAGGAGGACATGCTGGGCACGTAGCTCCACCACAATCGATTCCTGTTTCGTCTCCATTTTGGATTCCATCATTACACGTTGGTGCAGCAGCACAAGTAATATCTAAACCGTAGTTTCCAGTTCCAGTACTAAATGCTTGTACAGATACTAATACATCTGAACCATCTGTAATGTAAATAATCTCAGATTGAAGACCACATGAATCATCGTTTGTAGCTATTTCAGATCCACCACATGCATCATATATAACTAAACGAGAATCGTAAGTAGTTAATCCACCACAAAGTGAAACAGTAACTTCTGTACCAGCAACTAAACCAGTAAGAGAATACCATACGTCAGGGCCATAAGCTCCATCGTCGTCAGTAGCCGTAACAGTACTTCCAGTATAAGAACCTCCACAAACAGCAGCTTCTGCCGTAGCACAAGTATCATTTGCTGGAGCTCCAGGAACACAAGTTACATCACTAGTAAAAGTACCAGCATAAGAACCGTGGTTACCTGAATCTAAAGACCAAGTACCAGCAGCTTCAGAACAATCACCTACATTATCATAGGTATGAGTTCCAATCCATGCAATATCATTAGTACCTATAAGATCTCCACCAGTAATATCACAAGTAGTTTGAGCACCACCATCAACACATCCAGATTGTCCACCTGAAGTAGAAACGATAACTCCTACATCAGCTAAAGCTGTAACCGTGTCATCGGCAGAACCATCACCTACATATAATAAACTAAAAGTTCCAGTATCACCTGTAACTAATAATGGGTGTGCAGCACAATCATCACAAGCTAATACTCCAGTAATAGGAACCACTGGTGCTCTTGAAGTATCGTGTGCAGCAATCATACCTGCTTTTTTACCATTGAACATTACTCTAGAGATAATCACGTTTGATCCATCAATATCTGCTGTAAGCAAGAAAGATGTTTCTCCAAGACCAGCTCCAATCATTTTAAGTTCAAGAATTTCCATTTCTTCCTCAATAATTTGAGTAGAACGGAACGTAATTGTTTGTCCAGACACTAATTGAATAGTTGCAGTAGCGTAATTCTCAGGAATTACATTAATTTCTACTACTCCTCTTTCCATAGTCCCTTGTGTTGTAAATACTCCTTTATAGACACCTAAGTTGGTGGCATCATACTGGGAGATCGTCGACGTCAAGTCTGCCGAAGAATCTGCTAATTCAACATTTTTTGTACAAGAAAATACAAGTACCGATGCGAATAATAATAAGAAAATTTTTTTCATAATAGTTTGTTGTTGTTTTATGATTCATAAATAACTGAGAAGCAATATAAGGAAATATTTAAATATTTGTTAAATAAAAAAAAAAAAAAATAGTCTCATACATTTAAGCTAAAATAACTGCGTATTATCCGCTAATTCACTATATACATAAAGATATTTGTGCTATTTTGTTAAAAAATAAAATATTTAAATATTCCCTTATAATAAGATAGCTTGTTTATTTTTCAAATAGAATTAAAATTCCACTGTTTTATATATATTTGTTTTTTATCATTATAATACTTAATTATGAAGTATAGCTTATCGTTTTTATTTCTTCTCCTTATTATTACCTCTTGTAAAAATGAATCATTAAAACAACCAAAAAATGGAGTTTATACTAATGATGCTACTCATTTATTTACAAAAATAAATAAGGAAAAGTCATCTATTACTTTTAAAAATACGGTTACACCAACAAAGCAATTTAACTTCATGAGTTATCCTTATTTATATGCAGGAGCAGGGTTAGCATTAGGAGATATTGACAATGATGGTTTAGAAGACATTTATTTTGTGGGGAATAATAGCCCAAACAAATTATACAAAAACGAAGGTGATTTTAAATTTAAAGACATTACAGTTTCATCTAAAACAGAAGATTACAATGGATTTTCTACAGGAGTAACCATGTTAGATATTAATAATGATGGCTGGTTAGATATATATGTATTAAAAGCAGGTTCCTTAGGAAATGATGAAGGAAGAAAAAACTTACTCTTTGTTAATCAAAAAAATGGCACCTTTTATGAAGAGTCTAAAAAATGGGGATTAGATGATCCTGGCTTTGGTACTCAAGCGTACTCATTAGATTATGATAATGATGGCGACTTGGATATCTATATCGTTAATTATCGATACGATTTCACTAATAATGGTAGAGTTAGTGCAGAGATACAAAATAACATTCAAGAAACTACGAGTGATCAATTGTATCGCAACGATGGTACTATATTTACAAAAGTAACAGGAGAAGCTGGATTGTATAATAAAGCATGGGGACTTAGTGCTTCCATTGGTGATTTTAATAATGATGGATGGGAAGATATTTATGTTGCCAACGATTTTAATGAACCCGATGCCATGTACATTAATCAAAAAGACGGAACTTTTAATAATGAAATCTTAACAAGATTAAATCACATTTCATTTAATAGTATGGGTACCGATTTTGCTGATCTTAATAATGATTCATTCGAAGATTTGATTACCCTTGATATGGCTGCGGAAGATTATGAAAGAAGCAAAATAAATATGGCTTCTATGGACTCTAAGGGGTTTAAAAATTTAGTGAATGCTGGGTATCATTATCCATATATGACGAATATGCTTTTTTATAATGAAGGGAATGGTAAATTTAAAGAAACAGGTCAATTAAGTGGTATAACAAATACAGATTGGAGTTGGGCGCCTCTTATTACAGATTTTGATAATGATGGGATGAAAGATATTTTTATTTCCAATGGAGTTTATAAAGATTATCATAATCAAGATTTTAGAAATCTAGTTAAGTATAATTTTGAAAATAAAATAGCCATGTCTTTAGAAAAAGTCATGGATTTAATTCCTTCAGTAAAACAAAAAAACTATATGTTTCAAAATGAAGGAAACCTTTCATTTAAAAAAGTAATTAGTGATTGGGGACTAGACGAACCAACATTTTCAAATGGATCAGCTTATGCCGATTTAGATAATGATGGTGATTTAGATTTAGTAACAAATAATTTTAACCACAATGCGAGTCTTTATAGAAATAATGCTAATGTAAATTACCTGCAAGTAGATTTAAAAGGTCCTTCTAATAATTCTTTAGGTCTAGGAACTGAGGTATTTGTGAAAAATAAGACAGAAACTCAATTTCAAAAACTATATATAACAAGAGGGTATTTTTCATCAGTTACCAATATTTTAAATTTTGGTTTAGGAGAAAATGAAAGTGTAGATGAAGTTATTGTAAAATGGCCCGATGGTAAAACTTCAAAACAATTAAATGTTAAAGCCAATCAACGACTCGTTGTCGATTATGCATCAGCAACCAACGTAGCTTATACTAAAGAACAAGTAAAAAGCAATACGCAGCATATTAATAATTCCTCCTTAGGAATTGATTTTCAACACAAAGAAAATGAGTTTGAGGATTATTCACTTCAATTATTAATTCCACAAAAACAATCGACTAAAGGATCGGGTATAACGGTAGCCGATGTCAATAAAGATGGCCTAGAAGATTTCTTTGTTGGGAATGCAGCTGGAGCTAGTGCAGCATTATACATTCAAAATAACGATGGAACCTTTAAAAAATCCAATGAATCGCTATGGAATAAAGAACGTAAATATGAAGATGCCAATGCTTTATTTTTTGATGCTGACCAAGATGGAGATCAAGACCTTTATGTGGTAAGCGCTGGTTATGAATTAAAAGAAAACAGTCCGCTTTTACAAGATAGGTTATACCTTAATAATGGTGCCGGTAATTTTACTAGAAAAAACAATGCACTTCCTACCATGTTAGTTTCTGGAAAAGACATCAATGCTGGAGATTATGATAAGGATGGTGACTTAGATTTATTTGTGGGTGGTAATGTAATTCCTGGAAAATATCCTTTAGCTCCTAAATCGTATTTATTAAAAAATAATAATGGGGTTTTTAGTGATGACACAAAAAATAGTCCTGATCTATCTAATATCGGTATGGTTTCTCAATCTATTTTTACCGATTATGATAATGACAATGATTTAGACTTGATGGTCGTTGGCGAATGGATGGCTCCTACTCTTTTTACAAATACCAATGGTTCTTTTGAAAAAAATGAAAAAGGAAACGGCCTAGAAAATAATGAAGGGTGGTGGTTTAGTATCACTGCTGGGGACTTTGATAATGATGGAGATCAAGATTATGTAGCAGGGAATATTGGGGGAAACAATAAATTTCATCCCACTACAGAAAAACCCCTTTTCATATATGCTAAAGATTTTGATGACAATGGGTCTTTCGATGTAGCGATGAGTAAAATTAATGATGGTAAAAGAGTTCCTATAAGAGGAAAAGAATGTAGCTCGGAACAAAACCCTTTCTTATTAGAAAAAATTGGAAGCTTTAAAGAATTTGCGAGCCTTGATATGGAACACATTTATGGCGAAGAAAAACTGAACGATGCTTTTCAATTAGCAGCGCATAATTTTAAAAGCTCCTATATCGAAAACCTTGGAGATGGCACCTTTAAAATGAAACCGCTTTTAAATGAAGCTCAAACAGGACCTACAACTTCGCTTATAAGCAAAGACATTAATAATGATGGCATTCTAGACATTATTGGTGTTGGTGGTCTTTATGATGCTGAGATAGAAACCATTCGTTATGACAGTAATTATGGATATGTATTATTAGGTGACGGAAAAGGTAATTTTTCCTATTCTAAGGAATATTACCCCTTTATTGATAATGATGCCAAAGACATTAAAAACCTAAATATCAATGGAAAAGAACATTATATTGTAGTTAGTAACAATGCTCCTCTTAAAGTATTTAACTATAGCTTATAATTTATTCTCATTTTCAAATTAACCCCTATGATTCAGAAAAAAATAACTCTCATAAGTATCATATTAGTGCTATGTTCTTGTAGTGATAATAAAAAAACCAATTCTGAAAAAAATAATGACACTGAGCGTAGTTCTTTATTCTCCAAAGTTGATTATTCTCAATCTAATATAAATTTTACAAATAAAATTATTCAAAATAAAGAAATGAATTTTATGAATAATTTATTCATTTATTCAGGAGCTGGTGTTGGTGTTGGTGATATTGATAATGATGGTTTAATAGATTTATATTTTACTTCAAATTTTGGACCTAATAAATTGTATAAAAACGAAGGTGACTTTACATTTAAAGACATCACCTCTTCTTCTAGAACTGAAGATTATCTTGGGTTCACAACAGGGGTAACCATGTTAGACATCAATAATGATGGATGGTTAGATATTTATGTTTCAAAATCTGGTTTTTTTAAAGAAAAAAAAGGAAGAGAAAACTTATTGTTTGTCAATCAAAAGAATGGCACATTTAAAGAGGAAGCGAAAATATGGGGCATTGACGATCCTGGTTTTACAACTCAAAGTTATCCTATTGATTATGATAACGATGGGGATTTAGATTTATATGTTGTGAATTATCGATATGATTTTGTAAATAAAAAAACAATAAGTCAAAAAATACAAAATCAGATTGAAGAAATTACAAGCGACCAGTTATATCGTAACGATGGCACTAAATTTACTAAAGTGACTGGAGAAGCAGGACTATATAATAAAACCTGGGGCCATTCTGCTAGCATAGGCGATTTTAATAATGATGGTTGGGATGATATTTATGTAGCTAACGACTTTTTTCAACCTGATGCTATGTACATCAATCAAAAAGATGGAACCTTTAAAGATGATATTTTATCTAGTTTTAATCATATTTCTTTAAATAGTATGGGCTCAGATTTTGCGGATATCAACAATGACTCCTTTGAAGATTTAATTACCCTGGACATGTTGGCTGAAAATTATGCTAGAGGAAAAGAAAATATGGCTGCCATGAGTACTAGTGGTTTTAAAAAATTAGTTGAAATTGGATATCATCATTCTTATATGGCAAACATGCTGCATATAAATGAAGGCAATGGTAAGTTTAAAGAAACAGGGCAATTAAGTGGTATTGTAAAAACAGATTGGAGTTGGGCTCCTCTTATTGCTGATTTTGATAATGATGGGTTTAAAGATATTTTTATCACTAATGGTATTGATAAAGATTATGCAAATAATGATGTTGTTAATTTAATAAAAAGCAATTATGAGAATAAAATTAAAATGACATTAGATGAAGCGCTAAATCTTTTGCCTTCAGAAAAATTAAGTAACTATATGTATAAAAATAATGGAGATCTAACTTTCACTAATACTTCTAAAAACTGGGGAATAGATGATCCTAAATTCTCTTATGGATCTGCTTATGCGGATTTAGATAATGATGGTGACTTAGATTTAATTATTAATAATGTAGATGATAAAGCTGGAATTTATGAAAATAATACTAACGTAAATTACCTACAAGTAGACCTAAAAGGTCCTTCCAATAATTCTTTTGGCATAGGAACTGAAGTCTCTGTGAAGTATAATTCAGAAATTCAATTTCAAAAACTTTACCTTTCAAGAGGGTATAAATCATCAGTTACCAATATTATAAATTTTGGTTTAGGTGAACATAAAAGTGTTGAACAAGTAATTGTAAA